>NZ_CP029353.1:697500-1004413 GCF_003130795.1 Azospirillum thermophilum
ACGGCTAAGTGGGAAAGGATGTGGGAAGGCCATGACAACCAGGAGGTTGGCTTAGAAGCAGCCATCCTTTAAAGAAAGCGTAATAGCTCACTGGTCTAGTTAAGCCGGCCTGCGCCGAAAATGTAACGGGGCTCAAGCCGTGTACCGAAGCTGCGGATGTGATCGTCAGATCACGTGGTAGCGGAGCGTTCCGTAAGCCTGCGAAGGGTGTCCGTGAGGCCGCCTGGAGGTATCGGAAGTGAGAATGCTGACATGAGTAGCGACAAAGAGTGTGAGAAACACTCTCGCCGAAAGTCCAAGGGTTCCTGCGCAAGGTTAATCCACGCAGGGTGAGCCGGCCCCTAAGGCGAGGCCGAAAGGCGTAGTCGATGGGAACCAGGTTAATAGTCCTGGGCCTGGCGGAGGTGACGGATGGGAAAGCGTGTACGCCCTTATCGGATTGGGCGTGCTGTGGACCCGTCCCAGGAAACAGCCCCGCCGTACAGACCGTACCCGAAACCGACACAGGTGGACTGGTAGAGCATACCCAGGCGCTTGAGAGAATGGTGTTGAAGGAACTCGGCAAATTGCCCTCGTAACTTCGGAAGAAGAGGGCCCCATGGGTGGGCAACCACCTGTGGGGGGCACAGACCAGGGGGTGGCGACTGTTTACTAAAAACACAGGGCTCTGCGAAGCCACACAAGGCGACGTATAGGGTCTGACGCCTGCCCGGTGCCGGAAGGTTAAGAGGAGAGGTGCAAGCCTTGAATTGAAGCCCCGGTAAACGGCGGCCGTAACTATAACGGTCCTAAGGTAGCGAAATTCCTTGTCGGGTAAGTTCCGACCTGCACGAATGGCGTAACGACTTCCCCGCTGTCTCCAACACCAACTCAGCGAAATTGAACTCTCCGTGAAGATGCGGAGTACCCGCGGTCAGACGGAAAGACCCCGTGCACCTTTACTACAGCTTTGCAGTGGTGCTAGGGATCTCATGTGTAGGATAGGTGGGAGGCTAGGAAGCCCGGGCGCCAGCTCGGGTGGAGCCACCCTTGAAATACCACCCTTGAGGTCTCTGGCATCTAACCGCGCTCCGTGATCCGGAGCCGGGACCCTGCATGGCGGGTAGTTTGACTGGGGCGGTCGCCTCCCAAAGAGTAACGGAGGCGCGCGATGGTGGGCTCAGAGCGGTCGGAAATCGCTCGTCGAGTGCAATGGCATAAGCCCGCCTGACTGCAAGACCGACAAGTCGAGCAGAGACGAAAGTCGGCCATAGTGATCCGGTGGTTCCACGTGGACGGGCCATCGCTCAACGGATAAAAGGTACGCCGGGGATAACAGGCTGATGACGCCCAAGAGTCCATATCGACGGCGTCGTTTGGCACCTCGATGTCGGCTCATCACATCCTGGGGCTGGAGCAGGTCCCAAGGGTTCGGCTGTTCGCCGATTAAAGTGGTACGTGAGCTGGGTTTAGAACGTCGTGAGACAGTTCGGTCCCTATCTGCCGTGGGTGTCGGAGTTTTGCGAGGATCTGTCCCTAGTACGAGAGGACCGGGATGGACGCACCTCTGGTGTACCGGTTGTCACGCCAGTGGCACAGCCGGGTAGCTAAGTGCGGACGGGATAACCGCTGAAAGCATCTAAGCGGGAAACCCACCTCTAAACCAGACCTCCCCACAAGAGCCGTGATAGACCATCACGTCGATAGGAGGCGTGTGGAAGGGTGGCAACACCTGAAGCTAAGCCTTACTAATCGCTCGAGCGGCTTGATTTCAGCCTTCGAGCCGGCGCCGCGCGCAGCAGCAAGCCTGCCTGCACGCGCCAGCCAGACGCCTTGTCGATGACGCCCCTGGAGGGGCGTGTCCTTGGACGAAAAACACTTGCAACGCCGGGCCCGGGCCGCTACGACAGCGGCACGCGCCGGCAAGCGCGATCCCCGAGCGGGGGTGGACGGTGAGGCATCCTTGTGCCGCGGTGACCTGGTGGTCATGGCGAGGTGTCAAACACCCGATCCCATTCCGAACTCGGCCGTGAAAAGCCTCAGCGCCGATGGTACTGCATCTTAAGATGTGGGAGAGTAGGTCGCCGCCAGGTCACCACGGCACAAGTTGGCCCCGTCCTCCCAAGCTCAGGGTTCGCACTCTTCTCATCGTCATGCCGGTCCGCCCCGGACCCACGCCGCCCACGCGTTCCGGCCGGATGCCGGACCACGGTCTTCCCGCGGGGTGGAGCAGCCCGGTAGCTCGTCAGGCTCATAACCTGAAGGTCGCAGGTTCAAATCCTGCCCCCGCAACCACCGATACCACACAGCCCGCATCCAAAATGGAGCGCGGGCTTTTGCCTGTTCGGACGGTGGCTCGTCGTCAATCCAGGCCGTCCAGGCCGTCCAGGCCGCGCCCCGTCACCCGCCCCATAATGGCCGGAACCGTCCGCTTGCGTCACGGTCGGGCGACTGACCGGACTTGACGCAAGCGGGGCGTCCGGTTCTATCGGCGCAGGCCGCGGACGATCTCCAGATAATCCGGCTCGTTGCCGGGATGGATCACGCCATGGCGGATCAGGAAGTCGATCACCACAAGGTTGACGTTGAACTTCCAGTCCTCGCTGTCGCGCACCGATTCCAGAGCCTGCTGGACCGGCCACAGCGCGAAGCTTTCGACTTCGCCGTCGGTGTTCTCCGGGACCAGGTCGGCCGGCAGTTCGAGGTCGTAGACGAACAGCCGGTCCTGCTTCAGCCCGCCGTCGGTTTCCAGGGTGTAGCTGATGGCGCCGACCGGCACGGCACGGCGGGCGACCTCGGCGGCCAGTCCGGCCTCCTCCGAAGCTTCCTTGATCAGGTTCTCTTCCAGCGACAGGCCGATCGGCTGGCCGCCGGCGATCATGTTGTCGTACTGGCCGGGGCAGACCTCGCGGTCCATCGCCCGCCGCCCGATCCACAGCGACAGCGCCCCGTCCGGCCCGCGGACGAAGCCGTTGACGTGCAGTCCGTAGGATTCGATGCCGAAGGCGGCGACCGCCGCGCGGTCCAGCCGGGCCAGCGGCTCCGCCCCCAGCGCGGCGCCACCGGGTAGTATTCGCCGCGCAGCTTTGCGACCCGCCCCTCCTCGAACAGGAACTCCGCGGCATGCTGCAGCACGGCCGAGCGGGCTTCGAAGTCGCGGATCTCCGGGGCGAGCGTCACCCGCTCCGCGTTGCTGACGAAGCCGGGATCGATGGAGGGAAGCCGGTCGGCCAGGCTGTGGCTGATCCAGCCGAGACGGTGACCTTCCAGTTCGAACGGGCGGAAGCCGGAAAGGTCATGCGCGTTGCACGCGCGGATGCGGTCCATGAAGCTCATGCCCCGATCTAAGCCGCCGCCGCCGTCCGGCGCAATACCCCCTCCGAAACCGGCGAGACCCGCTGCGAGCCGGTTGCAACAGGCGGCCACCCGTCGTACACCAACGGCGGAGCCCAAGCGTGACGGTACCGGCTCCGGCCATAAGCCAGAAGAGGACCTCCATGACCGGTGACGGGGCATTCGCGGGACGATCGGTTCTGGTTGTCGAGGACGAGTCCTTCACCCGGATGGTGCTGGCGAAGATGCTGGCGGCGCTCGGCTTCGCCACGGTGCTCCAGGCCTCCGATGGGGAAAGCGGGCTGACCGCGGTCTCGGCCCATGGACCGGATGCGGTGCTCTGCGATGTCGAGATGCAGCCGACCGATGGCTTCGCCTTCGTGCGCAGCCTGCGGTCCAGCGGCGATCCGCGCAGCAGCAACCTGCCGGTCGTGCTGATGTCCAGCCGGGTCGACGACGACCGGCGGCAGGAAGCCCTCGGGGCCGGCGCCGATGTGTTGCTGGCCAAGCCGGTGAGCGCCGAGGATCTGCGCCGCGCCTTCATGCCGCGCTTTGCCTGACGCCCGCCGGTCCGGCGGGCGAGGCTCATTGCTCCGCCCACCGGTCAAGAAGGCTGTCCGATCCGCTGCCACAATTTTTCGCACCCCTGTGGCAGAGGTGCCAAAGCTTTGAAGTGTTACGGTTTTTTGTCGCGCCGTCCGCAGGATGCGCCGCCGGCGCCGTGGCTTGGCCCAATTTCCGCCTTGTTGACGGCCCAGGTTGGGTCCCACCATCTGACTTAAGGGGAAGCCGCGATCCTCTCCGATCGGCAGAGGGCCGGGCGGACCCGATGGCGGCACTCCCCCTGCGCCGGTGAAGGTCCAACCTTTTGCCGGCGCCGCGGGCACCGGGCCGTGTCAAAAATTGTTAATGTTTGAGGAGCACGCTTACGATTAACCGTCGTACCGGAACCGCCCGTCTGCCGACGGGTCCCGCCGGTACCAGACTCTGGAGGGCGATGGCGTGAGATTATCCGCCTGTTCGGTCCGGAACGGTTCAAGGTCGGACGCGCGGCGTCGCCACGCCGCCGTGCAGCGTCCCACGCATCCCGCCACGGCAAATCAGGCGAGCCGTTTTTCTCCGTTCGGCCTACGCCGGATGGTCTGCGATCCCTTCCCGACGGGCTTTCCGCTTATTAACCCTGAGTGCCTGGAAAGCTCTAGGTCGAGCATTACATTCAGTTTTGACTCGTTCGAGTTCGGCGACCCCGTGGGGGCGCGGTTTTGCGACAAAAACCGGATAACTGTGCTGGCTTTCTTCGGTGAGCGAGGGCAGGGCGGGGGGATAAGGCCCGCACCACCCCAACCATTGCGGCACCTGCCGCTTCAGCCATTGCGGCACCCGCCGCCTGAGCGACTGCGGCTGAAGCCGCCTGAGCGACTGCGGCATCTGCCGCCCGCGCCGTCCGGGTTTCCCGGCGGTGGCCCCGACGCATCGGACTAGACGAAGACGGAGCGACGAATGTTCCCGGCCGACGAACTGTTCACGCGCTACACGCAGTCCTATGAGGGGCGCCGCGAGGTCGAGATGTCCCTCACGGAATATCTGGAGGCCTGCCGTGACGACCCCATGACGTACTCCACCGCGGCAGAGCGCATCCTCGCCGCGATCGGGGAACCGGAGGTGGTCGACACCGCCAAGGATCCGCGCCTTGGCCGCATCTTCATGAACCGGACCATCAAGGTCTATCCCGCCTTCGCCGATTTCTTCGGCATGGAAGAGACGATCGAGCGCATCGTCGGCTTCTTCCGCCATGCCGCCCAGGGGCTGGAGGAGCGCAAGCAGATCCTCTACCTGCTGGGCCCGGTCGGCGGCGGCAAGTCCTCGCTCGCCGAGCGGCTGAAGTCGCTGATGGAGAAGTGCCCGATCTACGCGCTGAAGGCCGGCAGGGAGGTCAGCCCGATCTTCGAGAGTCCGCTCGGCCTCTTCAATCCGGAAGAGATCGGCCCGATGATCGAGGAGCGCTACGGCATCCCGCGCCGGCGCCTGACCGGCCTGATGAGCCCCTGGGCGATCAAGCGTCTCGACGAGTTCGGCGGCGACATCTCCCGCTTCAAGGTGGTCAAGCTGCATCCCAGCAAGCTGCGCCAGATCTGCGTGACCAAGACGGAGCCGGGCGACGAGAACAACCAGGACATCTCCTCGCTGGTCGGCAAGGTCGATATCCGCAAGCTGGAGATGTTCAGCCAGAACGATCCGGATGCCTACAGCTTCTCCGGCGGCCTGAACCGGGCGACGCAGGGCATCATGGAATTCGTGGAGATGTTCAAGGCCCCGATCAAGATGCTGCACCCCCTGCTGACCGCGACGCAGGAGGGCAACTATGTCGGGTCGGAGAACATCGGCGCCATTCCCTTCCAGGGCATCATCCTCGCCCACTCCAACGAGGCGGAGTGGCAGACCTTCAAGAACAACAAGAACAACGAGGCCTTCATCGACCGCATCTGCGTGATCAAGGTCCCCTACTGCCTGCGGGTGGCGGAGGAGCAGAAGATCTACGAGAAGCTGGTCAGCGGTTCCGACCTCGCCACGGCGCCCTGCGCGCCGTCGACCCTGCAGATGCTGGCGCGCTTCTCGGTGCTGTCGCGGCTGCGCGAGCATCCGAACTCCAGCCTCTATTCCAAGATGCGCGTCTATGACGGCGAGAGCGTCAAGGAGACCGATCCCAAGGCCAAGTCCATGCAGGAGTACAAGGACCAGGCCGGCGTGGACGAGGGCATGGACGGCATCTCGACGCGCTTCGCGTTCAAGGTGCTGGCCGCCACCTTCAACTACGACAGCACGGAGATCTCGGCCGATCCCGTGCACCTGATGTACATCCTGGAGCAGTCGATCAAGCGCGAGCAGTTCCCCGACGACACCGAGAAGAAGTACATCGAGTTCATCAAGGCCGAGCTGGCGCCGCGCTACGCGGAGTTCATCGGCAACGAGATCCAGAAGGCCTATCTGGAATCCTATCACGACTATGGGCAGAACCTGTTCGACCGCTATGTCGACTATGCCGACGCCTGGATCGAGGATCAGGACTTCAAGGATCCCGACACCGGCCAGCTGATGAACCGCGAGCTGCTGAACCAGGAGCTGACCAAGATCGAGAAGCCGGCGGGCATCGCCAACCCGAAGGACTTCCGCAACGAGGTGGTGAAGTTCGCGCTGCGCGCGCGGGCCGCCAACGCCGGCCGCAACCCGTCCTGGACCTCCTACGAGAAGATCCGCGAGGTGATCGAGAAGCGGATGTTCAGCCAGGTCGAGGATCTGCTGCCGGTCATCAGCTTCGGCTCGAAGAAGGACAGCGAGACCGAGAAGAAGCACAACGAGTTCGTCTCGCGCATGATGACGCGCGGCTACACCGAGCGGCAGGTCCGCCGGCTGGTCGAGTGGTATATGCGGGTCAAACAGGCCGGGTGACCGGCCGGCCGGCCCGAAGACAGCCTACGAACGGGTGGGAGGGGTTTCCCCTTGATGAACATCATCGACCGTCGCCTGAACCCGCAGGGCAAGAGCCTGGCCAACCGCCAGCGCTTCCTGCGTCGCGCCAAGGAACAGGTGGTGAAGGCGGTGCGGGATGCCTCGGGCAAGCGGGGCATCCAGGACATCGAGAACGGCGAGAAGGTCACCATCTCCGCCGGTGGCGTGCGGGAACCCTCCTTCCACCGCTCCAGCAGCGGGGGCGTGCGCAATTATGTCGTCCCCGGCAACAAGGAGTATGTGGAGGGCGACACCATCCAGCGCCCGGACGGCGGCGGCGGCGGCCGCGGCAGCGAGGGCAGCCCGGACGGCGAGGGCGAGGACGATTTCCGCTTCGTCCTCTCCCGCGAGGAGTTCCTGGACATCTTCCTGGAGGATCTCGAGCTTCCCGACCTGGTGAAGCAGAAGGTCAAGCAGTCGGAGTCGCACTCGCTGACGCGGGCCGGCTATTCGGTGACGGGGTCGCCCGCCAACCTCAACCTGGTGCGCACCATGCGCAACAGCCTGAGCCGCCGCATCGCGCTGAAGCGTCCCAAGCCCGACGAGATCGCCGAGCTGGAGAAGATGCTGAAGGAGGCGGAGGAGGCCGGCGAGGATCCGGAGCAGATCCAGGCCCTGCGCGAGCAGCTCGAACGCTTCTACCTGCGGTCCAGGCGCATCCCCTTCATCGATCCGATCGACGTCCGCTACAACCGGTTCGAATCGGTGCCGAAGCCCATCGCGCAGGCGGTCATGTTCTGCCTGATGGACGTCTCCGGCTCGATGACCGAGCACATGAAGGATCTCGCCAAGCGCTTCTTCATGCTGCTCTACCTGTTCCTGAAGCGGCGCTACCGCTCGGTGGACATCGTCTTCATCCGCCACACCCACGAGGCGAAGGAGGTGGACGAGGAGACCTTCTTCTATTCGACGGAGACCGGCGGCACCGTCGTCTCCACCGCGCTGGAGGAGATGGAGCGCGTCGTCAAGGAGCGCTATCCGGAGAACGAGTGGAACATCTACGCCGCCCAGGCGTCGGACGGCGACAACATGTCGTCGGACAATGCCAAGTCGGTGACCCTGCTGCGCGACGTGATCCTGCCCATGTGCCAGTATTTCGCCTACATCGAGGTGGCGGCGGAGCACAACATGGGCCTGTCGGCGCTGGGCCGCGAGACGGAGCTGTGGCGCACCTACAAGCAGGTGCAGCGGCCCGACCTGCCGCTCGCCATGCGCCGCGTGCGCTCGCGCCGTGAAATCTTCCCCGTCTTCCGCGAGTTGTTCGCCCGCGAGAAGGCCGGCGCCTGAACGGAGGCCGACCCATGGGTATCGAGATCGTTTCCAAGCCCGAAGCCCTCCTCTACGAGGGGGTGGACTGGGACTACGACAAGATCAAGCGCGTCTATGACGCCGTCGAGCATATCGCGCTGAAGGAGATGGGCCTCACCGTCTATCCCAACCAGATCGAGGTCATCACGGCCGAGCAGATGCTCGACGCCTACTCCTCGATCGGCATGCCGCTGATGTACAAGCACTGGTCCTTCGGCAAGCATTTCGCGCGCGACGAGATGCTCTACCGCAAGGGCTACCGCGGCCTTGCCTACGAGATCGTCATCAACTCCAGCCCCTGCATCAGCTACATCATGGAAGAAAACACCATGACGATGCAGACGCTGGTCATCGCGCACGCCGCCTTCGGGCACAACCACTTCTTCAAGAACAACCAGCTCTTCCAGCAGTGGACCGACGCCGAGGGCATCCTCGACTATCTGGAGTTCGCCAAGGCCTACATCTCGCAGTGCGAGGAACGCTACGGCTACGCCGCGGTGGAGCGGGTGCTGGACGCCGCCCACGCCCTGATGAACCAGGGGGTGCACAAATACCCGAAGAAGCGCTCGCTCGACCTGCGCCTCGAACAGAAGCGGGAGCGCGAGCGGCAGGAATACCAGGAACAGACCTTCAACGACCTGTGGCGCACGGTGCCCAAGCCGACCGCCGGCCAGCGTCCGCCAAAGTCGGTGTCGGAGCGCAAGAAGCTGCTCGGCCTGCCGGAGGAGAACCTTCTCTATTTCCTGGAGAAGAAGGCGCCGCGGCTGGAGCACTGGCAGCGGGA
The DNA here is from genome assembly GCF_003130795.1 of Azospirillum thermophilum. Taxonomy (NCBI): domain Bacteria; kingdom Pseudomonadati; phylum Pseudomonadota; class Alphaproteobacteria; order Rhodospirillales; family Azospirillaceae; genus Azospirillum; species Azospirillum thermophilum. The sequence continues at coordinate 706,412 of NZ_CP029353.1, forward strand.
AATTCTCCGCATCGTCCGGCACATCTCACAGTATTTCTATCCCCAGAAGCAGACCAAGCTGATGAACGAGGGTTGCGCGACCTTCGTTCACTACACCATCATGAACCGGCTGCACGAGAAGGGGATGATCAACGAAGGGGCGATGCTGGAATTCCTGCATTCGCACACCTCCGTCGTCTTCCAGCCGGAATTCGACGACCAGCGCTTCTCGGGCATCAACCCCTATGCGCTGGGCTTCGCGATGATGCAGGACATCAAGCGCATCGCCGAGGAGCCGACCGAGGAGGACCGCCAGTGGTTCCCCGAGCTGGCCGGCAGCGGCGACGGGATGGCGGCGCTGCGCGAGGCCTGGGCGAACTTCCGCGACGAGAGCTTCGTCCTGCAGTATCTCAGCCCGCACCTGATCCGGAAGATGAAGCTGTTCAGCGTGCGCGACGACGCCGAGGACCCCTATCTGCTGGTCGAGCACATCCACAACGAGCGGGGCTACCGCAGCCTGCGCAAGATGATGGCGCGCCAGTACGACCTGGGCTTCCTGGAGCCGGACATCCAGATCGTCGACGTCGATCTGGCGGGCGACCGCAAGCTGATCCTGCACCACCGGGTGACCAACGGCATCCTGCTGGACGAGAGCGACGCCAAGGCCGTGCTGCGCCACATCGCCAACCTCTGGGGCTACGAGGTGCAGCTCGTCGAGGTGTCGGCGGTATCCGAGGCGGTGCTGAAGGAGCACGCGGTGACCGCGCCGAGCGGCATCGTCTAGGCGGCCGGTCCGGCGAGGCTGTCGGGGCGCGAATGCCGCCGCTCACCGCCCGCGCGGCTTCGCCCGGGCGGTCGGCTCGGCCTCCAGCGGGTTGTCCGGCCAGTAGTGCTTGGGATACTGGCCCTTCAGGTCGGCCTTCACCGCCTTGTAGGCGTTGGCCCAGAAGCTGGCGAGGTCGCGGGTGACCTGCACCGGGCGGCGGGCCGGCGACAGCAGGTGCAGCAGCAAGGCGACCTTGCCGCCGGCGATGCGCGGCGTCTCGGCCAGCCCGAACATCTCCTGCAGGCGGACGGCCAGCACCGGCTCGTCGCCGGAATAGTCGATGGGCACGCGCGAACCGCTCGGCACCTCGACATGGGTCGGCGCCTCCCTGTCCAGCCGCTGCTGCTGCGCCCAGGGCAGCCGGCCGCGCAGCGCCGCGCCGAGGTCGATGCGGTCGAGATGCGCCCGGCGCGACACCCCGTCGAGGAAGGGCAGGAGCCACTCCTCCAGCCCGTCCATCAGCGCGGCGTCCGAGACGTCCGGCCAGTCCTCCCCCTCCATGCGGCGCAGGAACAGGACGCGCGACTGCCATTTGCGCAGCTCGTCGCTCCAGGGCAGGCAGGCAGGCCCCATCCCGCGGATGCCCTGCAGCATCGCCCCGGCGATCTGCTCGGGCGGCGGGTTGTTCAGCCGCTCGTCCTTCAGCGCCAGGGCGAACAGCATCCGGCGGCGGCGGGCCAGCACCGCCTGCTCGCGCCCGTCCCAGGCGACGACGGTCTCGCTGCGGATCTGCTCGGCGAAGGTCTCCTCCAGCTCGGCCAGCGTGAGCGGGGCGGCCAGGAAGATGCGCGATTCGCGCACCGCCCCGTCCAGGTCGGCGATCGCCAGCCAGTCCTCGGCCGCCAGCGGCTCATGCTCGGCGAAATAGGCGCCGCGCCCGCCGGACAGCCGGTATTGCGCCGCCGCACCGCCGGCCCCGCTGCCCGGCCGGCGCTGGCCGATGCGGTCGGGATAGGCCAGCGCCACCAGCAGGCCGGTCGCCGCCGTGTCGCCGTCTCCTCCCTTGGCCCCGCCCTTGCCCTCTCCCTTGACGCCGAGCTGCCGCTGCCATTGCCGGGCCTGCCGCAACGCCTGCTGGGCGCCGCCGCGCTCCAGCGTCAGCCCGCGGCCGACGCCGCCCCGGCCACCGCCCTCCAGTCCGCGCAGCAGGTCGACGCGCAGCCGCAGGTCGGCGTCGCGGAAGCCCGGCTGGGCGCGGACGATGTCGCGCTCGCCCATCAGGGCGGCCAGTTCGCAGGCCAGCACACCCTGTCCCATCTCCTTGCCCTTCAGCATCATGTGGGCGAGGCGGGGATGGACGCCGAAGCCGGCCATGCGCCGGCCGTGCAGTGTGATCGCGCCGCGCCCGTCCAGCGCGCCCAGCTCGGCCAGCAGTTCCCGCGCCTGGGCCAGTGCCGCGGCGGGCGGCGGGTCGAGCCAGGCGAGCGACGCCGGGTCGGCCACGCCCCAGACCGCCAGCTCCAGCGCCAGCGGGGCGAGGTCGGCGTCCAGGATCTCCGGCGCGGTAAAGGGGGCCAGCGCCTTGTGGGTCGCCTCCGGCCACAGGCGGTAGCAGACGCCGGGCTCCAGACGGCCGGCGCGGCCGCGGCGCTGCTCGGCCGAGGCCTGGCTGACCTTGACCGTCACCAGCCGCGTCATGCCGCTGCGCGGGTCGAAGCGCGGCACGCGCATCAGCCCGCTGTCCACCACGATGCGGATGCCCTCGATGGTCAGGCTGGTCTCGGCGATGGCGGTTGCCAGCACCACCTTGCGGGTACCGGGCGGGCTGGGCGCGATGGCGCGGTCCTGCGCCTCGGCCGTCAGGTCGCCGTAGAGCGGGGCGAGCAGGACGTCGGGGCCGGGCCCGTCCTGTTCCAGCAGGGCCTGCACCCGCCGGATCTCGCCGGTGCCCGGCAGGAAGACCAGCGCGTTGCCGCTCTCCTCGCGCAGGGCGCGGCGCACCGCGGCGGCCACCGCCTCCTCCACCCGGCTGCCGGGCGGCGGGGCGTCGAGGTGGCGCGTCTCGACCGGGAAGGCGCGGCCCTCGCTGGTCACCATCGGCGCCGGGCCGGCCCCGTCGGCCAGCAGGGCGGCGACCGGGGCGGCGTCCAGAGTCGCCGACATCACCACCAGCCGCAGGTCGTCGCGCAGGGCGTTGCGCGCCTCCTGCACCAGGGCGAGGGCGAGGTCGCTGTCGATGCCGCGCTCGTGGAACTCGTCGAACAGCACGGCACCGACCGCCGGCAGCTCGGCATCCTCCTGGAGCTGGCGCAGGAACAGCCCGTCGGTGACCACCTCGATCCGCGTCTTCGGCCCGACCCTGGTGTCGAGCCGCACGCGGTATCCCACCGTCTCGCCGACGCTTTCGCCGAGCATCGCCGCCATCCGGCGGGCGGCGGCGCGGGCGGCCAGCCGCCGCGGCTCCAGCACGATGATCTTGCGGCCCTGCAGCCACGGCCGGTCGAGCAGGGCGAGCGGCACGCGGGTCGTCTTGCCGGCGCCGGGCGGGGCCTGCAGCACGGCGACGCCGCGCCCGTCCAGCGCCTCCACCAGGGCCGGCAGGACGGGATCGATCGGGAGGGGGGGAAGGGCGGGCTTGCTCATGCGCCCATCTGCTGACGCGAAACGCGGCGGAAATCAATGGGGTCGGCGGGGGATCACCCCTCCCGCCGGTGCAAAAGGTCGCACCCGCCGCACCCCGCGCGCGCCGGGGGTGGGATCCAATCCCTCATTCACGCTATGGTCTTTCCCGTCGTCGGCGCCACTCGCACAAGTCAGGGATCCATGACCAGCATCCACGACCCAGCCCTGTTCCTCGCGCACGCCTGCGCGCTGGAGGAGGAGGCGGCCAACCGCTTCTCCGACCTGGCGGAGGCGATGAAGACCTATGGCAACCAGGAGGTTGCGTCCTTCTTCGGCAAGATGGCGGAGTTCTCCCGCCTGCATCTGGCCGAGGCGCGCAAGCGCTCCGGCTTCCGCGACATCCCGGCGCTGGCGCCGGAGGAGTTCCAGTGGCCCGACGGCGAGAGCCCGGAGGCCGCCTCCATGGAAGGCTCCCACTATCTGATGACGGTGGATTATGCGCTGGACCTCGCGCTGGACAGCGAGCGGCGCGGCCAGGCCTTCTATGCCGAGGTCGCCCGCACCACCGGCGACCCCGAGGTCCGCATGATGGCCGAGGAGTTCGCCCAGGAAGAGGCGGAGCACGTGGCCGAACTGGAACGCTGGGTCGCCCGCTTCCCGAAGAAGGGGTGAGCGCGCAGGGGATCACGAAGGCGGCTTTCCCCTCTCCACGCGGAGAGGGGAACGCGGTCCGGCACCCTGTTACTTCGCCAGATCGGCCCAGTCGATCTCATAGACCTTGTCGGCCGGCCGGTAGGTCTTGAAAGCGGCGATGACGTCGTCGACGCCGACACCGTCCGGCACGTTCTGGATTTCATAGACGATGGAACTGCCGCTGGTCGGGCCGACATCGGCACTGCGGTGCGCTTGCGAGACCAGCCCTTCGCCGGCCTTCTTGATCATGATGGAAGCCATGCATCCGTCTCCGTGTTGCGGTACCGCCCGACACGGAAAACCATAATCAAAAAGTGGATAAAGCAGAAGGCCGGATCTCCCGCCGGGTGTCCCGGCAGGCCGGTTGATGCTGCGGCTGCGTGACGCAGGTGCGGCAAAGGCCGCTCAGTCGCGCTCGATCCACAGGGCGGTCAGGTCGTCGGCCGGCCGGTCGCCGAACCGGCCGGTGAAGCGGGCCATCAGCCGGCGCAGCGGCGACCCGGTCCGCTCCAGTCCCCGTCCGGCGGCCGGTTCGGCTTCCGACTCCGCTCCCACGGCGGCGACCAGCGCGGTCAGCCCCTCCTCGCCCAGCATCCGGCCCTCGGCGTCCCGCGCCTCGCTCAGCCCGTCGGAATAGAGGAACAACCGGTCGCCGTGACGGAAGGGAATGTCCTGCGTCTCGAAGGTGGCGCCCGCGAAGGCGCCGAGCAGGAAGCCGGAGCCATCCAGCCGGCGCGGTTCCCCGCCGGCCGGCAGCAGGATCGGGCTCGGCGCGCCGGCGGTGGCATAGCGCAACCGGTCCTCGCGGCGGTTGAACACGCCGTAGAAGCAGGTCGCGAACTGCCCGACCGACAGGATCTTCGCCAGCCGCAGATTCAGGAAGGACAGCAGCCCCGCCGGATCGCGCAGCACGACGGGCGAGGCGCGCGACAGCAGCGTATGCAGGCGGAAGGCATTGATCGCCGCCGTGATGCCGTGGCCCGACAGGTCGGCCACCAGCACGCCGACATGGTCCGGGTCGATCTCCACCGCCGTCCAGACGTCGCCGCCGATCTCGTCGGAGCTCTGGAAGACCGGCTCGATCGCCAGCCCGCTGCGCCCGGCGAGCCGCGCCAGGAAGCCGGCATCCGGCACCAGGGAGAGCTGCATCGCCCGCGCCTGGGCCAGATCGCGCTCCAGCCGCTCGCGGAAGGACCGCAGTTCCTGGACCATGGAGCGGCGCTCCAGATGGTAGCGCACGCGGGCGACGCATTCGCCGGGGTTGATCGGCTTGGTCAGCAGGTCGTTGGCGCCGGCCTGGAAGCAGACGGCGCGCAGATGGTCCGACTGGTTGGCGCTCTGCAGCACGATCGGCAGGTCGCGCCAGCGCGGGTCGCTGCGCAGCGCGCGGCAGACGGCGATGCCGTCCATCTGCGGCAGGGCGCTGTCGATCAGCAGCAGGTCCGGTTCCATCGCGGCGACCTGGGCCAGCACCTCGGGCCCGCTGCCGGCGAAGCCGACCTTGGTGATTCCCGCCCACTGGAGGAAGCGCGCGAGCGTGCGCCGGTTGAACGGGCTGGTATCGGCCACCAGCACCCGGCGGTCGCCCAGCGGAATGCCGAGGTCGATCCCGTAGAGGGTGGAGGGGGACGACCCGGAGGGAGGCCCGGGGGGAGAAAGGTCTGCCGCACAGGCCATGCTGGCCGCTCCGGTGGTCATGGCGGGCCGGCCGTCAGTCGTCGATGGAGAAGACCTTGTGGAACTTGGCGATGGTGATCAGCCGCTGCACCTCGTCGCGGGCGCCGCGCAGCGTGAACTGCAGGTTCCGCTTCTCCGCCGTATCCTTCGCGATAATGAACATGCCGAGCCCGGAGGAATCGACGAAGTCCAGGCCGGACAGGTCGAAGACGATCCGGTGCCCCGGCGGCCGTTCGAACGCGGCGATCACCGAGCGGAACGTGTCGTGGTCCGAATAGGTCATCCGGCCCTTCAGGCGGATTTCCGTGCTGTCCTGCGCATCGTGGACGCTGTAATCCATCCTGGTATTCCGCTGTTGTGCCGCATCATTGCGAATGATCTTCGCAGGAGCGGTCTGGTCGGTCATGAGCATCGTCGGCCGGCTGATCTTAGAATCCGGAGAGTTTCACTTTGATGACAAGGCAGTTGGCATTGCCCGACATTTGCCGCCTTATCACACGCGACAAGCGAACGATGCAAGTCCCGCTTCGCTGCGGCGCGGGATGTCAAGTATTTGCCTAAAATTACCGCAATAACGGATGCTGAACGGCCGGCCCGGATGATCGGCCGGGGCCGGCGTCCGCCAGGGCGGCCGGTCAGGGCAGGGCGGCGGACTCGGTGCGCGGGGCGGCGAGCGTGCCGGCGACTCCGGCCATCAGGGCGGCCGACCAGGCGGCGCGCGCCTCCTGGCAGCCGGCGGCGGCGGGCTGCGCGGTCATGGCCGGCCGCAGCACCGGCAGGCCCTGCGCGGCGGCCTGGGAGGCGGCCTGGGAGGCGGCTGCCGCCTCCCCCGCCTGCGCCGCCGGCGCCGGGTCGAGCAGCAGGACCGGGATCCCCGCGGCCTTCGCCCGCCCGGCGAATCGGGTGAGGGCGGGCAGGCCCGGCAGATCGCCCTCGTCCCGGCCGGCGGCCGGCGGGGCGGCCCCGGCCGGGACGAGGGCGCAGCTCCGGCCATACTGGATCGCCACCTGGTCGGGCAGGACGTCGCGTCCCTGCCACAGCCCGGCGAGCGCCAGCAGGGTCGCCTCGACGTCGCCGAGCCCGCTGCGCTCCCGTGCCAGCACCCCGCGGTCGACCAGCACCAGGGTCGGCTTCAGCCGCAGGATGCGGTCGAGCAGGGGCGTGAAGTCGGCGAACTCCCCCTGCGGATGGACGATGCGCAGGAACTGGAGCTGGTCCACCCCATGGCGTGCCGCGACCTCCGCCATGCCCGATTCGTCCAGCGTCCGGTCACGCAGGCCGCCGCCGCCGAGCGCCACCACCGTGACCGGCGCCGTCTGCCGCCCGGCCCGGTCCGCCATGTTGGCGATGCGGTTCAGGTTGAAGCGGACGAAGGCCTCCATCCGCATCTGGTGCGCCATCCAGAGGCCGCCACCCGCTGCCGCCAGCAGCAGCACGGCCAGCAGGCCGAGCGCGACCGGCCAGCGCCGGCGGTGCCGGGGGCCGGAGCGGGGGAGGGCGGCGGCTCCTCCGGAGCGAAGGGGCCGGGGGCTCTCAGCTCGGGAGGGCCCGGCCGGGGGGACGGGCCGGGGGCGGAGGACGAAGGTTCGGTCATCGGTGGCTCGCCACGGCAACGGCAGGGGGCAACAGCAGGGGGGCAACAGCAGGGGGCAGGGGCCGGCGGTCTGCGCGCCGGCCCTCCCGGCAACAACGCCCCCGGCGGCGTCCCGGCGCCCGGATCATTGGGGGTGGCCCCGCCTCCTTCGGCCCCGTCTCTTTCGGAGATCCCCGCGGATGGTCCTGATTTGCCGCGGTGGTGCCGCTTCGTGTAGGCTGCAACCAGCGAACGGCAGCCTGCGAGGACAGGGCGATGAGCAAGGAAGTCCGCACCTTCACGATTCCCGACGCGGCTGCGGAGGAGGCGCAGGCCCATCTGTCGGCCTTCCTGCGCACGGTGGAGGTCGAGCGAATCGACACCGCCTATGCCGACGGGGCGTGGCGGGTGCTGGTCCTCTTCCAGGACCTGAAGCGCAAGGAGGAGTCGCAGCAGATCGAGGCGGCGATCATCGGCGCGCTGAATGTCTGGCGCGACCGCACCGCCAATGCCCAGGGAACCACGCGCGACGCCGTGCTCGCCGACGATCTGGTGGCGGAGATCGCCCGCTTCGCCCCGACCACCGAGCATGAGCTGTCCATCATCATCGGCGCCCGCGACCAGTCCGTCGCCGTCGGCCAGCATGGCGGCGAGATCGTGCAGGTCGTCCGCTCGACCCTCGACCTGCTGATCGACTGAGCGTCTGTCCGCCTGTCCGGCAAAGGGTGGGGCACCGGGAAAAATCTGCCGCGTCCTATGCGGTTGGCACGGCCTTCGCGGCCGGCCGCCTCAACCAAAGGAAGCCGAAGCTCGACTTAAGCGAGCGTTCTGCGCATCCCTCCGCCGTGCCAGCATGAGCCCGATCCGAACAGGGCGTCATCGGCACGGCAGGACCAGTCTTGGCGACGCGTATTTCCCACCCCGGGCGGCTTCCGGCCTCCGCCGGCCAGCCCGCACAGCAGGAGGCGGCCGGGCAGACCGGAGAGCCCGCCTACACCACCCCCGACTATGCCTCCATCGCCCGGCAGTTCGCGGCGCTCAGCCATCATATGGCGGAGCGGGCACGGAAGACCGGCGACGGCCGGCTGCGCCATCTGGCCGAACGGTTCGGCCGGCGGGCGGACGAGATGATGGACGACCTCTGCCGTCCGGTCTCCCGTCCGCGGGCCGGCGCCGACGAGCGCTGACGAGCGCCTGCCGTCCGGCCGCTATTCCTTGGCACCCTCCTTGGTGGCGTCGCGCTGCGGGCCGCGGTTCAGCGAAGTCATGCTGTCGTCATAGCGGAACTCCGGCATGTCGCGCACGCTGGCCTGCGTCACGTCGCGCAGCTTCAGCGCGTTGTTGCCGGGATCGACCTCCACCAGCTTCATGTCCGCGGCGATGTCCTTGCCGCCGATGCCGAGGAAGCCGCCGCTGCGCACGACGATCAACTGCGCCTGGCCGTCCGGCCCCAGGATCACGTCGGTGACCTTGCCGATGGTCTGGTCGTCGGCGCCGACCACCGACTTGTTCATCAACTGCTCGACGCTCGGCGCGCCGCCGCTGCCCAGCGACGGGCTCAGCGACCCGCGCACCGGCGCGTTCTGCGCGTCCGGCACGGTGGCGTTGCCGGCCGGTGCCTGGGCCGCCGCGACGCCGGTCATCAGGGCGAAAGCCGACAGGGTCGCAATCAACATCTTGTGCATGACAGGGCTCCTTCCCGTGCGGTTGCAGCGGATCTAACCGCTGCGACGCCCGATGGTTGCATCCCGCCGGCGAGCCTCAGGCCGAGTCGTGCCGGTGCCGCCGGAGGTACCTCTCCCGAGTCGGGGGCTGTCGCGCATCTGGTGGGCCGGCGCCGCGGCAGCCGCTAAAGCTAGGGTTCTCCAGGCCTTCAGGCGTCGGCTCGGCCGACGGTCCGGACGGCGCGCCGGGCCTCCACGCCCTTGGGAAGTCTTTTTTCGGAGAGGGGCGGAACCGGCGGCGCCGCAACGGCGTTCACGAGCCAGGGCCTAGATTTTGGGACGTCAAGCAAGAAAGGAGCACAAGATGTAGATATCGAACTTGCCCCGCCCAGCCCTGGGTGTCTAGGATGCGCCCAACGTACAGGATCTAGCGTCCGGCGGCCAGCGAGAGCTGCGCCCTATCGCCCGCAGGTCCGGACTGCAGCCAGAGGGAGAGCGTTTCATCATGCGGATCCAGCGTCGTTTCACGATCGAGGGTCAGGATGCCTACGCGGCGATCGGCTTCCGCCGGGCCACCAGCGAGATCCGGAACCCCGATGGATCGGTGGTGTTTTCGCAGACCGACATCGAAGTGCCGGAGAACTTCAGCCAGGTCGCCAGCGACATCCTGGCCCAGAAGTATTTCCGCAAGGCCGGCGTTCCCGCAGCCCTTCGCAGCGTCGAGGAGAACACCGTTCCCTCCTGGCTGTGGCGCAAGGAAGCCGACCAGGAGGCGCTGGCGGCCCTGCCGAAGGAGAAGCGCTACGTCGGCGAGCAGTCCGCCAAGCAGGTCTTCGACCGGCTGGCCGGCACCTGGACCTATTGGGGCTGGAAGGGCGGCTATTTCGATACCGAGGCCGACGCCCGCGCCTTCAACGACGAGCTGCGCTTCATGCTGGCCGCCCAGATGGCGGCGCCGAACAGCCCGCAGTGGTTCAACACCGGCCTGCACTGGGCCTACGGCATCGACGGCCCCAGCCAGGGCCACTTCTACGTCGATTTCAAGACCGGCCTGCTGACCTCCTCGGCCTCGGCCTACGAGCACCCGCAGCCGCACGCCTGCTTCATCCAGTCCGTCGCCGACGACCTCGTCAACGAGGGCGGCATCATGGACCTGTGGGTGCGCGAGGCGCGCCTGTTCAAGTACGGCTCGGGCACCGGCTCCAACTTCTCCCGCCTGCGCGGCGAGGGTGAGAAGCTGGCCGGCGGCGGCAAGTCGTCGGGCCTGATGAGCTTCCTGAAGATCGGCGACCGCGCGGCCGGCGCCATCAAGTCGGGCGGCACCACCCGCCGGGCGGCCAAGATGGTCACGGTGGACATGGACCACCCGGACATCGAGGCCTACATCGACTGGAAGGTGACCGAGGAGCAGAAGGTCGCCGCCCTGGTGACCGGCTCCAAGGTCTGCCAGAAGCACCTGACGGCCGTCATGGCCGCGGCGCAGTCCGGCACCGACCCGAAGGAGAACAAGGAGCTCAAGAAGGCGATCCTCGCCGCCCGCCGCGACCAGGTGTCGGAGAACTACATCCAGCGCGTGGTCCAGTTCGCGTCGCAGGGCTTCAAGAGCATCGAGTTCAAGACCTACAACACCGACTGGGATTCCGAAGCCTACCTGACGGTGGCCGGCCAGAACTCCAACAACTCCGTGCGCGTGTCGAACGACTTCGTGCAGGCGGTGCTGGACGACGCCGACTGGAACCTGATCGCCCGCACCACCGGCAAGGTCCACAAGACCGTCCGCGCCCGCGACCTGTGGGAGAAGGTCGGCTATGCCGCCTGGGCCTGCGCCGATCCGGGCGTGCAGTTCGACACCACCATCAACGAGTGGCACACCTGCCCGGCCTCGGGGCGCATCAACGCCTCGAACCCGTGCTCGGAGTACATGTTCCTCGACGACACGGCCTGCAACCTCGCCTCGCTGAACCTGATGTCGTTCCGCCGCAAGGACGGGTCCTTCGACGTCGAGGCGTTCGAGCATGCCTGCCGCCTGTGGACCGTCGTGCTGGAAATCTCCGTGCTGATGGCGCAGTTCCCCTCGAAGGAGATCGCCCAGCTCTCCTACGAGTTCCGCACGCTCGGCCTCGGCTTCGCCAACCTCGGCGGCCTGCTGATGGCGTCGGGCCTGCCCTACGACTCCGACGAGGGCCGCGCCTACTGCGCCGGCATCTCCGCCGTCATGACCGGCGTCGCCTACGCCACCTCGGCCGAGATGGCGCAGGAGCTGGGGGCCTTCCCCGGCTATGAGGCGAACCGCGACCACATGCTGCGGGTCATCCGCAACCACCGCCGCGCCGCCAACGGCGAGATGGACGGCTACGAGGCGCTGACCGTCAGGCCGGTGCCCTTCGTCGCCGACCTCTGCCCGGACCAGGAGCTGGCGCTGGCCGCCGTGCGGGTGTGGGACGAGGCGCTGGAGCTGGGCGAGGTCCACGGCTTCCGCAACGCCCAGGCCACCGTCGTCGCCCCGACCGGCACCATCGGCCTGGTCATGGACTGCGACACCACCGGCATCGAGCCGGACTTCGCCCTGGTGAAGTTCAAGAAGCTGGCCGGCGGCGGCTACTTCAAGATCGTCAACCGGCTGGTGCCGGAGGCGCTGAAGACGCTCGGCTACACGCCGGAGCAGATCAAGGAGATCGAGCTCTACGCGGTCGGCCACGGCACGCTGCGCAACGCCCCAGGCATCGACCATGCCGCGCTGAAGGCCAAGGGCTTCACCGACGAGGTGCTGGAGAAGCTGGAGGGCAGCCTCGCCACCGCCTTCGACATCAAGTTCGTCTTCAACAAGTGGACGATCGGCGCCGCCTTCTGCGTCGAGACGCTGGGCATCCCGGCCGAGACGCTGGACGCGCCGGGCTTCGACCTGCTGTCGCACCTGGGCTTCGCCAAGGCCGACATCGAGGCGGCGAACACCTTCTGCTGCGGCGCCATGACGCTGGAGGGCGCTCCCTACCTGCGCGAGGAGCATCTGCCGGTCTTCGACTGTGCCAACCCCTGCGGCCGCATCGGCAAGCGCTACCTGTCCTGGGCCAGCCACATCACCATGATGGCCGCCGCCCAGCCCTTCATCTCCGGCGCCATCTCCAAGACCATCAACATGCCGAACGCGGCGACGGTCGACGAGTGCAAGGACGCCTACCTGATGTCCTGGCGCCTGGGCCTGAAGGCCAATGCGCTCTACCGCGACGGCTCCAAGCTCAGCCAGCCGCTGCAGGCCGCGGTGCTGGACGACGAGGACGGCGAGACCGCCGAGGCGATCGCCGAGGCCGGCACCGCCGCCCGCACCCAGATCGTGTCCGAGCGCATCGTCGAGAAGGTGGTCGAGAAGATCATCGAGCGGAAGGCCTCCTCCCGCGAGCGCCTGCCGCACCGCCGCAAGGGCTATACCCAGAAGGCGATCGTCGGCGGCCACAAGGTCTATCTGCGCACCGGCGAGTATGAGGACGGCCGGCTGGGCGAGATCTTCATCGACATGCACAAGGAGGGTGCGGCCTTCCGGTCGCTGATGAACAACTTCGCCATCGCGGTGTCGATCGGCCTGCAGTACGGCGTGCCGCTCGAGGAGTTCGTGGAGGCCTTCACCTTCACCCGCTTCGAGCCGTCGGGCATGGTCAGCGGCAACGACACCATCAAGATGGCGACCTCGGTCATCGACTACATCTTCCGCGAGATCGCCATCTCCTACCTCGGCCGCAGCGACCTCGCCCATGCCACGCCGGAGGACCTGATCCCCTTCACCGTCGGCACGGGCGACCGCCAGGGCGACCTGCCGGCCGACACGGTGCAGCCGTCGGACATCGTCCGCAAGGTGACCTCCACCGGCTATGTCCGCAACAACCTGAACCTGCGCGTCTTCGACGGCGGTCAGGCCCAGCGGGTGTCGGCCGCCCAGGCCCTGCTCGCCACCGGCACCGACGGCGTCGCCGCCACGGCCACCGCCTCGGCCAGCGCCGTCGCGGCCAGCCCGGCGGTCTCCACCGCCACGGCGGTCGGGGTGGCCACCGCCTCCTCGGTGACGGGCACGGCCTATGGCGGCAGCACGAGCGACCAGCGCTTCGACCGCATCCGCGAGGCCCGCGCCCGCGGCTATGAGGGCGATCCCTGCGGCGAGTGCGGGAACATGACCCTGGTGCGCAACGGCACCTGCCTGAAGTGCGACAGCTGCGGTTCGACCACCGGCTGCAGCTGATCAGGGCAAGCGAGATCGGCCGGGGCCTCGGCTCCGGCCGGAAAGGGCATGCGGCGGCGGACGGGCGCCTCCGCCGCATGAGCCGGCCCATCCCCGGCGCAGCAGAAAAGGGCACGGCGAAAGCCGTGCCCTTTGTCTGTTCGCGGGGGGGCGGAGGTGACGCGGGTCAGCCGGCCCGCACGCTCGACAGGAAGCTGCTGACCTCGCTCCGCAGCCGGTCGGCGTTCTGCGACAGGGTGCCCGCGGTCGCCAGCAGCGAGTCGGCGGACCGCCCGGTGTTGGCGGCGGAGTGGCTGACGCTGTCGATGGTGTTGGACACGCCGCGGGTGGCCTGCGCCGCCGCCTGCACGTTGCGGGCGATCTCCTGGGTGGTGGCGCCCTGCTCCTCGATGGCGGCGGCGATGCCGGACGAGATCTGGCGCACCTGGTCGATCACCGTGCCGATGCTCTTGATCGCCTCGACCGTGCGCCGGGTTTCCTCCTGCACGGCGGTGATCTGGGTGCTGATCTCCTCGGTCGCCTTGGCGGTCTGGTTGGCGAGGCTCTTGACTTCGTTGGCGACCACGGCGAAGCCCTTGCCCGCCTCGCCGGCCCGCGCCGCCTCGATGGTGGCGTTCAGCGCCAGCAGGTTGGTCTGGCTGGCGATGTCGTTGATCAGCTTGATCACCTCGCTGATCTTGGCGGCCGCGGCGGCGAGGCCGACGACCATCGTGTTGGTCCGCGCCGTCTCGTCGGAGGCGGTGGCCGACACGCGGGCCGCCTCGGTGACCTGCCGGCTGATCTCGGAAATCGAGGCCGACAGCTCCTCGGCGGCGGCGGCGACCGTCTGCACGTTGGTCGTCGCCTGGCTCGCGGCATTCGCGACGCTCTGGGTCTGCTCCGCCGCCTCGCGGGCCGAGGACGACATCACCTGGACCGACTCCCTCATCTCCGTGGTGGAGCCGGACACCATCTGCACGACGTTCATCACGTTGGCCTCGAAGCGGGAGGCCAGGGCGGCCAGCTGGTCCTTCTTCTCCTGCTCCGCCATCTTCTGGTCATGGATGTCGATGAGGGAGCCGCAGGCCCGCTGGGCCGTGCCCGACGAATCGCGGGCGACGCCGCCGATGGCGCGGAACCAGCGGTAGGTGCCGTTCTTCATGCGCAGCCGGTAGGCGACGTCGTAGTTGGTGCGCCCGCTGCGGTCGGCGAGGCAGGCGCCGAACGCCGCGAAGGTGGGCTGCACGTCGTCCGGATGCAGCCGGTCGGCCCAGGACGCCATCACGTCGGGAAAGTCCGATGGGTTTTCGAAGCCGACGAGGCGGCGGAACTCGGCCGACCAGCGCCAGCTGCTCTGCGGATGGGCGGGGTCGCCGTTGTGCAGCTTGGCATCCCACAGGCCGACGCCGGCATGGCGGTTCAGCAGGGCCAGCAATTCGGAGTCGCCGTTGTTCTTGTCGCGGGAAAAAAACATGGTCCATTTCCTCCCATTGTCGGAACCGCGCGGCCCGCGTCCGGACGGCGACCGATGCATTGCCGGGAGGACCGCGGCGCCTTGCCGGCGGTTCACGGGACCCGGGTTGCATTCTTTGCTACGGAGCGGGCTGGATCAAATAATCGGATGAGTTCCGGATGTGTTGCAGTGCGGCCGGGTTGCGCCGCGGCAGGCGCCGCGGCTCTGTCCCAAGACGAGACATGGCCTTGATGGTGTGACGGAAATATTGAAGAGACATGAACGCGGCGTCACACCCGGTCCGCCAGCGGCAGGTTGACCAGCAGGTTCTGCGGCTTCAGCTTCAGCAGCCGCTTGTCCGTCATCGCCAGCCCGAGATAGACCGGCCGGCCGGCGAGGTCGGGGCGCATGTCGGCGGGATCGGCGAACTCCAGCCGGAACAGGGCGAGGATGCGGGCCAGCCGCTCCTGCCCGACCTCCACGCCGTTGTAGAGGTCGTTCATGATGGCCGTCGCCTCGCCGTCGAGCCCGACATGCCAGACCCAGCGGTCGTCGCGGATCTGCTGCACCGGCTGGATCGACACCGTGACGCCGAGGAAATGCGCCACCCAGCCCTCCAGCACGCGGGCGAGCGCGTCGAGCCCGGCGGCGGCGAAGGTGACGTCCAGCACCGTGTCGTGGCGCTGGTCGCGCTCCCAATAGGCGGGGTGGTTGGTCTCGTCGAGGATGTCCAGCTCGACCTGCCGCGGCGCGGTGCCGGCCTCGACCACCAGCCGGCCCAGGCTGCCGAAGCCGCCGGTGGCGGCCATCATCTCCACCGTCTCGCGGTCGGCCAGCCGCACCCGCCCGTCATCCACCGACACGGTCTGTTCGCGGAACAGCAGCTCGCCGGCGCGGGCGCGCAGGCCGGACGGCGTCCCGTCCAGGAGGCCGCGGACGATGGCATGGACGAGCTGGTCGACGAACAGGCCCGGCACCCCGCGCACCCCCTCGCGGAACAGGCGCAGATAGCAGCCCTCCAGCGTGCCGGCGGCCAGCAGGCGGTCGCGGAAGGCGAGCCAGACCCGCCAGTTGTCGCGGGCGTCGGGATCGGCCAGCACCTCCACCAGCGCGTCGGGCACCGGGCGGCCGGGGTCCTCCATCAGGCCGGCATGCAGCGTCCGCTCGGCCGGGCAGGCCTCTTCGGGCGGGCGCATCTCCGGACGCAGCAGATAGGCGCGCAGGAAGTCCGGCGTGACCGCCAGATGCCCCTGGGCATCGCGCTCCAGCAGATGGTAACCGGACTCTCTCCAGAAATCGGGCATGGCGGGGACCTGTCGGGGACGGAGTGCTATCGGGCGGCGGCCGGCACCGGGGCGGGCACGGTCCTGGCGAGGAAGGCGTCGATGTCCGCCCAGACCCGGTCGCGGATGGCGTCGCGCTCCATCAGAAGCTCGTGCTTCGCGTCGGGATAGTCCAGCACGGTCATGGCCGGCATCCGCCGCGCCACGGCCCAGTGGGCGGCGGCCTTCACCACCCGGTCGCCGGGGGCGCTCAGCAGCAGCACCGGGGTCTTCACCTGGGCGAGCGGCAGGGTGTTCTGCACCAGGTCCGACGCGCGCAGCGCCGCCCGCACCCAGCCGAAGCTGACGCCGCCGACGCGCAGTTCCGGCCGCTCGCGGAAGGGCGTGTGGAAGGCGGCGTAGCGCCCGGGGTCGGAGGTGATGGAGTTGTCCGGCCGGAACTCGCCTTCCGCCGGGTCGTAGTCGTGCTGGCCGAAGGCGTAACGCTCCCCCCGGCCCATCCGGCAGAACAGCCGCGCCAGCACCCGCACCGCGGAGCGGGGCAGGGGGGCGGTGGCGATGTCGTACATCGGGGCCGACAGCACCGCGGCGGCATAGCGGTCGGGGCGGCGGGCCAGCAGCAGCGTCGCCGCCATGCCGCCCATGGAATGGGCCATCAGCAACACCGGCCGGTCGCCGGCGCGCGGCACCACCGCCTGGGCATGCACCTGGTCGAGGTCGTCGGCCAGCGTCGAGAAATCGTTCAGATGATGGATCTGCGGGTTGGCCAGCGGGCGGTCCGACAATCCCTGGTTTCGCCAGTCGAAGGCGACCACCTGAAAGCCCCGCTCCACCAGGGCCGACGCGGTCTCCGCGTATTTCTCGATGAACTCTGCTCTTCCGGTTGCCAGAAGCACGGT
The DNA here is from genome assembly GCF_003130795.1 of Azospirillum thermophilum. Taxonomy (NCBI): domain Bacteria; kingdom Pseudomonadati; phylum Pseudomonadota; class Alphaproteobacteria; order Rhodospirillales; family Azospirillaceae; genus Azospirillum; species Azospirillum thermophilum. Next base: position 723,228 of record NZ_CP029353.1, read on the forward strand.
ACCCCGTATTGTTCCATGCCCTGTCCAACAGGCAGAGCGCAGCCTCGTGCCGTCGCTCAGTCTCAGCCAGTCAAACTGCTGTGGCAGCATGGATTTCCTCGTCACTTGGCCTTTCGGATGGCGAACGGAACACGCCCTCGGGATCATCTCTACCACGACGGCCGGCGGAACTCCTGACGAATTTCATCGTTTCCTGCCTCCGTGAGGAGGTGAAGACATGAAGTCATTCTTTTTGGTGAACACGCCCCGGATTACGGCCCGCATCCTCGTTGCGGCCCTGTGCGCCCTGCCGCTCGCCACGCCCGCGCTGGCGAAGGACAAGGCGCGCACCCCGGCCCTCAAGGTGGAACGCGCGAACGGCGAGCCGGTCATCGTGCACCAGGGGAAGGCGTCCTTCTACGGCGGCAAGTTCCACGGCCGCAAGACGGCCAGTGGCGAGCGCATGAACCAGAACAAGCGCACCGCCGCCTCCCGCGTGCTGCCGCTCGGCACCAAGGCGACGGTGACGAACCAGGAGAACGGCAAGAGCGTCGAGGTCATCGTCAACGACCGCGGCCCCTATGTCGGCGGCCGGGTGATCGACCTGTCGCGCAAGGCCGCCCACGACCTCGGCATGGTCGAGGACGGCGTGGTGCCGGTGCGGGTGGAGGCCAAGCCCTCCGAGCAGCCCACCGAGGAGGTGAAGGAGAAGGTGGAGGCCAAGGCCGTCGCCACCGACCCGCGCGCCGCCGCCAGCCGGCCGGTCCAGGTGGCGGAGCGCCCCGATGAGTCCTCCGGCGGATCGCGCGGCGGCAGGGGCGCGGCGGGTGACCGCTGACCCGGTCCCGCGGGGGGCGTCTTCCGTCGGCGCTCCCCGGCGGGGGCCTCCGAGTCGCTGCCCGCGGCAGCCGCCGCCGCTTCCCGGCCTTATAACCGTCACGCGCTTGTTATCGAACCGCAACGATCCATCTTCGCTGGAGGTTTGCTGCACCGCGTCGGCACCGCCGCCGCGGGACCTCCGGGCCGGCCGGAGGCGGTGTCGGAGATACGGCTTTGCCCAGGCTAAGTCGCTGTGAGCTATGAGATTCGGCCCCCCGGCGCAAAGCTGGAAGTAACCGCGGGCGACCGCCGTGGTTTGCTTCGTAAACATAACGTTGCCCGGCGTGTCCGATAACCGTACGGCCGTTTTCACCGTTGCTTCGCGGTCTTAGGGATTTCTTTGCTTTTTTGCGGGACTCGTGGTGCCATGAAGTCGTTGCGGTGCACATATTGCGCCGCATCATGGTCAGGTCTGCGCCTGGGATCGGCGCCGGAGAGCGAAGGAAGCGTGTGATGGACGATGTTCGTCAGGTCCACAAGGACACCGAGGGCTACTGCATCGAGGATCTCGCCGTCGGCATGACGGCCTCCTTCGCCAAGACGGTGACGGAAGCGGACATCGTGCTGTTCGCCGGCATCTCCGGCGACACCAACCCGGTCCACCTGAACCAGGAATATGCCAGCGGCACCATGTTCGGCGGCCGCATCGCCCATGGCATGCTGACCGTCGGCTTCATCTCGGCCGTGCTCGGCACCCGCCTGCCGGGCCCGGGCTGCATCTACATGACGCAGAACCTGAAGTTCAAGGCCCCGGTCCGCGCCGGCGACACCGTCACCGCCCGCGCCACGGTGACCGAGCTGGTCCCGGAAAAGCGCCGCGTCGTCATGAAGACCGTCTGCACCGTCGGCGACACCGTCGTGGTGGAAGGCGAGGCGCTGCTGATGGTGCCCTCCCGCGGCTGACCCGGCGGCCGGCCGCAAGGCCGACCCGGCAAACCCGTCCCGGCGCGTTTACCCCGCGCCGCCTCCGTTCTATATAGTCGCCCGAGGCGGCGGACCGGCCAACGGTCCGCCGGGTCCAGCGTCCGGCCGGGCAACCGCCGGACGCCCAGCATCGGGGCGCGCATGCGACTGTACAGACACACCGCCGACCTGCCGGCCGAGGCCCGCGGAGCCATCGTGGCGCTCGGCAATTTCGACGGCGTGCATCACGGGCACCAGGCGGTGATCGGCACCGCCAAGGCGCTGGCGCGCGAGATCGGCGGCCCGTCGACCGTGATGACCTTCGAGCCGCATCCGCGCAGCGTCTTCCGCCCCGACGACCCGCCCTTCCGCCTGACCCCCTTCCGCGTCAAGGCCCGCCATGTCGAAGAGCTGGCGGTGGACCAGCTCGTCGTCTGCCATTTCGACGACAGCTTCCTGCACCAGACCGCCGAGGCCTTCGTGGAGGAGGTGCTGGTCAAGGGGCTGGGCGTGCGCCACGTCGTCTGCGGCTACGACTTCCTGTTCGGCCACAAGCGCGCCGGCAACCCGGCCCTGCTGGCCCGCATGGGCGTGCTGCACGGCTTCGGGATGACCGAGGTCGGGCCGGTCGCCGATCCGCAGGGCGGCATCTACTCCTCCACCCGCGTGCGCGAGGCGCTGGCCGCCGCCCGCCCGCGCGAGGCCGCCCATGTCCTTGGCCGCGCCTGGGAGATCGAGGGGCGCGTCCTGCACGGCGACAAGCGGGGCCGCACCATCGGCTTCCCCACCGCCAACCTGGAGCTCGGCGAGTATCTGCGCCCGGCCTTCGGCGTCTATGCCGTGCGTGCCGGGGTGGACCGCGGCGCCGCGACGGTCTGGCACAAGGGGGTGGCCAACCTCGGCGCCCGCCCGACCGTCGGCGGCAGCGTCGAGCGGCTGGAGGCCCATCTCTTCGACATGAGCGAGGACCTCTACGGCCAGCACCTGCGGGTGCAGCTCATCGAGTTCCTGCGGCCGGAGCGCAAGTTCGCCGGCTTCGACGAGCTGAAGCAGCAGATCGGGCGCGACGCCGCCGACGCCCGCCGCATCCTGGAGGGCTGAGCGATGGAGCGCGTGATCATGCTGCTGTTCCTGCTGAACCAGGGCGGCCCGACGACCATCGAGTTCGCCAGCCTGGAGCAGTGCCGCGCCGCCGAGCCGGTGATCGCCAGGAACTACCGCGAGATGACCGGCAACCCGGTGCTGTCCCGCTGCATCGTCCTGCCCCTCCCGGCGAAGAAGTAGGGGATCGGCGTTCCCGCCGGCGCCGGGGAAACTCTTGCGCTTGGCCGGAATGGTCCGCCGGCTCAGGCCCGACCGGAACCCCGGAACCCCGATGCGGGCATAGCCCCGCCGGGTCTTCCGGGCCCGGTCCGCCTCAATGTCCCAGCAGGGCGCCCACCGGCTTCAGCGGCTCGTGGGCGTCGAACAGGATCTTCAGGATCGCCAGGATCGGCACGGCCAGCAGCGCGCCGGGGATCCCCCACAGCCAGCCCCAGAACAGGATCGACACGAAGACGGCGATGGGGTTCAGCGACAGGCGGCGGCCGACGATCATCGGGGTCAGGAAATTGCCCTCCAGCGTCGTCAGCGCCACGAAGGACAGCGGCGGCAGCACGATCGCCAGCAGCCCGTCGAAGGTCATCAGCGACACCAGGAAGAACACTCCGGTCATCACCGCCGGCCCGATGAAGGGGATGTAGTTGATCAGCATGACCATCACCCCCCACAGCGCCGGGTTCGGCAGACCCCACATCCACATGACGAGGCCGGTCGCCAGCCCCAGCACCGCGTTGATGACGGTGATGGTCAGCAGATAGGCCGCGATGTTCTGCTGCACCGTCGCGGCGACCATGGCGTAGTGCACGCGGTCGTCGACGTTGCGCATGGTGCCGATCAGCGCCTCCAGGCTCTGCCGGCCGCGGGCCAGGAAGAAATAGAGCAGCACCTGCAGGATCACCACGTTGGCGATCACCGCCTCGACCTGCCGCATCGCCTGCTCGACCAGCGAGGGGCCGCGCAGCACCACCTCGCGCACCGGGCCGTTGGGGTCGCCGGCGCTGCTGCTGGCGATCTGCTCGATCTGGCGCGAGGCCTCGCGGGCGCGCTGGATGCCCTCGCGCAGGTCACCCAGCTTGAACTCCAGCTCGTGCATCACCCGCGGCATGCGGTTGACCCAGTCGGCCGCCGGACCCGACAGGGTATAGACGGCGAGCAGCCCCAACCCGAAGACCGCGATCACCATGATCGCCGCCCCCAGGCTCTCCGGGATGCCGATCCGGTAGAGCCCGCGCACCAGCGGCCGCAGCAGGAAGCTGAGGATCAGCGCCAGCATGATCGGCAGCAGCACGTCGCGCCCGAAATGCAGCGTGAACAGGATGGCGATGACGAACAGCCCGACCGTCGCCACGCGGGCGGGATCGCGCCGGTGGGCGGGGGCGGGCAACGGATCGGTCGCGGGTTCGGGCGTGCCGGCGGCCGGCGGAAGCGGGCTGCCGCTCTGGGCGGGGGAGAGGCGGGCGGCGGGGGTGCGGTCGATCATCGCGCGGCAAGCGGCTCCCGGGACGGCATGCTTGACTGGCGCAGGCAGCCGCCCGATCTAGGGGGTGGTCCGGACCCGCGCCCCGCGGCCGTGCCGGCCAGTGACGACCGGAGAGCCTGTTCGATGCGATCTCGTGCGAAGCGCAGCCCGTCTGCCTGGATGAACGTCTGCAGGGGCCTGTTGGTTCTCGGCCTTGCCCTGATGCCCACCCTGGCGCCCATGGGGGCAGCCCGGGCGGCGGACGGGGTGGTCGGCCGCTTCTCCAACGACTGGACCGGCAACGGGCTGGAGGTCCAGGCCGTCGAGGATCCCAAGGTGAAGGGCGTCACCTGCCATCTGGTGGATTTCGACCGCAGCGTCATCGACCGGCTGACCAAGGGCAACTGGTTCGAGGACCCGTCCAACGCCTCCATCTCCTGCCGCCGCACCGGGCCGCTGACCATCGGCGACATCGAGCTGTCGCAGAAGGGGGAGGAGGTCTTCTCCGAACGCAAGAGCCTGATCTTCAAGTCGATCGCCATCCGGCGCATCTACGACCGGGCGAACGACACGCTGGTCTATGTGGTCTACAGCCGTCAGGTGAAGGACGCCTCGGCCAAGATGTCGATCTCGACCGTGCCGCTCTACGACGCCAACCCGCAATGGACCAAGGGCAAGCCGGCGGCGAAGTGACCGCAGGTCTCAGCCGGTCATCCGGCCCAGCCGCACCGCCGTCTGCCCCGGCCGCGGGCGGCGGGCCGGCATGATCAGCACGCAGCGGTCGTAGGGCGTGCGCAGCGGGATGTCGCCGTCCCAGCCGATCAGGGTGCCGGCCCGCTCGATCACCTCCATGCCGACGAAGGGCTCCAGGAAGCGGAAGCCCTCGTTCGCCACGGTGACCGCCTGCGTCACCTCGACGACGTGCTGCGGCTCGCCGCGCGTCATCAGGCGGGGCCGGACGGCGTCGGGCTCGACCATGTCCAGCACCAGCAGCATCCTCAGGCAGCTTTCCAGCGCCACCACCGCGGTCTCCTGCCGCCAGTGCTGGCCGCATTCCACCAGGATGGCGGTGCGCTCGCCGGCGGGGTCGATGAAGGCGTCGCGGTCGATCAGCCGGCGGCCGGCGGCGTGCCCCTCGTCCGCCACCACCCAGGCGGGATAGCCGAGCCGCAGCGCGAGCGCCCGTCCGCGCGCCGTCCGGCCGCACAGGGTCAGCGGCGGGGTGTGGGCGCTCATCGAGTGGAGGTCGAGCACCACGTCGGCGGTGTCGTAGAGCGGGCGGAGCTGGCGCGCCCGCTGGATTTCCAGGCTGTCGCGCGGCCCGTCCAGCAGGCTGTCGGCCCAGACGCGGTTCATGTCCTCGTCGATGAAGCGCGAGGCGTAGGGGTTCTCCCGCTCGAAGGCGCGATAGGCGGCGGTGTTGGCGAAGACCAGCGACAGGCGCCCGCGCGACGGCCGCAAGCCCATGCGGAAGATCTGGTCCAGCGCGATGGCCCCGGCGATCTCGTTGCCGTGCATCAGCGCGGTGACGACCAGATGCGGCCCCGGCCGGTCGGCCGCCAGGGTCGTCACATAGTCGATGCCGGTGTTGCCCCGCCGATGGGGGGTGATGTCCGGCGCGGCCAGTTCGATGGGGGGAAGGGCGTCGGTCAAGGCATGCTCTGCGGGCGGGCTCCGGGACGGACGCCCTCCAATATGGCCGAGCCGACGGGGCCGCGCCAGTCCTCCGCACCCGAGAAGGCACAACCGAGGGGCCCGGATCCCCTGCCGTCTGTGTGACGGTTTTGAGTCGACGGTCCGCCGGGCTTGGGCTATACCGGACGATAATTCAGTGCCGTAATCGTCAACCGTTCCGCCGGGGTCAAAGCATGAGCTTCGTGATCGAGGACGTTCTCGTCCGCAACGATCCGACCGGGCCTCGTGTGCCGGTGCTGTTCGATTCGCCGCACAGCGGCACCGTCTATCCGCCGAGCTTCCACTTCTCCTGCCCGCTGTCCCTCCTGCGCCAGGCGGAGGACACCCACGTCGAGGAGCTGTTCGCCTCGGCGCCCGACAGCGGCGCGACGCTGCTCTGCGCGCTGTTCCCGCGCAGCTTCATCGACGTAAACCGGGCGGCCGACGACATCGACCCGGCGCTGCTCGACGGTCCCTGGCCGGAGCCGCTGCGCCCGACGGACAAGAGCACCGCCGGCATCGGCCTGATCCGCACGCTCTGCCGGCCCGGTCTGCCGATGTATGACGGCCGCCTGCCGGTGGCCGAGGTGCTGGACCGCATCGACCGCTATTACCGGCCCTATCATTTCCAGATGGCGAGCATCCTGGACGGGCTGGCGACCCGCTTCGGCGGGGTCTGGCACCTGAACTGCCATTCCATGCCGTCCAACAGCCCGACCGGCAGGGCCAATGCGGCGCTGGCCGACTTCGTCATCGGCGACCGTGACGGCACCACCAGTGAGCCGGGCTTCGTCGCCATGGTGGCCGAGACGTTGCGTGGCTTCGGCTACGGCGTGGCCGTCAACGATCCCTACAAGGGCGTCGAGCTGATCGCCCGCTACGGCATTCCGGCGCAGAACCGCCACTCCATCCAGTTGGAGATCAACCGGCGCCTCTACATGAACGAGGAGACGCTGGAGCGGACGGAGGGCTTCGAGCGGCTGCGCGGGCATATGGCCGTCCTGGTCCGCCGCATCGCCGACTACGCCGTCTCCCGCGTGGCGGTGGCCGCCGCGGAGTAGGGCGGCCTGCCTCAGGGGGCGAACTGCTCCTTCAGGATGCGCTCCTCCAGGTTCAGCTCGGGGTCGAACAGCAGGGTCAGCGCGATGTCGCGGCTCTCGCGCACCTCCACCCGCAGCACCTCGCGCACCTCGCTGAAGTCGGCGACGGCGCTGACCGGCCGCTTGGCCTCTTCCAGGATCTCGAAGGTGATGGCGGCGGTGTGGGGCAGCAGGGCGCCGCGCCAGCGCCGCGGCCGGAAGGCGCTGATCGGCGTCAGGGCCAGCACGCCGGCGCCGAGCGGCACGATGGGGCCGTGGGCCGACAGGTTGTAGGCGGTGCTGCCGGCCGGGGTGGCGACCAGCGCGCCGTCGCAGATCAGCTCGGGCAGCCGCACCACCCCGTCGACCGTGATGCGCAGCTTCGCCGCCTGTCGCGTCTCGCGCAGCAGCGACACCTCGTTGATGCCGAGCGCCGTGACCTGCTCGCCGCTGACCCGCGTGGCGATCATCTGCAGCGGGTGCAGCGTGACGTGCTGCGCCTTGGCGACCCGCTCCGGCAGTTCGTCCTCGCGGTAGGTGTTCAGCAGGAAGCCGACCGATCCCCGGTTCATGCCGTAGACCGGCAGCGGCCGGTCCCGCCGCCGCGCCAGCGCGTGGTGCAGCGTCTCCAGCAGAAGCCCGTCGCCGCCCAGCGCCACGATGACGTCCGCCTGGTCGAGCGGCACGTTGCCGTAGCGGTGTACCAGCCGCGTGCGTGCCGAGCGGGCCTCGTCGGTATCGGCGCAGACGAAGGCGAGCCGCAGGTCCTCGGGCGCCGGCAGCGGCGCGGACAGGGAAGGGGCGGCGTCCGCCGCCGGGGGAAGGGTCGTCATGGCGCGACCATAGCGCAGGTTGCGCAGGGGCGGGTAGTGCGCTTGGGGGCGGTGGTCGGGAAAGGCAGCCGGTCCGATTGCGCCTTTGCGGTGTCCCCGGCGTCATGCCCCGCCCGATCCCCGCCGCCCAAAAGAAAAGGGGGCCGGCTGGCCCCCTGTCGCGCTCGCGATGCCCCGGGCGGCGGTTATTCCGCCAGCTCGTGAACAACGCCTTCCTCGTCCTCGTCGCCGGAGCCGCGCTTGCTGCGCGACCCTTCGGTGAATTCGAAGGCCGGCTTGTCGTCCTGCACCGTGACCTTGACCAGGCCGCCCTTGCTGAGCTTGCCGAACAGCAGCTCCTCGGCCAGCGGCTTCTTGATGTACTCCTGGATCACGCGGCCCAGCGGGCGGGCGCCGTAGAGCGGGTCGTAGCCCTTCTTGCCCAGCCACTCGCGCGCGTCGTCGTTCAGCTCGATGGTCACGCCGCGGTCCTCGAGCTGCGCCTCCATCTGCATGACGAACTTGTCCACCACGCGGCTGATGACCTCCTGGGTCAGCGGCGCGAAGGGGATGATCGCATCCAGGCGGTTGCGGAACTCCGGCGTGAACAGCCGTTCGACCGCCTCCATGTCCTCGCCGACGCGGCGTTCCCGCTCGAAGCCGATGGCGGGCTTGGCCATGTCGGCGGCCCCGGCGTTCGAGGTCATGATCAGGATCACGTTGCGGAAGTCGACCGTCTTGCCGTTGTGGTCGGTCAGCTTCCCGTGGTCCATGATCTGCAGCAGGATGTTGAACAGGTCGGGGTGCGCCTTCTCGATCTCGTCCAGCAGCAGCACGCAGTGCGGGTGCTGGTCGATGGCGTCGGTCAGCAGGCCGCCCTGGTCGAAGCCGACATAGCCCGGAGGGGCGCCGATCAGCCGCGACACGGTGTGCCGCTCCATGTACTCCGACATGTCGAAGCGGGTCAGCTCGATGCCGAGGGTCATGGCGAGCTGGCGGGCCACCTCGGTCTTGCCGACGCCGGTCGGGCCGGTGAACAGGTAGTTGCCGATGGGCTTCTCCGGCTCGCGCAGGCCGGCACGGGCCAGCTTGATGGCGGAGACCAGCGCGTCGATCGCCTTGTCCTGGCCGAAGACCATGGTCTTCAGGTCGCGCTCCAGGTTCAGCAGCGTCTCCTTGTCGTCGCGGCTGACCGACTTCGGCGGGATGCGGGCGATCTTGGCGACCACCGCCTCCACGTCCTTGACCGAGATCGTCTTCTTCCGCTTGGACTCGGGCAGCAGCATCTGGGCGGCGCCGACCTCGTCGATGATGTCGATCGCCTTGTCCGGCAGCTTGCGGTCGCCGATGTACTTCGCCGACAGCTCGACCGCCGAGCGCACCGCGTCGTTGGTGTAGCGGACGCGGTGGTGCTTCTCGTAGTAGGGCTTCAGGCCCTGCAGGATCTTCACCGCATCCTCGACCGACGGCTCGTTGACGTCGATCTTCTGGAAGCGCCGGACGAGCGCCCGGTCCTTCTCGAAGTAGTTGCGGTATTCCTTGTAGGTCGTCGACCCGATGCAGCGCAGCGAGCCCGAGGCGAGCGCCGGCTTCAGCAGGTTGGACGCGTCCATGGCACCGCCGGAGGTGGCGCCCGCACCGATGACGGTGTGGATCTCGTCGATGAAGAGGATCGCCCCCTCCGTCGCCTCCAGCTCCGAGACGACGGCCTTCAGCCGCTCCTCGAAGTCACCGCGGTAGCGCGTGCCGGCGAGCAGGGAGCCCATGTCGAGCGCGAAGATCGTCGCGTTCTTCAGGACCTCCGGCACCTCGCCGTGGACGATGCGGCGGGCCAGCCCCTCGGCGATGGCGGTCTTGCCGACACCGGGGTCGCCGACGTAGAGCGGGTTGTTCTTCGACCGGCGGCACAGGATCTGGATGGTCCGCTCGACCTCCTGCTCCCGGCCGATCAGCGGGTCGATCTTGCCGCTTGCCGCCTTCTTGTTCAGATTGACGCAATAGGCCTCCAGGGCCTCGCTGCCTTTTTTCACGACCTTCTCCGCCGCCGCCTCGTCGTCGGCTCCAGAGACTCGCTTGGTTTCCGAGCGGCCCGGCGCCTTCGCGATTCCGTGAGAAATGTAGTTCACCGCGTCGAACCGGGTCATCTCCTGCTCCTGCAGGAAATAGACCGCGTGGCTCTCGCGTTCAGAGAACAAGGCGACGAGCACATTTGCTCCCGTCACCTCCTCACGTCCGGACGACTGGACGTGGATGGCAGCACGCTGCAGCACCCGCTGGAAGCCAGCCGTCGGCTTGGCATCATCGGGCCTGCTCGTGATCAGGTTGGCAAGCTCGTTGTCGAGGTAGTCCGACAGTTCGGCGCGCAGGCGGTCCAAATCGACACCGCAGGCACGCAAGACAGCCATCGCATCGGAGTCCTCGGTCAGCGCGAGCAGCAAGTGTTCGAGCGTCGCGTATTCATGCCTGCGCTCGTTCGCGTGGGCCAGGGCTCGGTGCAGCGTCTGTTCCAGGTTACGCGACAGCATGTGTGGGTCTAATCCTTTTCTAACGTGCATTGCAGCGGGTGCTGGTGCTGGCGAGCAAAGTCCATCACCTGCGTGACTTTCGTCTCCGCCACCTCGTAGGTGAACACGCCGCACAAGCCCACACCCCGCCGGTGCACATGCAGCATGATCCGCGTCGCTTCCTCGCGCGACTTGCTGAAGAAGCGCTCGAGAACGTGAACGACGAACTCCATAGGTGTGTAGTCGTCGTTCAACATCAAGACCTTGTACATCGAGGGCTTTTTGGTCTTCGGCTTGGTCTTGACGACCACGCCGGTGTTGGTGCCCTCGTTGCCTTGCTTGTTCGGGTCGGCCATGGTCAGGAGCCAAGTGTCTTCGCGATGCGCATCTTGAGAGATGATATGATCACTCCTGCCGCGGTGGGAAGGGGCGGATTGCGTCCTCTCCCCATTTGGGAGAGGCCCGTTCGGAACGCGACGCACCGAACTACCACCGAATAGGGCGAATTGCGGCGATTCCGGGCGCCGGCGGCCCGGAACGAAGAAACCCGGCGACCGCAGGGGCCGCCGGGTTTCTCCGGACAAACGCGCGGCCAGGCGGCGCGCGTATCTCGTCGGGCGCTGTGTACCGGAGCCGGCGTCTCCCGGGTCGGGGACGCCGCTCACCGGACCGCGCCGTGGGCTGGAATGCCGCGGGCGGGGATCAGGCCGCGACCGGCTTGGCGATCGCCTCGACCGTGACGTTCACCCGCTCGTTGATCGGGGCGAGCGCCTCGTTGGCGACCTTCACCGTGAGCTGCTGCAGCTTGGTGGTCTCGGCGACCAGGGCGTCGAAGCTCGACTTGGCGTAGGCGTTCTGCAGCTCGACCAGCTCCTGGATGGTCTTGACGGCCAGCAGGGCCTTGCCGGTGGCGACGCTCTTCTCCAGCGAGGACTGCGTGAAGGCGGCGACCTGCTTGCCGGCCTCCTCGGCGCCCTTGGCGACGATCGTGCCGGACTTCACCACGGCGTCGACGTTGCCCTTGGTGAGGGCGGTCAGCTCGTCGAAGCCCTTGAGGATCTGGGCGGAGGCCTTCTCCACCTGCTCCTGCTGGGCCTTCACCAGGCCTTCCAGGTTCTGCTTGGCGGTGGTGACGGCGTCTTCGATGGTCTTGGTGGCGGCGGCGATCTTGTCGGACATGTCTGGGCTCCTCGCGCTCTCTCAAGGGGTCAACCGCGCGGTCCCGCGGATGCGGCGGCCGGGCGCGGACTGGGTTGAGTCCCTCGGACCCCGCTCGGGCAGGCATCCGAGATATGCTGCAATGCAGCATGACCTTATTTAGGGCAGCTCCCGCCGCTTTGTCAATGTGATTTTGTGCGCTGCACAATGGCCGGAGAAGATGGGCAGCCGGCGAAGATGGCCGGCGGCCCTGCCGTGTCCGCCGGAAACGGAACGGCCCGGCACCCCGCGTGGAGGATGCCGGGCCGGGCCCGCCGCGTGAAGGGAAGGGCTCGCGGAGCGGTGCCGGGCTCCGAAGCCCGGTCCGTCAGGCGGCCAGCGGCTTGGACAGCTTCTCGACCGCGACGTTCAGCCGGGCGTTCAGCGGGGCGAAGGCGGCGTTGGCGACCTTGACCGACATCTCCTGCAGGCGGGTGGCCTCGGCGACCATCGCGTCGAAGCTGGACTTGGCGTAGCTGTTCTGCAGCTCCACCACTTCCTGCAGCGTCTTGGCGGCCAGCAGGGCCTTGCCGGTGGTGATCGACTTGTCGAGCGACGCCTGGGTGTAGGCGGCGACCTCGCGGCCCAGATCCTCCGCGCCCTTGGCGGCGGTGGTGGTGCTCTCGATCAGCGCCTCGACGTTGCCCTTGCTCAGCACCTGGAGGTCCTCGAACCCCTTGAAGAACTGGGCGATGGTCTTGTCGGCCTGCTCCTTCAGGGCGGCGGCGGTCTGCTCGAACTGCTTCACCACCTGCTCCTGGCCGGCCTTCACGAAGCCCTCATACTGCTCCTTGGCCTGGGTGGCGACCTCCTCGATGGCGGTGGCCGGGGACTTGGTCTTGGTCGCGACGGTCATGGCTTGCGTTCCTTCCGATGGGTGCCCGATTGGTGCCCGATGCGAGCCGGCCGGGCTGGTCCGGCCGGACGGTCTTGGGCCTTGTCTTCGATCCGGCCCTTGGCATGCATTGCGGGTCGTCGGACCGCAACGGCATCCTGCCGCCGCGACCGGGCGCCCCGTCCCCTTACCGGCCGGAAAATGCTGCAATGCAGCATGGCTGAAACTAAGGCCAGGGAAGAAGAGAGTCAACATAAAAATTGTGCAACGCACAATTCCTGCCGCCCGCTGTCACGTCTTGCCGCAAGACCGGCTGTCCCTGCATGCTGCCGGCACGGCAAACCGGCGGCGGTGAGTCCTTAACGAAGACTTTACCGCCGGTAGTCCTATTCTACCCGCGCCGCGCGTCCGGCGCGCTTCGGCCAAACGTCAGTAAGCGTGCGTCCAACCGTCGCACCCTTTCCATTACGTCATCATCAGGAAATGGATTTGTCATGACCTATTGCCTCGGCATCAAAACCCGCGACGGGCTGATCGGGCTGTCCGACGGACGCATCACCAGCGGTTCGCAACTGTCGTCGGCGCGCAAGGTGACGATGATGGGCAGCGGCGGCGACCGGTTCTTCATCATGAACTCCGGCCTGCGCAGCGTGCGCGACAAGACGCTGGCCTATATGCGCCGCGACATGCTGAAGCGCCGGGGCGAGACCTATGCGACCATGCTGGACGCGGTGTCGGCCTTCACCACCTGCCTGCGCCAGGTCGCGGCCGAGGACAAGGAGTCGCTGGAGGCGTCCAAGCTGCACTTCAACCTGCACGCCATCGTCGGCGGCCAGCTCGCCGAGGACCGCGAGCCCTACATGTTCCTGGTCTATCCCGAGGGCAACTGGATCGAGGTGGACGAGCGCACGCCCTACCTCTCCATCGGCGCCACCGCCTACGGCAAGCCGATCCTCGACCGCGCGCTGACCTACCAGACCGACATGCAGACGGCGCTGAAGCTGGCCTACCTGTCCTTCGACAGCACGCGCTTCTCCAGCAACGACGTCGGCTTCCCCATCGACATGGTGTCCTACCACGCGGCCCAGCGCACCTGGCGGCAGTCGAACTACGACTATGACGACCTGGCGGAACAGCGCCAGTGGTGGAACCGCAACATCACCGAGCTCGCCCGCCGCATGCCGGACGGCCCGTGGGTGGAGACGCTGGTGCCCGACAGCCTGCGCACCGCCCGCAAGCTGGCGGAGGAGCCGGCCTGACCCCCTAGCGGGCCAGGAAGTTCCCCAGCGTCCAGGGGCCGAACAGGTGCGTCGGCCCCACCAGCCCGGCGTCCGCCACCTCCAGCTCGAAGAAGACGCCGCCCTCCGCCTGCCGGCTGCCGCTGGGCAGGCTGCGCGCCGCCTCCTCGGCGGCGGCAGGTCGGGAAAGGGGATGCCGGTGCGGTCGGCGTCGCGCAGCGCCTCCGGGAAGCGGATGTCGGCGAAGCGGCCGGAGGGGTAGGGGAAGGCGTTGAAGAACCAGTGCCCCTCCTGGCAGCCGTTGACCAGCCAGTAGACCCCGTTCGACGGCAGGCGCAGCCCGTTGGGCGGCGCCTCGAACACGCCGCTGCTGCGCAGCCCGGCGATGAAATAGGCGAACTGGTGGGGCGTCAGCTCGATCCGCGAGGTGGAGCCGCGGGCGGCCGACAGCGGATCCTGCGGCGACAGCCGGGCGAGGTCGGTCGCCTCGATCACCCGCGCCTCGACCGCCGCGCCGCCGCGCTCGCGGTCGCCGGTGATGTCGTAGGTGCGGATGTGCCGGTTGTAGTCGGCGTTGAAGACCAGCCGGAAGCGGTCGGTGCCGTCGCGGCCGCAGGAAACCCGCAGGTCGTCGCCGTTCAGATAGCTGAACCAGGTCAGCTTGCGGGCGACCGGGTTGTCGGTCGGCCCCATGGCGCTGCAGCCGGCGAGCAGGGCCGCGGCGCCGGCCAGCACCGCCATGCGCCATCCGCGCCGCGGCAAACGCCCGGCCGAGCGCCCGATCAGCCGCCCGGCCATCCGGCCGACCGCCGATCCGGTCCGTGAGCGTGACTGTCCATCCATGCCGTCGCCTCGCCTCCACGCCGCGATCCGGCCGCGCTCCGTCGCGGGAGGGCCGGTGCCTAAGACATTCGCCTTCCGCCCGCCGCGTTTCAAGCCGGAACGGCGTCCGCTGCCCCGCCCCGTCCCGCCCGCGGCCCATTTTGGTCACAGCCCGGCGGCAAATCCCGAAGCAGGAAATTAACGAATTCCTGCTAGACACTGATTCACCACGAATTTACCATTGTACCAATCACCAAATATTAGCCTTTGGCGGGGGCATCATGACAGTGTCGCGCAGCACCGTTCGAACCGGACTGTTTTCGTTCGCCTTACGCGAGCCGGAAACGTCGGGCGGGCGGCGCATCAGGCGTCTTGCGCAGACTCTCATCGCCGTCGCGGCACTGTCCGGCACCGTCCTGACGTCGGTCGAGGCGCTGGCGGCGAAGGCCGCCGCCATCATCGTCGACGCCCGGACCGGGGAGGTGCTGATCGAGCAGGATGCCGACGCCGTCACCCATCCGGCGTCGCTGACGAAGATGATGACCTTGTACCTCACCTTCGACGCGCTGGACGAGGGGAGATTGACGCTCGACCAGGCGCTGCCGGTCTCCGCCTGGGCGGAGAGCATGTCGCCGACCAAGCTCGGCCTGCGCGCCGGCCAGACGATCAAGGTGGAGACCGCGATCCTCGGGCTCGTCACCAAGTCGGCGAACGACGCCGCCGTGGTGCTGGCGGAGGCGCTGGGCGGCAGCGAGGCCCGCTTCGCCGAGATGATGACCCGCAAGGCGCGGGAGCTCGGCATGCGCAACACCGTGTTCCGCAACGCCTCCGGCCTGCCGAACATGGAGCAGGTGACGACGGCCCGCGACTTCGCGACCCTGTCGCGCGCCATGCTGGCCGACCATCCGAAATACTATCCCTATTTCAGCCGCCGCAACTTCGTCTATGGCGGGCGCACCCTGCCCAACCACAATCGCCTGATGTCGCGGTACGAGGGCATGGACGGCATCAAGACGGGCTACACCGTCGCCTCCGGCTTCAACCTCGCCGCCTCGGCGACGCGCGACGGGCGCCGGCTGGTCGGGGTGGTGATGGGCGGCAAGTCGGCCGTCTCGCGCGACAACCGGATGGCCGCCCTGCTGGACCAGGCCTTCGGCAAGCCGCACCGCAGCCCGAAGGACGAGGCGCCGCTGGTCGCCAGCCGCAGCGCCCCCGACGACAGCGCCGAGGGCGACGACGAGGTCGAGACCCCGGTGAAGGCCAAGCCGGTGCGCCAGACCCGGACGGTCGTCGCCTCCGCCAAGGCTCCGGCGCCGGCCGCCAAGGCCAGCAGGTGGGGCGTCCAGGTCGGCTCCTATTCCAGCCGCGCCGCCAGCCAGAAGGCGCTCGCCCAGGCGATCAAGCAGGCGCCCTTCCTGCTGCGCGGGGCCAAGCATTCGGTGGTGGAGAGCAAGACCGGCGGCGAGAAGGTCTTCCGCGCCCAGCTCCAGGGGCTGGACGAGAAGGCGGCCCGCAAGGCCTGCAGCGAGCTGACCCGCCACGGCCACCGCTGCACCACCATCACCGTCGCGGAAAAGATGTAAGGCCCGTCTCCCGAGCCGGCAGCCGCAGGAAATGCCCCTCCTCCCACCGGGACGAGGGGCATTTTTCCGTCCGCCCCGGCAGGCCGGGCGGGAGGCTGGAAGAGGGGGAGCTTCTCAGCCCGCCATCGTCTCCAGCCAGGACAGCGCCGGGCCGAAGGCGGCGTCCATCTCGCGGTAGGCGGCTTCGGCGGCCTCGCTGGTCGCGGTGGCTTCCAGCCGTTGCGCCGCCCGGCGCAGCGCGGCGCAGCCGTAGATGCCCGCCACGCCCGCGATCTTGTGGGCCATCGCCGCGACGGCGGTGCGGTCACCCGCCGTCCGGGCCGCCTCCAGCGTGGCGCGGTACTGGGCGAGCGTCGCCGCGGTCTTGGCGATCAGCGTTGCGACCCGCTCGGCGGGCAGGCTCTCCCGCATCACGGCGAACACCGACGGGTCGAAGGCCTTGTCCTGTGAGGCGTCCTGTGAGGCGTCCTGTGCGGCCGTCTCCCGCAGGGGCGCCATTCCCCGCAGGGCGGATGCCAGCAGCTCGGGCGTCAGCGGCTTCTGCAGCACGCCATCGGCCCCGCAGGACCGGCAGCGCTCCAGATCGGCGGCCACGGCGGTCGCCGTCAGGATCAGGATGCGCGGGGCCGGGCCGGAGAGGGGCAGCGTACGCACGCGACGCGCCACCTCGTCGCCGTCCAGGCCCGGAAGGCCGAGATCCAGCAGCAGCAGGTCACAGCCGCCGCCCGCCTGCAGGGTGGACAGCGCCGCCGGCCCGTCGGCGACGGCCTCCACCTGATGGCCGAGCCGTTTCAGCAGCAGCGTGGCGGCCATCCGGGCGACCGGCTCGTCCTCCACCAGCAGCACCCGCAGGCCGCCGCCCGCCGCCGGTTTCCCGTCCCCGCTCATGCTCCGCGCCCCCCGTCCCGCTGCCAGTCCCGCTCATGCTCCCCAGTCTAGCCGCTCAGACGGTCGGCTGCGACTGCGAGAACAGGGGATCCTCGATCCGGTGGAGGCGCGCCGCCCCCATCAGGGCGGCGCGCAGGATCAGCGTCCTGCGCCGGGCGGGGGCGAGCCGGCTGGCCGGCGGCTCGCGCAGCACCTCCGCCCCGTAGGCGTCGGCGACCATCAGGCCGCAGTCCCCGGGGATCAGTTCTGTCGGGAATCCGTCGTCCACCGCGAAATAGAAGGCGTCGCACCAGTCGCGGTACTCGTGCCACTTCTGGTCGGAGCGGAAGTCGGGCACCCCGCTCTTCACCTCGACGATCACCACGGTGCCGGCCTCGTCCATCGCCAGCACGTCGGCGCGCCGTCCGCTGGCGAGGCGGAACTCGGTCAGGCTGGCGAAGCCCCGCGCGGCCAGCGCCCGCCGTACCCCGCGGAAGATGGGAGCCGCGCCGCCCATGGCGTCGACGGTGGCGGGCTGGGAGCGCGGATCCAGGCTGGTGTCGGTCATCGGGGAGCGGCCGGGCAATGGGAACGATGGGCAATGGGAACGATGGGCAATGGGAACGATGCATGAACGCGGACCGCCACCATGACTCCGTCGCCGTCCCCCGCCAAGGGGCAATTTCGCGCCCGTTCTTGCTGGGGGTCCGGCTTTGCGCTAGCCTTCGTTCATCGTCTCCCGCTCTCCGCCCTCTCTCGTGCCGCCATCGCCGCGATGTGCGCGATGGTGTCCTGTTCCTGCCGGTGCGGGGCCGGTGCGGGGCCGGGCAGGGGAGGCGGACCCCCGGACCGGGCAGGGGCTGCACAACGGAGGTACGCGAACGAACCCGGACAAGCCCTTGAACGGGCGGCAGGAATGCCGGATCGCGGTCATTGGGCGGCGGAAACGCTCTGCACAATCCGCACAAGACGGCCGAGATGGGCCGGGATCGCAGGGCGGGATCGCGAAACGGGGTGCCTCGTCGGTCCGATCGCTGCGAACCGCTCTCACCAAAGGCCGAATTGAACGGGCGGACCTTGTGCTTACTGTCAGGCGGGCGGCGTTATGCAAGACGGGGGATAGCGCGGGATGGGCATCGGGACCGAGGGCCAGGGAAAGGGCGGCGAGCGCGAGGCGGGCGGCGGACTGCCGGCCGGGGCGGGGACCGCCATGGACCTGTCCGGCCGGCTCTTCGCCGCCGCCAGCCACGATCTGCGCCAGCCGCTGGCCGCCTTGTCGCTGCTGGTCGGCGCGCTCGACGGGCGGGTGAGCGATCCCGCCTCGCGCGACCTGCTGCAGGCGATGGGCAACGCCATCCAGTCGATGAAGCGGATGATGGAGGGGCACTTCGACCTCGTCCGCCTGGAGGCCGGGCTGTGCGAGCCCGACGTCGGCAGCCATGCCGTCAACGGCATCCTGACCCGGCTGGCCCTGGAGGTGGCGCCGCGCTTCGACGGCGGCAGCCTGCGCTTCTCGGTCATGCCCTGCTCGGCGCAGGTCCGCACCGATCCGCTGATGATGGAGCGGCTTCTGGAAGGGCTGGTCACCAACGCGCTGCGCCACACCGCGCGCGGCCGCGTGGTGGTCGGCTGCCGGCGCAGCGGCGGCCATCTGCGCATCGAGGTGTGGGACAACGGGCGCGGCCTCTCCGCCGACGAGCTGGCGGCCCTGCACCGGGTGCTCGACGGCGCGGAGGGCGGGGTTGAGGTGCAGGGGGTGCTCGGCCTCGGCCTGACCCTGGCGCGCGGCATCGCCCGGCGGCTCGGCCTGCGGCTGGCGGTGCGGTCCGCTGCCGGGCGCGGCACCGTCTTCTCCGTCCTCGTGCCCCGTGCGCCGGAGACGGAGGAGGAGCCGGAGCCCGCCTCCGGCGACCCGGGCGAGACCCTGGCGCCGGACATCAGCCGCGCCCGCGTGCTGGTGATCGAGGACGACGACATGGTGCTCGCCGCCCTGCAGGCCCTGCTGGAGCAGTGGGGATGCGCCGTCACCGGGGCGGACTCCTTCGACGCGGCCGTCGAGCGGCTGGGGCCGTCGCCGCAGCCGCCCGATCTCGTGATCTCCGACCTGCGGCTCAAGGGGGCGGCCAACGGCATCGTCGCCATCCGGCAGCTCGCCAAGGTGCTGGACACCGAGCTGCCGGGCCTGATCCTGACCGGCGACACCGACCCGCGGCGGCTGCGCGAGGCGCGGCTGTCCGGCTATCCGCTGTTGCACAAGCCGGTGGCGCCGCTGGCATTGCGTGCGGCGCTGGCCAGGCTGCTCGGCCGGGGCAAGTTGATCGCCGGCGGAATGCCTTAACTTCTGGTGGCGATTTCCGGCCGGAGCGCCGTCCGGAAGAGTTGGGCCGAAATTGCTCCGGCACCTATTCATTATTTGTAAACCAATAGTCTCGCAGCAGATTGTTCAACAACGCATAAGAACATCTACCCCCTTCGTGATACCTGCCTGATTTCAACTTTTGGAGAGTGCTGTCCCATTGCTAAAGTAGCGACCGCGTGCGCAAGCGGCGCTGCATCATTCTGGGAATTGCCGGTAAGGGCATGGCAAATCAGTCGTATGGAGGAGGACGGCGGTCCCTGGCGGTCCCCGTGATGGCGACGGTCGGAGTGCTGCTGTCGTTCGGCGCCTTCTTCCTGTTGCGCGCCAACACGCGCGAGGTGGAGGCGGCCTTCCTCGAACGGCAGGTGGTCCAGCTCCACAGCCTGCTGGAGGCCCGCTTCGATTCCCATGTCCTCCTGCTGCGCGCGCTGAGCGGCCCGATGGCCGGCCCCGCCCCGGTGACCCAGGCCAGCTTCGCCACGGCGGTGGAGCCGCTGCTGCCGCAGTTGCCGGCTCTGCGCTCGGTCGCCTGGGCGCGGCGCATCGCGCCGGAGCAGATTGCCCTGCTCGAACGGGCGATGCGGGCGGACGGCCGGCCGACCTTCTCGGTGCGGCGTACCTCCGGGGGCGGCGCCCCGGCCGAAGGGGATGACGATCTCTACGTGACCGTGATGGCGGAGCCGCTGATCCCCAACGCCACCCTGCTGGGCGAGGATTTCGCCGCCTGGCCGGGGCGGCGGTCGCAGCTCGCCCAGGCCTGCCGGACGGGGGAGATCGTCGCGGCGGAGCCGCCGCCGCTGGCCGGGGAGCCGGCGACGCCGCCCGGCGCCCTGGTCATGTTCCTGATGCCGGTCTATCTGCGCGAGCCGGATCCCGCCGACCCCATCGGCAACTGCGAGCTGGTCAGCGGCTATCTCTGGTCGGTCTTCCGCATCGACCGCCTGCTGCGCGAGGCGTTGAACAGCCTGCAGCTCACGGCGGGCGACGCCTATCTGGTGGACACCGACGCGGCCGGCCGGCAGCGGGTGGTCGCCGTGCAGCCGGCGGCCGACCGCAGCGCCGGCCAGGGCGCCGCACCCGCGGCCGGCCAAGCCTCCCATCAGGGCGCCGTCTTCCATCCCCTCAGCGTGGCGGAGCTGGAGACGGTCCCCACCGTCTCGCGCCCGCTGGAGTCCGGCGGCCGGTCCTGGCGGCTGGTCGTGGCGACCCGGCGCGGTCCGCTGTTCGATCCCGCCGACAAGGCGGCCTGGATGGTGCTGGCGCTCGGGCTGGTGCTGACCACCGGGCTCGCCGGCTACGCCCGGCGCGAGGCGCAGGCCAAGCGCCTCCTCCAGACCGAGGCGCGCGCCCGCGCCGCCATGGCCCGCGCCCTGCGCGAGAGCGAGCAGCGCTTCCGCATGGCCCTGCGTCACTCCCACATCACGCTGTTCAGCCAGGACCGCGACCTCCGCTATGTCTGGATGTACAGCCCGCAGGGTACGCAGCAGCCGGTCGACTTCATCGGCCGCACCCATGCCGACATCTTCGACCCCGACGAGGCGGCGCTCCTCGACTCCATCGTCCGTCCGGTGCTGGAGACCGGCATCGGCGTCCGGCAGGAGGTGCAGCTCACCATCTCCGGCGAGCCCAAGGTCTTCGACATGATCGTCGAGCCGATGTACGACGATGCCGGCGCCATCTCGGGCGTCGTCTGCGCCTCCATCGACGTGACCGAGGCCACGCAGATCCGCGAGGCGCTGGCCGAGGCCCATGCCGAGGCGGAGCGGGCCAACCAGGCCAAGTCGCGCTTCCTCGCCGCCGCCAGCCACGACCTGCGCCAGCCCTTCCAGGCGATGAGCCTGTTCCACCACATCCTGCTCAGCCGGCTGGAGGACCCCCGGCAGGTGGAGATCGCCACCAAGCTGGGCGAGGCGCTGTCCGCCGGCAACGCGCTGCTCTCCACCCTGCTCGACACCTCCGCGCTGGAGGCGGGGAACGTCAAGCCGAAGGTCAGCGACTTCCCCTTCCACGACATCGCCGCCCGGCTGGCGATCGAGATCGCCGACCAGGCGACCGACAAGGGCCTCACCCTCCACGTCGTCCACACCTCCGCCATCGTCCGCAGCGACCCGGTCCTGCTGGAGCGGATGGTGCGCAACCTGCTGGTCAACGCCCTGCGCTACACCCCCAGGGGCGCATCCTGCTGGGCTGCCGCCGGCGCAACGGCCGCCTGTCGATCGAGGTGTGGGACACCGGCCCCGGCATCCCGCCCGACCAGATGGACGCCATCTTCGAGGACTTCTACCGCTACGGCACCGACCGGCGCGACAGCGCGCGCGGCCTCGGCCTCGGCCTGTCGATCGTGCGGCGCACCGCCTCGATCCTCGACCATCCCGTCTCCGTCCAGTCCAAGGTCGGCCGCGGCACCATGTTCTCGATCAGCGTGCCGATCGTCGGCGACCTGCGCGACGGCGTCCCCAGCCTGACCGCCGGCCACGCCTGACCGCTTGGCAGTCGGCGGCCTGTCGCCTGTTGGCCCGGCCCGTGGCATAGTGGCCGGCGATGACGACCACCGATCCCGCCCGGCCGGAGCCGGAGCTGACCGTCGGCGAGGCGGTGCGGCTCGCCCTCGACCATGAACAGGCCGGCCGGCTGGCCGAGGCCGCCGCCTATGCCGACGCCGTGCTGGGCGCGGTCCCCGACCATTGCGAGATGCAGGCGCTGATGGCGGTGCTGCTGATGCGGCAGGGCCGGCCGGCCGCCGGGCTGCTGGCCCGCGCCGTGGCCGGCGCCGGAGAGGATGCGCCCTTCTTCGTCCTGCTCGGCTCGCTGCTCCGCCGCGCCGGCCGGCTGGAGCGGGCGGCGCAGGCGCAGGAGCGGGCGGTGGCGCTCGACCCCGCGCTCGGGGCGGCGAGCTTCAACCTCGCCAATGCCCGTCACGCGGCGGGGCAGGCCGGGGCGGCGCTCCGCGCCTTCCGGCAGGCCGCCCGGCTGCTGCCCCGCCACCCCGAGCCGCGCCGCCGCCTCGCCGAACTGCTGCTGGAGGCCGGCGAGCCGGCCAAGGCGCTGGAGCTTCTGACCGGCCTGCTGCACGAGGCGCCGGAGGCCACCGCCCTCCGGGTCGGCGCCGGCAACGCCGCGGCGGCGCTCGGCCGGCCCGGCCAGGCGGCGGCCCATCTGCGCCGCGCGCTGGCGCTGCAGCCGGATCTGGCGGAGGGCTGGACCAACCTCGGCGCGATGCTGACCGGCCCCGACGAGCCGGAGGCTGCCGACGACGCGGTCGCCGCCCTGCGCCGGGCCGTGCTGCTGCGCCCCGGCTTCGCGCCGGCCCGCCTGTCGCTGGGGGAGGCGCTGGCCCGCGCAGCGGGGGACGCCGCCGCCCTGCCGGCGCTGCGCACGGCGCTCGCCCTGCGGCCGGACGACCGCCGCAGCCTCGACCGCCTCGCGGCCTCGCTGTTCCGGGCGGGGGAGGGGCAGGCGGCGGGCGTCTGGCTGGCCCGTCTGGACCGCCTGGACGGCCGTCCTCCCGCCCGTTACGAGGCGCTGCGCATCCTGCCGCCGGCGGAATGGAGCCGGCAGGCCGGCCAGCCCCGGCGCGTGGTCCTCCCGGCGCGGCCGCCGGCCCTGCCCGAGGCCTACCTGACCCGGGTGGAGGAGGGGCTGGTCCATCCCGGCCTCTCCATGGTGTCGACCGACGGCGGTGCGCTCCTGCTCGACGGGCTGCATCCCTGGTCCCGCGGCAGCCTGGAGCTGCTGTCCCACGTCGCCTGCCATGCGGCGGCGGACGACCGGCTCCTCGTCGCGTGCCGCGGCGAGCCCCGCCGCATCGCGGAGGAGGCCGTGCTGCTGGGCGGCGACGGCAACTTCGGCCACGGGGTGCTGGACTGGGCGTCGAAGCTCTGCGTCCTCGACCGCTGCATCGACGATCATCCGGAGCTTGCCGGGCTGCCGGTCCTGGTCTCAACGACCCTGCTGCCGGGGGTGGCGGCGCTGTTCGCGCTGCTGGGGCTCGATCCCGGCCGGATGCGGCCGGTCGATCCGGCGGTGCCGCTGTCCTGCCGGCGCCTGTGGCTGCCCTCCCTGACCCACCGCTTCCAGGACATGGCGCCGGAGCATATGGCCTTCCTGCGCGGCCGCATCGGGCGGGCGCTGGGGATCGACCTCGACGAGCCGGCGGGGCCGGAGCGCCGCCTCTACCTCACCCGCCGGGGCAGCGTGCACCGCGTCCTGGTGAACGAGGAGGAGGTCGCCGCCGTCCTCGCCTCCCACGGCTTCGAGCCCTTCGTCCCCGACGGCCTGCCGCTGGAGGAGCAGATCGCCGTCCTCGCCTCGGCCGAAGCGCTGGCCGCGCCGGTGGGGGCGGGGACCGCCGCCGTCGCCTTCGCCCGCCGCGGCACCCGCGTGCTGGAACTGACGCACGAACACTGCGTGCTGCCGCAGTTCGGCCGGCTCTGCGGCCTGCTCGGCCAGCCCTACCGGCAGCTCGTCGGGCGGGCGGTGCGCAACCGCGGCGGCCTCTCCTTCGACTGGGACCACCACATCCCGGCGGCGGCCGTCGATGCGGCGTTGCGGGAGCTTCTGGCCTGACCGTTGCGGGTCCCGTCCGGCTGGCGTCTGTCCTATTGATGTAGGTCATTGGGTCCGGCCGGGGGTGGGCGTATCTCTGTTGGCGATGCTGCGGTGCGGCAACGTGACACCGCCGAGCGCTGTTTTCCGGCTGCTGCTGTCACGAGGCGTTCACCGGCCTGCGCTAGCGTTGCGCGGACGACATCCCGGCTTCCGGTCCCCCGGAAGCCCAAGAAGCACCCGGGCTCCGGCGTCGCAGGACGCGGAGCAACGGGGCGAAAAAGGAGAGCGGGAGGATTCGGCCGAGCGGGCTTCATGCCTGTGCCGCTATCCTTTCAGGAGCATTGGAATGGACACCGCCATCGCTGCCGGCCGGACGCCGACGAAGACCGCCGGGACCAGCGCCGAACACAGCCTCGACACCAGCCTCGACAGGGGCACCGTCATCGTCAGGAGCGGCTCAAGCACCATGATCGAAAACGTCACCTTCGATGAGATCGAGATCGGCCAGAAGGCGAGCCTGTCGCGCCGCCTGACCATGTCGGACATCGAGCTGTTCGCGACCGTCTCGGGCGACATCAACCCCGCCCATCTGGACGAGGAGTATGCCGCCGACAGCCTGTTCCACAAGGTGATCGGCCATGGCATGTGGTCGGGCTCGCTGATCTCCGCCGTGCTCGGCACGCTGCTGCCCGGCCCGGGCACGATCTATCTCGGCCAGGACCTGCGCTTCAAGCGCCCGGTCGGCCTCGGCGACATCATCACCGTGACCGTCACCGCCCGCGAGAAGCGGCCGGAGAAGAACGTCGTGGTGTTCGACTGCACCGCCCTCAACCAGGACGGCAAGGAAGTCGTCTCCGGCACCGCCGAGGTCATCGCCCCCACCGAGAAGGTCCGCCGCGCCGCCGCCGAGCTGCCGCAGGTCCAGGTCATCCGGCATGACGGCCACGAGCTGATGCTGAAGAAGTGCGAGACGCTGCCGCCGGTCCCGACCGCGGTGGTGCACCCGTGCGACGAGAGCTCGCTGCGCGGCGCCGTCGAGGCGGCCGAGGCCAGCCTGATCGACCCGGTGCTGATCGGACCGGAGGCCAAGATCCGCGCCGTGGCGGAGATCCACGGGCTCGACGTCTCGCGCTACCGCATCGTCGACGTGCCGCACAGCCATGCCTCGGCCGAGACCGGCGTCCGGCTCGCCCGCGCCGGCGAGTGCGAGGCGGTGATGAAGGGCAGCCTGCACACCGACGAGCTGATGGCCGAGGTCGTCCGCAAGGAGACCGGGCTGCGCACCGGCCGCCGGCTCAGCCACGTCTTCGTGATGAACGTCCCGACCTATCCGCGGCCCCTGCTGATCACCGATGCGGCGATCAACATCTACCCGACGCTGGAGGACAAGGTCGACATCGTCCAGAACGCCATCGACCTTGCCAAGGTGCTGGGCGTCGACGTTCCGCGGGTCGCCATCCTGTCGGCGGTCGAGACGGTGAACCCGAAGATCGCCTCGACGCTGGAGGCGGCGGCTCTCTGCAAGATGGCCGACCGCGGCCAGATCCGCGGCGGCGTCCTCGACGGCCCGCTGGCCTTCGACAACGCCATCAGCCTGGAGGCCGCCCGCACCAAGGGCATCAAGTCCGAGGTCGCCGGCCAGGCCGACATCCTGCTGGTGCCCGACCTGGAGGCCGGCAACATGCTGGCCAAGCAGCTCTCCTTCCTGGCCAACGCCGATGCCGCGGGCATCGTGCTGGGCGCCAAGGTCCCGGTCATCCTGACCAGCCGCGCCGACACCGTGCGCACCCGGCTGGCCTCCTGCGCCGTCGCCGTGCTCACCGCCGCCGCCCGGCGCCGGGGCGCCGCCGCCGCGGCCGAGTAAGGGGAGGGTCGCGCCATGAGCGGCAGAGCCCTTCTCGTCATCAACGCCGGCTCGTCCAGCCTGAAGTTCTCGGTCTTCCGGGACGACGGGCAGGGCGACCCGGCCGCCGCCATCAACGGCCAGATCTCCGGCATCGGCACCACCCCCGTCTTCGAGGCCAAGGACGCCAAGCGCGCCCCGCTGGCGACCCGGAGCTGGACGGGTGGCGAGGCGCCGGACCGTGCCGGGCTGCTCCGCTTCCTGCTCGACTGGATCGAGGAGCATCTGGACGGCGCCACGCTGGCCGCCGCCGGGCACCGGGTGGTCCATGGCGGCACCCGCTACGCCGCCCCGGTCCGCCTGACGCCGGAGGTGATGGACGAGCTGGAGGGCTTCGTCCCGCTCGCCCCGCTGCACCAGCCGCACAACCTCGCCGCCATCCGCGCGCTGGCCGAGGCGCATCCCGAGCTGGTGCAGGTCGCCTGCTTCGACACCGCCTTCCACCGCGGCCAGCCCTGGCAGGCGCAGACCTTCGCCCTGCCGCGCGAGCTGACGGAGGAGGGCGTGCGCCGTTACGGCTTCCACGGCCTCAGCTACGAGTACATCGCCCGCCGCCTGCCGCAGATCGCCCCCGGTCTGGCCGACGGCCGGGTGGTGGTCGCCCATCTCGGCAGCGGCGCCAGCATGTGCGCCATCCATGGCGGGCGCAGCGTCGACAGCACCATGGGCTTCACCGCGCTGGACGGGCTGCCCATGGGCACCCGCTGCGGCACCATCGATCCCGGCGTGCTGATCTACCTGATGCGCGAGAAGGGCATGGACGCCGGCTGCATCGAGCGGCTGCTCTACAACCGGTCCGGCCTGCTCGGCGTCTCCGGCGTCTCCAACGACATGCGGGCGCTGCTGGAGAGCATCGACCCCCATGCCGAGCAGGCGGTGGAGCTGTTCTGCTTCCGCATCGCCAAGGAGACCGGGGCGCTCGCCTCCTCGATGGGCGGCATCGACGCGCTGGTCTTCACCGCCGGCATCGGCGAGCGCTCCGCCCCGGTGCGCGCACGGGTCGGCGACAAGCTCGGCTGGCTCGGCGTCGCCATCGACGAGGAGGCGAACGAGGCCAACCGCTCCTGCATCTCCACCCCGGCGAGCCGCATTCCCGTCTATGTCATCCCGACCGACGAGGAACTGATGATCGCCCTGCACACCCGCAACGCCCTGGGCTGACCGGCTCCGGCCCCACCCACCCGTCCCGGCTCGCGGCAGGCCCGCATTGCCGGGACGGGTTTCCCTCGCCGGCGGCCATGCCCGCTTCGTCCTCCAGCGCCGGAAGGGCGGACGTGAAACTGAGACGCCGTTCAGGCGCTCTATCCGTTGACAGGTGGGGTGCGCCACACTATGTTGCGCGCCTTCGATCGAGCCGCCGAGCGACCAGCAAGAGAACGTAGGAAGACCGTTATGAAGATCGTCAACTCGCTGAAGTCGATGAAGACGCGCCACAAGGCTTGCCGCGTGATCCGCCGCAAGGGCCGCGTCTACGTCATCAACAAGCAGAACCCGCGTTTCAAGGCCCGCCAGGGCTGATCCCGCTTCTGGTCGTGGCCGGGGGCCCTGTCCTCGGCCGGTGACTCGGCGGAACCGGTTTCTCGCAAAGGCCGCGCCTCTCAGGCGCGGCCTTTGCGTTTTGGCAGCCACCGCTTGTCTGTCCGGCGGTCCCGATGGTACGACTCGGGGACCGAGGAACGCTTGCGGAACCAACCGCGGCGGCGAGGGAGGATCTGTCCCCCATGAAGATGCCGGAACCCGACAGCGGGGTGATCGCCCGCCGCCGCCAGATCGTCGAGGCCCTGCGCGCCATCGTGCCGGGCGAGGGGGTGATCGTCGACGAGGCGGAACTGCGCGCCTACGAGTGCGACGGGCTGACCGCCTACCGCCAGCTTCCCCTGGTCGTCGCCCTGCCCAGCACGGTGGAGCAGGTCAGCCGCATCCTGAAGACCTGCAAGGAGATGGCGGTCAAGGTCGTGCCCCGCGGGGCCGGGACCTCGCTGTCGGGCGGGGCGCTGCCGCTGGCCGACGGGGTGCTGCTCGGCATGGGCAAGTTCAACCGCATCCTGGAGATCGACTACGAGAACCGCTGCGTCGTCGCCCAGCCGGGCGTGACCAACCTCGGCATCTCCAACGCGGTGGCGCATGAGGGCTTCTATTACGCCCCCGATCCATCCAGCCAGATCGCCTGCACCATCGGCGGCAACATCGCGGAGAATTCCGGCGGCGTGCATTGCCTGAAATACGGCCTGACCACCAACAACGTGCTGGGGGTCGAGATGGTGCTGATGGATGGCACCATCGTCCGGCTGGGCGGCAAGCATCTCGAGTCGGGCGGCTACGACCTGATGGGGATCGTCACCGGCTCCGAAGGGCTTCTCGGCGTGGTGACGGAGGTGACGGTGCGCATCCTGCGCAAGCCGGCCACCGCCCGCGCCGTGCTTCTGGGCTTTCCCAGCAGCGAGCAGGCCGGCGACTGCGTGGCCGCCATCATCGCCGCCGGCATCATTCCCGGCGGCATGGAGATGATGGACCGGCCGGCCATCCATGCGGCGGAGGACTTCGTCCATGCCGGCTACCCGCTGGACGTCGAGGCGCTGCTGATCGTCGAGCTGGACGGGCCGGCCGCCGAGGTGGACCACCTGATCGGGCGGGTCGAGGCCATCGCCGGCGACCATGGCGCCTGCTATGCCCGCACCTCGACCTCGGAGGAGGAGCGGCTGGCCTTCTGGGCCGGGCGCAAGGCCGCCTTCCCGGCGGTCGGCCGCATCAGTCCCGACTATTACTGCATGGACGGGACCATCCCGCGCAAGGCGCTGCCGCTGGTGCTGCAGCGGATGCAGGAGATGTCGGACCAGTACGGGCTGCGGGTCGCCAACGTCTTCCATGCCGGCGACGGCAACCTGCATCCGCTGATCCTCTATGACGCCAACAGGCCGGGCGAACTGGAGCGGGCGGAGGCCTTCGGCAACGACATCCTGCGGCTGTGCGTGCAGGTCGGCGGCGTGCTGACCGGCGAGCATGGGGTGGGGGTGGAGAAGCGCGACCTGATGACCGACCAGTTCGACGCGGCGGACCTGGAGCAGCAGCAGCGGCTGAAATGCGCCTTCGACCCGGACGGTCTGCTGAACCCCGGCAAGGTGTTCCCGACCCTGCACCGCTGCGCCGAGCTCGGCCGGCTGCACGTCCACCAGGGCGCGCTGCGCTTTCCCGACATCCCGCGGTTCTGAGGCCGGCATGACCGTCACAACCCTGAAGCCGGAAACGCCGGACCAGCTCGTCGAAGCCGTCCGCTGGGCGCTGTCGGCGGGCGAGCCGCTGGAACTGCTGGGCAGCGGGAGCAAGCGCGGGCTCGGACGGCCGGTCCAGGCCGGCCATGCGCTGGATCTCTCCGCCTTCTCCGGCATCGTCGCCTATGAACCGGAGGAACTGGTGCTGACCGCCAGGGCCGGCACGCCGATGGCCGACATCCTGCCGCTGCTGGCCGGGGCGCGGCAGCATCTCGCCTTCGAGCCGCCGGACACCGGCGCCCTCTACGGCCGACCGGCGGGGGAGGGGACGCTCGGCGGGCTGCTGGCCAGCGGTCTCGCCGGGCCGCGGCGGATCAGCGCCGGCTCGGCCCGCGACCATACGCTGGGCATCGCCGGGGTCAGCGGCCGGGGCGAGCTCTACAAGGGCGGCGGCAAGGTGGTGAAGAACGTCACCGGCTATGACATGCCGAAGCTGATGGCCGGCTCCTTCGGGACGCTGACCGCGCTGACCGAGGTGACGGTGAAGGTCCTGCCGGCGCCGGAGGACAGCCGCACGCTGCTGGTCGCCGGATTGGATGATGCTGCGGCGGTGGCGGCCCTCGGCCGTGCGCTGCGGAGTCCGCACGAGGTGTCGGGGGCGGCCCATCTGCCGGCCAACGTCGCCGGCCACTCCTCCGTCGCCGCGGTGGCCGAGGGCGGTGGCGCCATGACGCTGGTGCGGGTGGAGGGTTTCGGCCCGTCGGTCGCCGCCCGCGTCGCCGCCCTGAAGGAGGAGCTGCGGGCCGATGCGGTGCTCGACCGCGACGCCTCGCTGGCGCTCTGGCGGGAGGTGCGCGATGCCGTGTGGTTCGCCCCCCCTGGTAACGGCGCCCCGCTTCCCCATCTGTGGAAGCTGTCGGTGCCGCCGGCCGAGGGGCCGCGGGTTGCCGAGGCGATCCGTCGGACGCTGGAGGCGGAGCTGTTCTTCGACTGGGGCGGCGGACTCCTCTGGGTCGCGCTGCCGGGCGACGGCTCCGCGGAGGCGGCGTCGGCGATCCGCAGGGCGGTGGGGGCCTCCGGCCATGCCACCCTGGTGCGGGCGCCGGAGCAGGTGCGGGCCGCCGCCGATGTCTTCCATCCGCTTCCCGAGCCGGTGATGGCGCTGACGCGCCGGGTGAAGGAGAGCTTCGACCCACGCGGCGTTCTCAACCCCGGCCGCCTTTACGCGGGCGTGTGACGGACCTTCCCCCAATGCAGACCAACTTCTCCCTCGCCCAGCTCGCCGACGCAGCCAACCGCGAGTCGGAAGCCATCCTGCGCAAATGCGTCCATTGCGGCTTCTGCACGGCGACCTGCCCGACCTATGTCCTGCTGGGCGACGAGCTGGACAGCCCGCGCGGGCGCATCTACCAGATCAAGGAGATGCTGGAGACGGGCGGCACCCCGAGCGAGACGACGGTCAAGCACATCGACCGCTGCCTGTCCTGCCTGTCCTGCATGACGACCTGCCCGTCGGGCGTGCATTACATGCATCTGGTCGATCACGCCCGCGCCCATATCGAGGCGACCTACCAACGCCCGAAGGCCGACCGGGCGATGCGCGACCTGCTGGCCCGCGTGCTGCCCAATCCGGCGCTGCTGCGGCTGGCCCTGCTCGGCGCCTGGGGGGCGAAGCCCTTCGCCGGGCTGTTCCCGAAGCGGTTGCGCGCCATGCTGAAGCTGGCGCCGGCCTCGCTGCCCGGACCGAGCCACGCCGACCGGCCCGGCGTCCATCGGGCGGAGGGGACGCGGCGGATGCGCGTCGCGCTGCTGATCGGCTGCGCGCAGCGGGTGCTGGGGCCGCAGATCAACGAGGCGGCGATCCGCCTGCTGACCCGCGCCGGCATCGAGGTGGTGGTGTCGAAGGGGGCCGACTGCTGCGGCGCCTTGACGCATCACATGGGACGGGAGGAGCAGGCGATGACCGCCGCCCGCGCCACCATCGACGCCTGGACCCGCGAGATCGAGGGCGAGGGGCTGGACGCGGTGGTCATCATCACCTCGGGCTGCGGCACCAGCGTCAAGGACTATGGCTTCCTGTTCCGCGAGGACGCGGCCTATGCGGCGAAGGCGGCGCGCATCGCCGGCCTTGCCCGCGATGTGACGGAACTGCTGGCCGAGGCCGGGCTGCCCGCCGCGACGGTGGAGACCGGGCAGGCCATCGCCTACCATTCCGCCTGCTCCATGCAGCACGGCCAGCGCATCCGCGAGCAGCCGCGCGCCCTGCTGCGCGCCGCCGGCTTCCGGGTGAAGGAGATTCCCGAGGCGCATCTGTGCTGCGGCTCCGCCGGGACCTACAACATCCTGCAGCCGGAGCTTGCCGGACAGCTCCGCGACCGCAAGGTCCGCGCCATCGAAGGCACGGCGCCCGATGCGGTCGCCGCCGGCAACATCGGCTGCATCACCCAGATCGGCGGCGGCACCGGCATTCCGGTGGTCCACACGGTCGAACTGCTGGACTGGGCGACCGGCGGACCCTTGCCCGACGCGCTGGCTGGAAACCCGGCCTTTGCACGACGCCCGGCTCTCGCGTAGCAATAGACCCTTCCCAATGAGCAGCACCCTATCGAGCGGAACCATGGAAACCAGCCTGACCACCACCGAGGAGGGACGGACCGCCTCCGGCCTTGCCAGCTACGACTATGGCATCGCACGGCGTCTGTCGGCCTGGGGCGTCCATGTCTTCACCGCCAGCGGCGCCGTCCTCGGGCTGCTCGGCCTGCTGTCGGTCGCCGCGGGGGACGCCAAGGCCTGCCTTGCCTGGCTGGGTCTCGCCCTGGTGGTGGACGGGGTGGACGGGACGCTGGCCCGCCGCGCCTCGGTCAAGCAGGTGCTGCCGGGGATCGACGGGTCGGTGCTCGACCTCGTGATCGACTATCTGACCTATGTGGTGGTGCCGGCGGTCTTCATGCACCGCTTCGGGCTGCTGCCCGACGGCTTCGGCGTCGCCTTCGCCGGATGGGTCCTGCTGACCTCGCTCTACTGCTTCGCCAATGTCGGGATGAAGAGCGGCGACAATTATTTCGTCGGCTTCCCGGCCATCTGGAACGTGGTCGCGCTCTATCTCTGGATCCTGGGCCTCGACCCGTGGATCAACGCCGGGGTGGTTCTGGTGCTGGGGCTGCTGACCTTCACGACGGTCAAGTTCCTCCACCCCTTCCGGGTGCGCAAGCTGATGCGGCTGAACATCCTGGTCACCGGCCTGTGGCTGGCGTCGAGCGCTGCGCTGGTGGAACTGCAGCCCGAGCGGCCGATGGCGCTGTTCCTGCTGTGGATCGCGACCTCCGCCTATTACGCCGGCATGTGCCTGTGGCGGACCCTGCGCGGCCCGTCGCGGGAGTAGGACAGAGGAACCGACCTTTCCCGGGGGTGTTTCCCTTCGCGGCAGGCCTCCCGTCCGTCTGCCGGATGGATTCCCCTGCCGGAAAGGTTGGTTCGCTTGGCCGAAGGCTCCACCAAGGTCGTCATCGCGGCGTTCGCCGGCAACATCATGATCGCGCTGACCAAGCTCGTTGCCGCAGCCCTGACCGGCAGCGCCGCGATGTTCAGCGAGGCGATCCATTCCCTGGTCGACAGCGGGAATCAGGTCCTGCTTCTCCACGGCATCCGGCGGTCCCGCCGGCCGCCGACCCCGGACCATCCCTTCGGCTATGGGCGCGAGGTCTATTTCTGGTCCTTCGTGGTCGCCGTGCTGCTGTTCGGCATCGGCGCCGGCCTGTCGCTTTATGATGGCTGGCGTGCCCTGAAGCACCCGGAGCCGGTGGAGAGCCCTTGGGTCAACTTCACCGTGCTGGCCATCGCGGCGGGGTTCGAGTTCGCCTCCTGGATGGTGGCGTTCCGGGAGTTCCGCCGGCGCAAGGGCGACCTCGGCATCCTGTCGGCGGTCCACCGCTCCAAGAACCCCTCGGTCTTCATCGTCCTTCTGGAGGACAGCGCGGCGCTGACCGGCCTCGCCATCGCGGCGGCCGGTCTGGCGGCGAGCGAACTGACCGGCGACCCGGTCTATGACGGCTGGGCCTCCATCGGCATCGGGCTCGTCCTGGCGGTCGTGGCGGCCGTCCTCGCCTATGAATCGAAGGGCCTGCTGATCGGCGAGGCGGCCGACCGCCGCGTGGTCGACGGCATCCGCCGACTGGTGGGGGAGGAGCGGCGGATCAGGCGGCCGATCGACGTGCTGACCATGCATCTCGGCCCCGAGGACGTGCTGCTGAACCTCTCCGTCGAATTCCAGGACGGGCTGACCGCCCGCGACGTCGAGGATGCGGTGTGCGTGCTGGAAGGGCGGATCCGCGGCCAGTATCCGCAGATCCGCCGCATCTTCGTCGAGGCGGAGTCGCTGCGGACCCGGCGGGACCGGGTGGAGCGGCAGGTCCAGGCCGGCTGAGGGCGGCGATGCACCCGCACACCGTCCGGATCGGCGTCGCCGGCTGGAGCATCCCGAAGCTGTCGGCTGCCGCCTTTCCGGCCGCCGGCACGCATCTGGAGCGCTATGCGCAGGTCTTCCCGGCGACCGAGGTGAACAGCCGCTTCTACCGGCCGCACAAGCCGGAGACCTGGGCGCGTTGGGCGGCCTCCACGCCCGAGGACTTCCGCTTCGCGATCAAGCTGCCGCGGGCCGTGACGCACGAGCGCCGGCTGCGCGGCTGCGAGGATCTGATGACGGCCTATCTGGCGGAGATCGCGCCGCTCGGCCCAAGGCTCGGGCCGCTGCTCGCCCAGCTTCCGCCGAGCCTCGCCTTCGACCGGGCGGTCGTCGCCGACTTCCTCGCCGTGCTGCGGTCGCGGTTTGCCGGCGACCTCGTGTGCGAGCCGCGCCATGGCTCCTGGTTCAGGGAAGAGGCGGAGACCTTGCTGGCCGATCACCGGGTGGCCCGCGTCGCGGCGGACCCCGCTCCGGTGCCCGCCGCCGCCGAGCCCGGCGGCTGGCCGGGGCTGCGCTATTGGCGGCTGCACGGGTCGCCGGTGATGTACCGGTCGAAGTACGACGCCGCCGTGCTCGACCGTCTGGCCGAGCGCATCGCGCGGGAAGCGGCCGGACGGCCGGTCTGGTGCATCTTCGACAACACCGCCGACTTCCATGCGGTGGACGACGCATTGGCAATGTTGGGCCGCTTAGGCCGAACGGAGTAAGTCCCGCCGCATTGGAGACAGTTTAATCGCCGGGCGCTATGCTCCGCCGACAGCAAGTCGCCGATGGGACGGTGGTAGGGTATGGACGATTCGTTTTTTGTAATCCTCGGGCTCGTCTTCGCGATCCCTTTGTTGCTTCTCCCCATAACCACCGTGATGACCTTCAGCCTGAACAAGCGCGTGCGGCTGCAGGAGATGGAACTTGCCGCGCTGCGCAAGGCGCTGGCCGGGCTGGGCGCCCCGTTGCCGCCCCCGGTGGCCGAGGCGCAGCCGCGCTCTCCCTTCGCGCCGCCGCCCGTCACGCCCCCCGGGGAGCGTGGCGAAGCCCCGGAGGAGCCGGCCGCCGAACCGCCCCGGCAGCCGTGGGAGAGGCCCGCCGAGCCGCCCGTCTTCGCGCGGGAGGAGCCGCCGGCGCCCGCGGAGGAGCCGGCCCGGCCGGCGCCGAAGCCGCGCTCCACCTGGAAGGACATCGAGGAGTCGCTGACCTCCCGCTGGCTGATCTGGCTGGGCGGGGCGACCCTGGCGCTGGCCGGCGCCTTCTTCATCAAGCTGTCGGTGGACAAGGGATGGCTGGTGCCCTCGGTGCGGGTGGCGCTGGGGCTGCTGGCCGGCATCGCCCTGATGGTCGGCGGCGAGTGGGTGCGCCGCAAGGAGCTGCGCCGTCCGGCCGAAGCCGGGGAGGGCGAGGGGGCTGGCCATGCGGGCGCCGGCCTCACGAACGCCGGGCGTCCCGACTATGTGCCGCCGGCGCTCACCGCCGCCGGCCTGTTCACCGCCTTCGCCAGCGTCTACGGCGGCTTCGCCCTGTTCGACCTGTTCGCGCCGCTGGTCGCCTTCACGATGCTGGCCGGGCTGGCCTTCCTCGGCATCGCGCTGTCGCTGCTGCAGGGGCCGTTCATTGCGGCGCTCGGCCTTCTCGGCGGCTATGCCACGCCGATGCTGGTCACCTCCGGCGACCCGATGGTCTGGGGCCTGTTCGCCTATCTGCTGGCATTGAACGGCGGCGGCATGTTCGTGGTGCTGTGGCGGGGCTGGCGCTGGCTCGGCTGGGGAACCCTGCTCGGCGGGTCGCTGTGGGTGCTGGTCTGGTGCGCCTTCGTCTGGAATTACCAGGAGGACGCGCTGCCGGTCGGCCTCTACCTGCTGCTGACCACGGCGCTGTTCCTGATGCCGGCCCTGTGGGCGCCCGCCCCGGCCGAGCCGGAGGAGACGGTGCCCGCCGAAACCGCGCTGGGCGGCGTGCTGCCGGACTGGCTGCGGCGCAAGCGCAACCGGCTGCCGGCCGACCGGCAGGCCGTCGCCGCGGCCATCCTGCTCGGCGGCCTGACCGCGGTGATGACCTGGACCGATGGGCACAGCCTGACCTCGCTGGCCGTGCTGGGGCTGTTCTCCGCCTTCTGCCTCGTCGTCGGCCGGCGGGTCGAGCGGATCGCCGGCATCGCCTGGGTCGCGGCGCTGGCGAGCATCCTGGCCCTGTGGGCGTGGGTGCTGCCCTACATGCCGGCCGAGCCGGCCGCCGTCACGCCGGAGGGCCAGCCGGCGGTGCCGGTCCTGCCGGTCCTCGTCCCCGAGGCGATCGGCAGCTTCCTGCGCGCCACCGGCGCCTTCGCCGTCCTGTTCGGGCTGGGCGGCTTCGTCGCGCTGTGGAATTCCCGGCGCATGGCGCTGTGGGCCTCGCTGTCGGCGCTGGTGCCGGTCGTGCTGCTGGCCTTCGCCTATGCGATGGTGGAACCGCCGCAGACCAGCACGGCCTGGCCGGCGACCGCCCTGGCGCTGGCCGCGGCGCTGGTCGCCGCCACCACGCCGCTTGCCCGCCATCGCCACCGTCCGGGCGCCGGCCTCGGCCTTGCCGCCTTCGCGGCCGGCGCGGTCGGCGCCATCAGCCTGGGCGCCACCATGCTGCTGCGCGAGGCGTGGCTGACCGTGGCGCTGGCGCTCCAGGTGCCGGTGCTGGGCTGGCTGGAGCATCGCATGGGGCTGCGGTCGCTGCGCGGGGTGATCCTGCTGGTGGCGCTCGCCGTGCTGGCGCGGCTGGCGGTCAATCCCTTCGTGCTCGACTATCAGGCGGGTGGGCTCGGCTGGATCCTCTACGGCTACGGCATTCCGGCGATCGGCTTCTTCCTGGCGGCGCGCTGGCTGCGGCAGGCGCCGGACGGGCGGGGCGACGATCTGGTGGTGGCGCTGCTGGAGGCCGGAGCGCTGATCTTCTCCACCATGCTGGTCTCGCTGGAGATCCATGACCTGACCGTCGGCACCGCCCAGCAGCCGCCGAGCACGCTGAAGGAGACGGCGCTGCACACGCTGGCCTGGCTGGCGCTCGCCGTCCTGCTGACCGCCGACCGGCGCTGGAGCGTCCGGCCGGTCGCCCGCTGGGGTCGGCGCATCCTGGTCGCCCTCGCCGCGATGCAGGCTCTGTTCCTCCAGGTGATCGATCTGAACCCGGTCGATACCGGCGAGCCGGTCGGCGACTGGCCGGTCGCGAATGTGCTGCTGCTGGCCTACGGGCTGCCGGCGCTGCTGGGCCTGCTCTATCTGTGGCTCGACCCGCTG
This sequence comes from Azospirillum thermophilum, assembly GCF_003130795.1. Classification (NCBI taxonomy): domain Bacteria; kingdom Pseudomonadati; phylum Pseudomonadota; class Alphaproteobacteria; order Rhodospirillales; family Azospirillaceae; genus Azospirillum; species Azospirillum thermophilum. Next base: position 759,898 of record NZ_CP029353.1, read on the forward strand.
CCCCGGCGCCTGCGGACGGTGGGTGCGGCGCTGCCCTTCCTGCTGATCGCGACCAATCTGGCGCTGGAGATCCGCCACGCCTTCCGCGGGCCGGTGCTGAGCTACGGCCCGATGACGGATGCCGAATGGTACAGCTATTCGGCGGGCTTCCTCGCCTTCGCGGTGATCCTGCTGATCGTGGCGCTGCGCTTCCATCTCGCCGGGATGCGGCATGTCGCGATCCTGCTGGTGCTGGGCGTGGTCGCCAAGGTGTTCCTCAGCGACATGGACGACCTGGAGGGGCTCTACCGCGTCGCCTCCTTCCTCGGCCTCGGCCTCGCACTGATCGGCATCGGCTATCTCTACCGGCGCTTGCAGTCGGGCGTGCGGCCACCCCCGGAATTGCCGGCCGCCGGTCCGCAGCCGCCGGAGCAAGCCGTTTGAGTGGCGAGCCAACATATTGACAGGCGGTCCCTTCCCGCGGTCGGATAACCGGCGCAACGAATGCCGGAACCGGCCAACAGGGGGGACCCGCCGTCATGCCGTCACCGAACGCCTATCCCATCGATCCCGGCGGAGAGACCGGATTCACGGTCGAAGCCGCGCGCATGAAGTTCGGTCCGGGCATGCTGGCGGAACTGGGGGACGATGCCCGCTCGCTGGGGATTACGCGGGTCGCCCTGTTCACCGACCCGAACGTCGCGGCGACCGAGCCCTTCGCCGCGGCGCTGGCCTCGCTGAAGGGGGCGGGGCTGGAGGTGGTGCTCTATGACGGCTGCCGGGTGGAGCCGACCAGCGCCTCCTTCCTCGACGCCGCGGCCTTCGCGCGGGAGGCGGGGGTCGACGGCTATGTCTCGATCGGCGGCGGCTCGGTCATCGACACGGCCAAGGCGGCCAACCTCTACGCTACCCACCCGGCCGATTTCCTCGCCTACGTCAACAAGCCGCTGGGGGAGGGGATCCCGGTCCCCGGCCCGGTCCGGCCGCACATCGCCTGCCCGACCACCTGCGGCACCGGCAGCGAGACGACCGGGGTCGCCATCTTCGACCATGTCGAGAAGCAGGTGAAGACCGGCATCTCGTCGCGCCATCTGCGCCCGTCGCTTGCGGTGGTCGATCCGCGGACGCTGGACAGCCTGCCGCCGGGGGTGATCGCCGCCACCGGCTTCGACGTGCTGACCCATGCCATCGAGAGCCACACGGCGCGCCCCTACCGCAGCCGGCCGCGGCCGGAGAGTTCGGCTCTGCGCCCGCCCTACCAGGGCGCCAACCCCTGGTCCGACATCGGCAGCCTCCAGGCGATCCGGCTCGGCGGCAGTTATCTGGTGCGGGCGGTGGCCGACCGGGACGACCAGGAGGCGCGCGACGCCCTGATGTTCGCGGCGACGCTGGCCGGGCTGGCCTTCGGCAATGCGGGGGTGCACATCCCGCACGCCATGTCCTATTCGGTGGCCGGCATGAACCACAGCTTCGTCGCCACCGGCTATGAGAAGGCGGAGCCGATGGTGCCGCACGGCATCTCGGTGGTGCTGAACGCGCCCGCCGCCTTCCGCTTTACCGGCCCGGCGGCGCCGCAGGCGCATCTTCGCGCCGCTGAGGCGCTCGGCGCCGACACGCGCGGGGCGGTGGCGGAGGATGGGGGCCGGCTGCTGGCCGACCGGCTGATCGAAATGATGCGGGCGACCGGGGTGCCGAACGGCCTGTCGGCGCTCGGCTATGGCGAGGCCGACATTCCCGGTCTGGTGCGCGGCGCCTCGGCGCAGCAACGCCTGCTGACGATCGCCCCCTGTGCCGTGGGCGACGACGACCTGCGCCGGCTCTACGCCGACGCGATGCGGTACTGGTGAACGGCCCGCCTCCCCGCGCGGCTGCCGTGGCGCGGGGGAGGCGGAGCGGGATCAGAACTGCTCCTCGCTCAGGGCCATCACCGTGTTGCGGGCGGTGACGATGGTCGGCAGCAGCGCCGGGGCGGGGGTCAGGATCTGCTCGGCGTAGAAGCGGGCGGTGACCAGCTTCGTCTCCAGGAAGGAGGCGTTGGCCCCCGGCCGTTGCAGCCCCTCCAGCGCCTTGATCGCCGAGCGGGCGAGCATCCAGCCGCCGGCGACCGTGCCCCACAGGCGCAGATAGGCGACGGCGCCGGCCGCGGCCCCCTGCAGGTCGCCTTCCGCCTGGGTGGCGACGACCCAGGCCACCGCCTGCTCCAGCGCCTCGATGCCGGCGTTCAGCGCGTTGCGGATCACCACCGCGTCGTCACCGGGCAGCGAGGCCAGCGCGTCCGCCGTCGCCCGCATGTCGGCGATCAGCGCCTTGGCCGAGGTGCCCTTGTCGCGGCCGGTCTTGCGGAAGGTCAGGTCGTTGGCATGGATGCCGTTGGTGCCCTCGTAGATCGGGGTGATGCGGGCGTCGCGGTAATGCTGGGCCGCCCCGGTCTCCTCGATGAAGCCCATGCCGCCGTGGATCTGCACGCCGGTGGAGGCGACCTCGCAGCCGATGTCGGTGGACCAGGCCTTGACGATCGGAGTCAGCACGTCGACCCGCGCCGCCGCCGCGGCCCGTACCGCCGGTTCCGGATGGTGGCGGGAGATGTCGAGCTGCGTGCCGGCGAACAGCGCCAGCGCCCGCGCCGCCTCGGTCTTGGCCCGCATGTCGAGCAGCATGCGGCGTACGTCCGGATGCCTGATGATGGCGACCGGGCCGCCCTTGCCGTCGGCCAGATCCTTGCTCTGCACGCGGGTCTTGGCGAAGTCGCGCGCCTGCTGGTAGGCCCGCTCGGCGATGGCGACACCCTGGATGCCGACCCCCAGGCGGGCGTTGTTCATCATGGTGAACATGTACTCGATGCCGCGGTTCTCCTCGCCGACGAGGAAGCCGACGGCGCCGCCGTTGTCGCCGTAGGCCATGACGGCGGTCGGGCTGGCCATGATGCCCAGCTTGTGCTCCAGGCTGGCGCAGCGCAGGTCGTTGCGCTCGCCCGGCGTGCCGTCGGCCTTGGGCAGGAACTTCGGCACGATGAACAGGCTGATGCCCTTGATGCCGGCCGGCGCGTCGGGCAGGCGGGCGAGGACGAGATGGACGATGTTCTCCGTCAGGTCATGCTCGCCGTAGGTGATGAAGATCTTCTGGCCGGTGATGCGGTAGCTGCCGTCCTCCGCCCGCACCGCCTTGGTCCGCACCGCCGCGAGATCGGAGCCCGCCTGCGGCTCCGTCAGGTTCATGGTGCCGGTCCATTCGCCCGAGATCATCTTCGAGAGATAGACGGACTTCTGCTCGGCGCTGCCATGCTCGGTCAGCAGGTCGACCGCCCCCTGGTTCAGCAGCGGGCAGAGGCCGAAGGACAGGTTGGCGGCCTGCCACATCTCGTTGACGGCGAAGGCGACGGTCCAGGGCAGTCCCTGCCCGCCATACTCCGGCTCGAAGGGCAGGCTGTTCCAGCCGGCCTCGGCGAACTGCGTGTAGGCTTCCTTCCAGCCGGCCGGCGTGCGGACGACGCCGTTCTCCAGCTTCGAGCCTTCCTTGTCGCCGACGCGGTTCAGCGGAGCGAGCACACCCGAGGCGAACCTGCCGGCTTCCTCCAGCACGGCGTCCACCAGGTCGGGAGCGGCCGATTCGCAGTTGGGCAGGGCCGCGATGGCGTCGAGCCCGACGACCTCGTTCAGGACAAAGCGCAGATCGTCGACCGGAGCAGTATAGGGGATCATGGCGGAAGAAACCTCCCGTAGCCGGATGTTTGCCGGATGATGTGGTTTGCGCCCGGCGCTGGGGCCAGGTTGACGTGCACGTCAACATACAGCGCCGCACGGAAGTTGGCGAGGGCGTATCTATGCAGGATAGATCGGAGGCCGCCGCGCAACTTCCTTGCGGCGGGTTGTCGCGCCATTTCGGCGAGTCACGCTTGGCATGGCATCTGCAAGGAAATGGGCGCAGTTCCGAGAGGGGATCGACCCATGACCATCGCCGCCCTTGCCCGCCAGACCGAAACCGCCGTCCAGCAGGCCCGTACGCCGCGCGGGCCGGCGAATGTGGAGGCCGCGGTGCGCAACGCCAGCGCCCGCACGGGGGTCGATTTTTCCTACCTGATGGAAAAAGCTGCCGTGGAGAGCGGGTACCGCACCGACGTCAAGTCCTCCACCTCCTCGGCCACCGGGCTCTACCAGTTCATCGACAGCACCTGGCTGCAGACGATGAAGGAGCATGGCGGAGACCATGGCTATGCCAAATACGCCAACGCCATCCAGGTCCGCTCCGACGGCCGGCCCTACGTCGCCGACCCGGCGATGAAGCAGGAGATCCTGGACCTGCGCAAGGATCCGACCGCCTCGGCCCTGATGGCCGCGGAATACACCCGCGACAACAAGGAGTATCTGCAGGAGAACACCAGCCGCCCCGTCGGCTCGACCGAGCTGTACCTCGCCCATTTCCTCGGGGCGGGCGGTGCCGCGAAGTTCATCAACGCCATGGACGGCAGCCCCAACCGGCCAGCGCGCGACGTCTTCCCCGACGCGGCGGCGGCCAACCGGGGCGTGTTCTTCGACAAGGAAACGGGCCGGGCCAAGAGCCTGAAGGAGATCTACGACCGCTTCGCCGGCAAGTTCTCGGAAAACCCGCTGTCCTACTTCGCGCCGGCGCAGGTGGTGACCGACACGGTGCGCAAGCAGGACATGCCCGACGGCTTCACCACCCAGATGCCGATGGCGCCGGCCAAGGCGCAGAACGGCACGCCGCTGTCGATCTATCAGGTCCTGGCATTGAACGCGCTGGAGACGCCGGACGAGGTCGACAGCGTCAACGGCCGCCAGACCCGGCCGCGCGACAAGGAGCACCGCCGCATGCGCGACGAGCCGATCCGCGCCGACCAGCCGGGCGCCGACCAGGGGGTCGGGCTGGGCTTCGGCCTCGGGCTCGGCCGCGTGGTGGGGACGGAGTCCGGCATCGCGGCGGGCGGCCCGGCGGACACGGCCACGGTCAGGACCTGACGGGAGACCGCTGCTCCTCCTATCCGGCCCGCGCCAGGATTTCCTCGGCCAGAGCCTGCATCTCCGCCGCGGCCAGCGTCCGGCGCACCCCTTCGGTGACGGAGAGGCCGGTCAGCAGCGTCCCGGCATAGGCGGTGCGGTTGCCGATCTGGGCGGCCGCCAGCTCGACGGCCGGCGGGTTCGCCAGCTCCTGCACCTTCGCCACCAGCTCGTCGGCGATCTTCGCCCGCGGCGGGACGCGGTTCAGCACCAGGAGCAGCCGCCGCTTCTCCTGCGCGGCAAGGTCGAGCGTGGGATGCACGGCCCACAGATCCATCGGGCTCGGCTGCACCGGGGCGACCACCAGCGAGGCGGCGCGGACGGCGATGCGCGCCTCCGTCTGGGCGTGGGGCGGGCTGTCGATGACCACCACATCGTGATCGCGGGCCAGCTTCTCCACCTCCGCCTGGGTGCGCCAGCCGGTGATCTGCACATGGGTGAAGCCGGGAGCGCCGCCGGTCGCCGCCATCCGCACCGCGTGCCAGCGCGTCAGGCTGCCCTGCGGGTCGATGTCGACCGTGGCGACGGAGCGGCCGAGCTGCATCCAGGCGATGGCGAGGTGTGCGGCCAGCGTCGTCTTTCCGGCGCCGCCCTTCTGCTGCGCCACGGTGAAGACCTTGCCCGCCATGCCGGCACCCATCATGTTGTTGTGAGCTGCGCATACCCGTCATACCCAGGCGCTCGGGCCGGCGCAACCCGCACGAATTGACATGGCGGACCGACGCTCTACAAAGACCCCTTGTGACTGAGCAACGCCCCGAAATCATTCCGACGACCCCGCCGGCATCGCCCGCGCCGCAGAGGCGCTGCGCGACGGCGAGCTCGTCGCCCTTCCGACCGAGACGGTCTACGGCCTCGGCGGCAAGGCCACGGACGACCGCGCGGTCGCCGCGATCTTCGCCGCCAAGGGCCGCCCGTCCTTCAATCCGCTGATCGTCCACGTCCCCGGCTGGGCGGAGGCCCAGCAATGGGTCGTGGCGGACGAGCGGGCGGAAGAACTTGCCCAGCATTTCTGGCCGGGCCCGCTGACGCTCGTGCTGCCGCGCCGGCCGGACAGCGGTCTGTCCCTGCTGGTCAGCGCCGGGCTCGACAGCGTGGCGATCCGGGCGCCGAGCCACCCGGTGGCGCAGGCGCTGCTGAAGGCGGCGGGCGTCCCGGTGGCGGCGCCCAGCGCCAACCGCTCGGGCGCCGTCAGCCCGACCACGCCGCAGCACGTGCTGGAGAGCCTGGGCGACCGCGTGCGCATGGTGGTGGCCGGCGGCAAATGCCCGGTCGGTCTCGAATCGACCGTGCTGGACCTGACCGGGCCGGAGCCGGTGCTGCTGCGTCCCGGCGCCGTGCTGCGCGAGGAGATCGAGCGGCTGATCGGCCCGATCCGCGTCTCGCAGGAGGACCCGGCGGCGCCGAAGTCGCCGGGCCAGCTTGCCAGCCACTATGCGCCCAACGCGGCGGTGCGGCTGAATGCCGACGGCGCCGGACCGGACGAGGCCTTCCTGACCTTCGGCCCCGACCGCTTCGTTCCCGGCGGCCTGACCCGCCTGAACCTGAGCCTGGAAAGCGACCTGAACGAGGCGGCGGCCAACCTGTTCGCCTATCTCCGCCAGCTCGACCAGAGCGGGGCGAAGAGCATCGCGGTGATGCCGATTCCCGACGAGGGGCTGGGCGTGGCGATCAACGACCGGCTGCGCCGGGCGGCGGCGCCGCGGGGATAGGGCCAGGGCCGCGCCCGCGCCCGTCGGGACGGAATGCCTCAGAAGAACTCGTCGAGCAGGCGGTAGAAGCGCATCTTCGCCGGATCCGCGGCGATGCCGTAGCGGTCGAGGAAGGGGGCGATCCATGCCTCTCCCAGCTCCTCGGCGATGTCGCGGGTCGCCAGCGCGAGATCCTGGTGGCGGTCGGCGATCCCCAGGCGCCCGACGTCGATGAAGCCGGTGAACGCCCCATCCTCCGCCATGAGGTTCGGCAGGCAGGCGTCGCCGTGGGTGACGACGAGATCCTCCGTCCGCGGGCGCCCGGCGACGAGCAGGGCGAACAGCTCGCCCACCGTCCGGCCGTCCTCCTTCCCCTCGTAATCCTCCTCCTCGACCAGCCCGGCCTCCATCCGTGCCCGGGCATGGGCGATCCGGACGCCGGCGCTGTGATCGAAGGGGCAGGCGGCCCGGTCGATCCGGTGCAGGCTGCGCAGGGCCTCGGCGGCGAGGCGGACGATCCTCGCGGGCTCGGGACGCTGTTCGGAGGCGAGGTCGTGGCCGGCCACAGCCGTCATCAGCAGCCAGTCGCGGTCAGCCGTTGCCGCGGCGTCGATGACTCGAGGCGCCGGCACGCCGACCGTCTCCAGCCAGCGCATGCGGGCCGTCTCGTCCCGCAGCTCGGCGAGCGGGCCGGCGGGTTCGGTCTTGACGAACAGGGGCGGGCGGTCCGTGGCCTCGAGCCGGAACACGGCGGCGCCGGAGCAGCCGATGGTCTGCCGGGTCCAGCGATAGCCGGCAAGACGCTCCGCCCAGCCGACGGGCAGGGAGGGCGGACGGTCGGCGGGAGACGGGGGATGCGATGACATCGTGCTGACCATGGTCGGATCGGGCCACGCATCTGGCGGCGGCCCGCTGCGGCCAGGGTAGTCTCTTCCACCTTTCCGTGCATCAGGCCGAACGGCTTATAAGGAAGGGCAGCCGTCCGGGCCAAGCCCGCGGCGGTGCGGCCTTCTCGGCGATAGAAATGCGATGGCGCAGGCTGTAGAACGGACGCGCGCTCCTGCAACCCATCACCGGACTGCCCTGCCATGACCGTCGCCGCCGCTCTCGACCAGATCCGCGCCATCGTGGGTGCCAACGGCATCCTGACCGAGCCGGGGGACATGGCCCCCTACCTCGCGGAATGGCGGGGACGCTTCAAGGGCAGCAGCCCGGCGGTGGTGCGTCCGGCCAGCACGGAGGAGGTGGCGGCCGTCGTCCGGGTCTGCGCCGAGGCGGGCATCCCCATCGTGCCGCAGGGCGGCAACACCAGCCTCGTCGGCGGCTCCATCCCCTACGAGGAGGGGAGGGAGATCGTGCTGAGCCTGTCGCGCATGAACCGCATCCGCGACATCGACCCGCTGAACTACACCATGACGGTCGATGCCGGCGTGGTGCTGACCACCATTCAGGGTGCGGCGGCCGACGTCGACCGGCTGTTCCCGCTGAGCCTGGGGGCGGAGGGCACGGCGCAGATCGGCGGCCTGATCTCCACCAACGCCGGCGGCATCAACGTGCTGCGCTACGGCAACGCCCGCGAGCTGGTGCTGGGGCTGGAGGTGGTGCTGCCGGACGGGCGCGTCTGGGACGGCCTGCGCCGGCTGCGCAAGAACAACACCGGCTACGACCTGAAGAACCTGTTCGCCGGGGCGGAAGGCACGCTGGGCATCATCACCGGCGCCGTGCTGAAGCTGTTCCCGCGCCCGCGCCAGTCGGAGACCGCCTTCGTCGCCGTCCCCTCGCCGGCCGCCGCCGTGGAACTGCTGGCCCGGCTGCGCGAGGCGACGGGCGACGCCGTGTCGGCCTTCGAGCTGATGTCGCGCCGCTGCCTGGAGTTCGCGATCCGGCATGTCGGCGGCAGCTTCGACCCGCTGTCGGAGCCGTCGCCCTGGTATGTGCTGACCGAGCTGACCTCCGGCACGAGGTCGGATGCCTTCCGCGAGGCGGTGGAGACCGCGCTGGGCGAGGCGTTCGAGGCGGAGCTCGCCACCGACGCGGTCATTGCCCAGTCGGAGACCCAAGCCAAGCAGCTCTGGTTCCTGCGCGAGGCGATCGTCGAGGCGCAGAAGCACGAGGGCGGCTCGATCAAGAACGACGTGTCCGTCCCGGTCTCCCGCGTCGCCGAGTTCATCGAGCGGGCGCAGGCCGCGGTGGAGGCCGCCTGCCCGGGCATCCGGCCGACCCCCTTCGGCCATGTCGGCGACGGCAACATCCACTTCAACCTCAGCCAGCCGGAGGGGGCCGACACCGCCGCCTATCTCGCCCGCTGGGACGAGATCTGCCATGTGGTGAACGAGGTGATCTTCGCGCTCGACGGCTCGATCTCCGCCGAGCACGGCATCGGCCGCTTCAAGAAGGACGAGATGCCGGTCATCAAGGGGCCGGTGGAGTTCGACCTGCTGCGCGCCGTCAAGGCCGCCCTCGATCCCAAGGGGCTGATGAATCCGGGCAAGATGCTTCCGTGATCCGGCCCGGCCGCCGGACCGCCACAGCCCTGCCTGCGCCACAAAGTTGCGCCTGACAGGGCTGCGGCGAAAGACGGTTGACCATACTTGTCCCCGCCGCGACAGAAGGCTATTGTGCGGCCTCTGTTCACCTGGCACCTGTCGTTTCCCGAGAGAGATTCCGCGATGTCCAAGCCGCGCACGCTTTTCGACAAGATCTGGGACAGCCACGTCGTCCACCGTCAGGAGGACGGCACCTGCATCCTCTATATCGACCGCCATCTTGTCCATGAAGTGACCAGCCCGCAGGCTTTCGAGGGGCTTCGCGTGGCCGGCCGCAAGGTGCGCCGTCCGGAGGCGACGCTGGCCGTGCCGGACCACAACGTGCCGACCACCGACCGCTCGAAGGGCATCGTCGAAGAGGAAAGCCGCATCCAGGTCGAGACGCTGGACAGGAACGCCCGGGACTTCGGCATCCGCTACTTCCCGATGGACGACGTCCGCCAGGGCATCGTCCATATCGTCGGGCCGGAGCAGGGCTTCACGCTGCCGGGTGCGACCATCGTCTGCGGCGACAGCCACACCGCCACGCACGGCGCCTTCGGCGCTCTCGCCTTCGGCATCGGCACGTCGGAGGTGGAGCATGTGCTGGCCACCCAGACCCTGCTGCAGAAGCCGGCCAAGAACATGCTGATCCGCGTCGACGGCGAGCTGCTGCCGGGCGTGACCGCCAAGGACGTCGTCCTGGCGATCATCGGCAGGATCGGCACCGCCGGCGGCACCGGCCACGTCATCGAGTTCGCGGGCGACGCCATCCGCTCGCTGTCGATGGAAGGCCGCATGACCGTCTGCAACATGGCCATCGAGGCGGGCGCCCGCGCCGGCCTGATCGCCCCGGACGAGAAGACCTTCGAGTATGTGAAGGGCCGCGCGCTGGCGCCGAAGGCCGGCGCCTGGGAGCAGGCCGTCGCCTACTGGAAGACGCTGCCGTCGGACGAGGGGGCCGTCTACGACACCACCGTCGTGCTGAACGCCGCCGACATCGCGCCGCAGGTGACCTGGGGCACCAGCCCGGAGGACGTGCTGCCGATCACCGCGACCGTGCCGAACCCGGCCGACGTCGCCGACGCGGGCAAGCGCGCTGCCGTCGAGCGCTCGCTGGCCTACATGGGTCTCGAGCCCGGCCAGCCGCTGTCGTCGGTGAAGGTCGACACGGTGTTCATCGGCTCCTGCACCAACGGCCGCATCGAGGATCTGCGCGCCGCCGCCGAGATCGCCAAGGGCCGCAAGGTCGCCGCGGGCGTGCGCGCCCTGGTGGTTCCCGGCTCCGGCCTCGTCAAGGAGCAGGCGGAGCAGGAAGGCCTGCACGAGGTGTTCCTCGAGGCCGGCTTCGAGTGGCGTGAGCCCGGCTGCTCCATGTGCCTCGCCATGAACGCCGACCGCCTGGCGCCGGGCGAGCGCAGCGCCTCGACCTCCAACCGCAACTTCGAGGGCCGCCAGGGCCGCGGCGGCCGCACCCACCTCGTCAGCCCGGCCATGGCCGCTGCGGCGGCGGTGACCGGCCACCTGACCGACGTGCGCACGCTGGACTGAGCCCCGGTTTCCGACCGGTGTCCAACCAAAGGGGGCCTGTTCCGCGGGCCCCCTTTCGCATGTCCGGAGCCGGCGCCGCTACTGTCGATACCCGCCCGCCTGGAACTCGTCGGCGGTCAGCTTGCCGTCGCCGTTGCGGTCGAACTGCTTGAAGCGCGCAGCCCGATGCTCCTTGGCGATGTCGGTGGCGGAGCCGGGGCCGCCCCGCGGTGCGTTGATGAACTCGTCCCGGCTGACGGCGCCGTCGCCGTTGGTGTCGAGCCACTGCAGGATGCCCTGGCCCCCGGCACCGGGTCCCATGCCCCGCCCCGTGCCCTGTCCCTGACCCATCCCCTGGCCCATGCCGCCGCCGGGGCCCGGCCCCTGGGCGAACGCCATGCCTCCGGCCAGGACCAGCGCCGCGCCGGTCAGGGCCGCCATCTTCCACAGGCTCCTCATGGTCGCCTCCATCCCTGGATAGTCCCTTCGACTACAAGGGGCATTGCACCATGCTCCTGTAACGGGCCTGTGTCCGGAGGGGGTGGGTCCTGTAACGCTGTGTAACGACGCCCCCCTCAGTCCCCCCGGTTCCGGTCGGTGCCCAGCAGGCCGTTGGGGCGGTAGATCAGGAACAGGGTCAGCAGGCCGAAGGCGACGATGTCCTTGTAGGCCAGGGCGAAATAGGCGGACCAGAAGGTCTCGACCAGCCCCAGCAGGGCGCCGCCCAGCATCGCGCCGGGGACCGAGCCGATGCCGCCGACCACCGCGGCGGCCAGGGCCTTGAAGCCGACCAGATAGCCGGTGAAGAAGTTGATCCCGCCGTAGTAGAGCGCGATTACCGACCCGGCCACCGAGGCGAGGCCGCCGCCGATCACGAAGGTGATGGCGACGGTGCGGTTGACGTCCACCCCCACCAGCTCGGCCGCGGCGGCATCGTCGGTGCAGGCGCGGTGCGCCCGGCCGTAGGCGGTCCTCTGCATGATCCCCCAGAGCAGCGCGTAGAGCCCGCCGGTCAGCCCGAGGATGGCGAACTGCGAGGTCAGGGCGGTGACGGTGAAGCCGCCGTCGGTCAGCAGCTCGTGCCGGTCGTCGAGGATCGGGGCCGGCCACCAGTCGCGCGCGCCCTGCAGCAGCCGCACCCCCTCCTGATAGGCCATGGTCAGGCCGATGGCGGCGATCAGCGGCGTGTGGCTCCGCAGGCCGCGGAGGCGGCGGAAGACCAGACGGTCCATCGCCCAGCCCTGTACCGCCGTGAAGCCCATGGCGGTGACCAGCACGGCGAGGATGGCCGGCGGCCAGGTCGCCAGCCCGGCAAGGCCGAGCGCCGCCGCCCCCAGCGCCGTCATCATGGCGCCGAGCATCGTCAGCTCGCCCATCGCGAGGTTGATCTGGCCGACGATGGCGTAGACCAGCGTGTAGCCGAGGGCGAGCAGCCCGTAGACGCAGGCGACGGTGATGGCGTTGATGGTCTGCTGCAGCAGGAACAGCACCGGCCGCCAGGAGGCGGGGGCGGAGCGGGCGGCGCTCTCCTCCGCCGCGTCGGCCACCGGCAGGCGCTGGCCGGCCCACAGCCGCAGCATGGCGAAACGCATGTCGTCCAGCCAGCCGTTGCGGTCGGTCGCCACCCCCGTCAGCTCGCGGTGGCCGGCCTGGAAGACGGTGCCGGCGAAGCGGCAGGCGATCCAGCGGTCCTGCCCGCCGGCACGGTAGTCGAGCCGGAGGGTCCGGCCGTCGCCCGGTTCGGTGCGGGCGGACAGCCGTTCCGGCGGCTCGGAGTCGAAGGCCGGGATCAGCCGGCCGCACAGCTCCCGCTGGTCGGCGTCGACGCCGCAGCCGGACAGCAGGAGCAGTGCCGCGAGCAGGAGCAGGAGGGGTCGAAGCACGGGAAACGCCGAAGGCCGGAAGATGCTTCAGCGTACCGACTATCCGGCCCTCTGTCAGTAGCGGGCGGAGACGAAATACAACCCGTCCGGCGGAGCGGTCGGCCCGGCCTTGGCGCGGTCGCGCGCCTCCAGCGCCCGGCGGACGTCGTCCGGCTGCCACTTGCCCGCCCCGACCAGTTCCAGCGTGCCGACCATGTTGCGGACCTGATGGTGCAGGAAGGACCGGGCGGCGGCGTGGATGCGCAGCTCGTCGCCCTGCCGCTCCACCTCCAGCCGGTCGAGCGTCTTCACCGGCGACTTGGCCTGGCAGAGGGCGGCGCGGAAGCTGGTGAAGTCGTGCTGGCCGATCAGGTGCCGGGCCGCCAGGTTCATCGCCTCGGCGTCGAGCGGGCGCTGGACGTGCCAGGCACGCCCGGCGTCGAGCGCCAGCGGCGCCCGCCGGTTGACGATGCGGAAGACATAGGAACGGCCGAGGCAGGAGAGGCGGGCGTGGAAGTCGTCCGGCACCTCCTCCGCCAGCAGGACGGCGACCGGCGCCGGCTTCAGGTGGTGGTTCAGCGCGTCGCGCAGCTTCAGCCCGGCGAACGGCTTCTCCAGGTCGAAGTGGACGACCTGCCCCAGCGCATGGACGCCGGCATCGGTCCGGCCGGAGGCGTGGACGCGGACCGTCTCGCCGGACAGGCGCTGCAGCGCCTCCTCCAGCGACTGCTGGACGGAGGGGCCGTTGTCCTGGCGCTGCCAGCCGACGAAGGGCCGGCCGTCATACTCGACGGTCAGTTTCCAGCGCTGCATCACGCGGCGTCGAGGCGGGAGCCGGGGGGCAGGGCGAAGCCGCGCAGGAAGGCGGCGCCGTCGACCGGCGCCTTGCCCGGCCGCTGCACCAGCGTCAGCCGTACCGCCCCGTCGGCGCAGGCGATGGCCAGCCGGTCGTCCAGCACGGTGCCGGGAGCCGCCGGCGGCGCGTCGGGCGCCGGCTCGGCCTTGAGGACCTTGATGCGCTCCACACCGCCCTGGGCGGTGGGGGCGTCGAACCAGCAGCCCGGCCAGGGGGTGAGCGCCCGCACCTGCCGCTCGACATGGGCGGCCTCGCGGCTCCAGTCGAGCCGGCCGTCGTCGCGCGTCAGCTTGGCGGCATAGGTGACGCCCTCCTCCGGCTGCGGTTCCGCGGCGAGGGTGCCGGCGGCGAGCCCGTCGAGCGCGGCGACGATCAGCCGGGCGCCCAACGCGGCCAGCGCGTCGTGCAGCGTGCTGGCGGTGGTCTCCGCCGTGATCGGCACCGCCCCCTTCAGCAGCATGGCCCCGGTGTCGAGCCCGGCGTCCATCTGCATGATGGTGATGCCCGTCTCGGCGTCGCCGGCCAGGATCGACCGCTGGATCGGGGCGGCGCCGCGCCAGCGCGGCAGCAGCGAGCCATGGACGTTCAGGCAGCCCAGCCGCGGCGCGTCCAGCACCGGCTGCGGCAGGATCAGCCCATAGGCGGCGACCACCGCGGCGTCGGCGGCCAGGGCGGCGAACTCGGCCTGCGCCTCGGCGTTGCGCAGGCTCCTGGGCGTGCGCACCGGGATGCCGTGCGCCTCGGCGAAGCGGTGGACGGGCGACGCCTGCACCTGCTGGCCGCGGCCGGCGGGACGGGGCGGCTGGCTGTAGGCGCAGACGACCTCATGCCCGGCCCCGATCAGCGCGGAGAGGCTGGGCACGGCGAAGTCGGGCGTGCCCATGAAGACGAGGCGGAGCTTGGTCATGGCGACCTCGGTGGACGGCGGCTGCGGTCGGCTCAGGCGGGGGTGCGGGCCTGCTTCTGCACCTTGCGCAGGATCATGTTGCGCTTCAGCGAGGACAGGTAGTCGACGAACAGGACGCCGTTCAGGTGGTCGATCTCGTGCTGGATGCAGGTGGCGAGCATGCCGTCCGCCTCGATCTCGCGGATCTCGTTCTGCTCGTCGAGATAGCGCACGCGGATCGCCTTCGGCCGGGTCACCTCGGCATACTGCTCCGGCACCGACAGGCAGCCTTCCTCGCACACCGCCTTCTCGTCCGAGGACCAGACGATCTCAGGGTTGGCGAGGCGGATGGGGTTCGGCTTCTCCCCCTTCTCGTGCACGTCCACCACGATCACGCGGTCGAGCAGGCCGACCTGCGGTGCGGCAAGGCCGATGCCCTTGGCGGCGTACATGGTCTCCACCATGTCGTCCATCAGCCGGGCGACGCGCGCATCGACCTTCTCGACGGGCTTCGCCTTCTGCTTCAGGACGGGGTGGGGGGCGACGAGGATGCTGAGGACGGCCATGGCGACTCGGCGACGATTCCAGACAGGGTGCGGCAAACCGTCAAAATATGGAGCCGCCCCCGCGGGGTCAAGGAATGCCCGCGCTGCGTCGGCGCGGCGGCCGGCGCCGCCGAGCGGGTCTGCGTCGGGCCCGCTTGTGCGCGTTGTGCGGCGATCATCGCGCGCACAATGGCGTTTTTCCGCCTTCCCCCTTCCATTCCAAGCGGTTACGGGAACCGTTCGTGTGCCGCCGTTGTGCGAGGGATGCACAATGCGGCGGGCGCGGCACGGGGTGAGGACGTCCCTACTGTAGAAGGCGCCCCGCTCCCGTTCAACGCCTTCCCGAAACGGGCCGGAAACGGGCGGGAGAGGGAGCCCTCGCCGCCGTCCGCCGGCCTCTAGCTGATCCAGAGCTGCAGCATCAGCCGGTCGCGGTCGGCGGGGGCGAGGGCCTTGTGGTAGCAGGAGGTGTCCTCGATGAAGCCGGTACCGGCCTTCCCCTCCACCACCAGGATGCGGTCGCGGCTGTAGCGGGCGAAGACCTCGGCGTCGCTGGCGTTGGCCGAGCCCAGCAGCATGCGCAGCGACTTGCCGCGGTGCGAGCCGCGGACCAGCGCATGGGCGCCGGTGCCGGCGGCCACGTCGGTCAGGTAGAACTGCGCCGAGCAGAAGTTCAGGTCATGCACGTCGAAGTGCCAGTCGATGGTCTGGCCGAGCCGCCGCCGCTCGTCGTCGGAGGCGCTGGTGACGAAGCTCCAGAACAGGCGCGGGATGATCTTGCGCGGCTGGTAGCCGAGGAAGGCGGTGCAGGACTCCAGCAGCAGCGGGTCGCGGCAGATCCGCCGCACCGCCGCGTTCTCCAGCGGGTCGGGTACGCTGGCGATCACCACCGGCCTGCCATCGGGGAGGCGGCCGTCCTGCACCTGGCTGCGGAAGAAGAGGTGCTCGCCGCCGCGCGCCCGCAAAGGCGAGTGTTCGGCGAACTCCACCAGATCCGCCACCAGCGGGGCCGGCAGGTCGAAGCCGAAGGCGATGGAGTCGCGCCGGAGGTCGTCGAGGGCGCGGGTGGCGGTCGTGCCGCCGAACAGCGAGGTCGGCAGGGGCGGCAGCGGCACCGGCGGGCCGAGCGGGGCACGGGACCGGGCTGAGCGCAGGCGGCGCAGGGCGCTGAACCCGCGCCGGACGCTCTCGAAGCGGCCGAGGGCATAGTGAAGCTCGCCGGCAGCCAGCCGCCGGGCAATGTTCGCGACATTCATGGAGACGGGTCCCGTGATCGAACCGATGGCGACGGACGCGGCACTGACCTGATGGTCATGAACCTTAGGCCGAGGCGTGTGATTTCGCCTGCGTGCGTTTGTCGTACAGCCGGTTGTCCGGAGGATAGCCCGCTCCACCGTCCCCTTCGGGAGCGCCCGGTGCGATCGGGCGGGGCCGGCCCTTCCGTCCGGCCCCTTTGCCGCCCTCTACGCCGTCAATCGGAGTAATAGCCGCTGCCGACGAGGTATTCTCCCTCGCGGATCACATAGGAGTGCTTGTGCTCTACCTTGTTGCTGGTGCGGTTCAGCCAGACATACTCGACCACGCCGGACGGGCTGGCCTTGGTGACTTCCATCATGCTGGCGACGATCGGCCTGCCCTCGGCATCCTTGAGGCCGGAGGCGTCGGTTCCCGCCAGCTTCGGATTGGCGCCGGAGGCGACATAGTGCCCCTTGGAGTCGAAGACGAAGACATAGAGGTCCTTGCGGACGAAGGCGCCCTTGGGGTCGTTGAAGGCTGCTGCGGCGGCGGCCGGCCCCTTCTCCTTCAGATAGGCGGCCGCCTCGGTGGCGAGCGCCTTGGCCTGCTCCGGGGTGGAGCGGTCGGCGAGCGCCGGAAGGGCGACGAGCGCCAGCCCGGCGGCGAGCGGAACGATCGACAGACTCATGCGTGCCATGATGCCGTTTCCTTAACTTGCGGGGATGCTTCCATCGGGCAGCACCAGGACCCCGGCCGATCCGGACGGGCCGGCCGTGCTCTTCTTGCGGAGCGGACGGATTGTATCGGTTACGGCCTGTTCGCGGACACGGGTTCTTCGCCGCACCGACCATGGAAGGATCCGGCCGCAGAAGAAGGGCGGGGGAACCGTGCCGTGGTCCCGCCCGCCCTGAACGAAAGTCCAATTGCCGGGAAGCCCGGCGGCGTTACAGCGCCTTCGCGGCCTTCAGCACCGCATCGACATGGCCGGTCACCTTGACCTTGCGCCAGACGTTGCGCACCACGCCCTCCTTGTCGATCAGGAAGGTGGCGCGGTCGATTCCCATGTACTTGCGGCCGTACATGCTCTTCTCGACCCAGGTGCCGTAGGCCTCGCACACCGCGCCGTCGGTGTCGGAGGCCAGCGTGAAGGGCAGGTCGTGCTTCGCCTTGAACTTGTCGTGGCTGGCGACGCTGTCCTTCGACACGCCGATCACCACGGCGTCGACGCCGGTGAAGTCGGGCAGGCTGTCGCGGAAGCCGCAGGCCTCGGAGGTGCAGCCGGAGGTATCGTCCTTCGGGTAGAAATACAGCACCACCGTCCGGCCCCGCAGCGCCGACAGCGTGACGCTGCCGCCGCCGTCGGTCGGCAGGGTGAAGTCCGGGGCGGGGGTTCCGACATCTACGGTCATGGCAGTTCCTGATCCTGTCTGGACGCGGGAGGCGTGAGGCGGGACGCCGGCTCCTCGACCAGGGTCTTGAAATGGTCATGGGCGCCGGCGGCGATGCGACGGATTCTGGTGTCGAGTTCCCCGAAGTCAACCACGGGTTCCTCATCCGGGAAGGCCGCTTGCGCCAGACCGGCCAGCAGGCTGGGCGACACCTGCCGCGGGTCGAGCACGCCGGCCGTGGTCAACCGCAGGAAGCCCTGCACCCGCCGCCAGACCCGCAGGGTCGATTCGAGCTCCCGCCCGACAGCCGGGTCGAGCAGGCCGGCCGCCACGGCGTTGCGCAGCGCGCCGGCGGTGCCGATCGCCAGGATCTCCGGCTGGCGGTGGGCGTGGCGGAGCTGGAGGTACTGGGCGATGAACTCGATGTCGATCAGCCCGCCGCGGGCGTACTTGACGTTCCACGGGTTGGTGGTGCCGAACTCCTTGTCGATGCGCCGGCGCATGTCGGCGACGTCCCACAGCAGCTTGTCCGGGTCGCGCGGGGCGGTCAGCGCGTCGCGCACCGCGGCGTTCACCCGCTGCGTCAGGCCGGGATCGCCGCCGATGACACGGGCGCGGGTCAGCGCCATCTGCTCCCAGGTCCAGGCCTCGGCCGCCTGATAGTTGATGAAGGCGTCGAGCGAGGTGGCGAGCGGGCCGGAATTGCCCGAGGGGCGCAGCCGCATGTCCACCTCGTAGAGGCGGCCGTCGCCCATCGGCGCGGTGATGGCGTTGGTCAGCCGCTGCGTCAGCTTGATGTAGTACTCGTTGGGCGCCAGCGGCTTCGCCCCGTCCGACTGGCGCACGTCGGGCGGCACGTCGTAGACGACGATCAGGTCGATGTCCGAGGTGACGGTGAGCTGCCGGCTGCCCAGCTTGCCCATGGCGACGACGACCCAGGCGCCGCCCGGCATATGGCCGTGGCGCTGGGCGAACTCCTCCTCCACCCGGCGGGCGAGGTCGGGGACCACCACGTCGGCGAGGTCGGCCAGGAAGGGGCCGCAGCGGTCGCCGTCGGTGATGCCGCGCAGGATGTGGATGCCGGCGCGGAAGCGCTGGTCGTTGGTCCAGCGGCGCGACAGGGTCAGCGCATCCTCGAAGTCGCGCGCGGTGGCGAGATAGCGGGCGTGGTCGGGCAGCAGCCCGGCGACGTCGGGCAGCGGGTCGAAGAAGTCGGGCGACAGCACCGCGTCGAGCAGGGACGGGTTGCGCGACAGCGTCTCGGCGAGTTGCGGCGCAGTACCCATCACCTCCGCCACCAGGGTCAGCAGGCGCGGGTTGGCGACGAAGAGCGAGAACAGCCCGACCCCCGCCGGCAGCCGGCCGAGGAAGGCGTCGAACTTCACCAGCGCGTCGTCGGGCGACGGGGTCTTGGCGAGCTCCGCCAGCAGGCCGGGGGCCAGCTCGGTCAGCAGCTCCCGCGCGCGGCCGGAGCGGGTGGCGCGGTAGCGTCCGCGGTGCCAGGCGGAGACGACGGCGATGACGCGGCTGGGGTCCTGGTAGCCCATGCCGCGCAGCGTCTCCACCGTGCCGGGATCGTCGTCGGTGCCGGTGAAGACGAGGTTGCCGGGGCCGGAGAGAGACGGCGCCTCCTCGAACAGCTCGGCATAGCGGTCCTCGACGCGGCCGAGCCGGGCCAGCAGCTCCTCGCGGAAGCCGTCCGCGTCGTCGTAGCCGAGGAAGCAGGCGAGATGCGCCACGCCGTCGTCGTCGGCCGGGATCTGGTGGGTCTGGCGGTCGTCGATCATCTGGATGCGATGCTCGACCCGGCGCAGGAACTGGTAGGCCTCCTCCAGCTCCTCCACCGTCTGCGGCGGCACCCGGCCGACCTCGCAGAGCGCCCGGTTGGCGAGCAGCGTCGGGGCGATGCGCACCCGCGGGTCGCGCCCGCCGAAGATGAGCTGCTGGGTCTGGGCGAAGAACTCGATCTCGCGGATGCCGCCGCGGCCGACCTTGATGTCGTGGCCGTTGACCGTCACCTCGCGGTGGCCCTTGTGGGCGTTGATCTGGCGCTTGATGGAATGGATGTCCTGGATGGCGGCGAAGTCGAGGTTGCGGCGCCAGATGAAGGGCTCCAGCGAGCGGACGAACAGCGCCCCGGCCTCCGGATCGCCGGCGATGGGGCGGGCCTTGATCATCGCCGCCCGCTCCCAGTTCTGGCCGACGCTGCCGTAATAAATTTCGGCGGCGGAGACGGAAACCGCCAGCGGCGTCGCCCCCGGATCGGGCCGCAGACGGAGATCCGTGCGGAAGACGTAGCCGTCCTTCGTGCGTTCCTCCATAATGCGGACAAGATCGCGCGCGATACGGATGAACGTGCGGGCGAGGTTGTCCGGCTGGGGCGTTTGGACGACGGCATCGTCGTACAGCACGATCAGGTCGATATCGCTGGAGTAATTGAGTTCGCGCGCACCGAGTTTCCCCATGGCAAGCACGATCAGCCCCGACCCCACCCACGGTCGCTGCGGATCCGGCAGCGTCAGCGTGCCCGCCTCGGCGGCCCGGCGCAGCAGATGCGCCGCGGCCAGCCGCACCGCCGTTTCCGCCATGTCGGACAGCGCGCCCGTGACCTTGCGCAGCGGCCATGAGCCGGTGATGTCGGCCAGCGCGATCAGCAGCGCCGCCCGCCGCTTGGCGAGCCGCAGGCCGGCCATCAGCCGGTCGATGTTGCGCTCGCCGGCGTATTCGGCCTCGAGATCCGCCAGCAGGGCGGCGAAGGGGGCGTCGTATCCCTCCTCCACCGCGCGGCGGACGCAGGCCAGCTCGCGGGTCAGGATGTGGCCGAGATACGGGCTGTTGCCGCAGACCGCGTCGATCAGCGCCTGCCCCTCGCCGGAGGCGGCGAAGCCCTCCGCCCACTCCCGCAGGGCGGGCTCCGCCTTCGCCGCCTCCTGGCGCCAGCGGTCGCGCCCCAGCTCGGCCTGGGCGGGGTCGAAGGGCCGGGGAATCCGGTGGGGAAGCGGGCGGGCCGGCTGTGCGGAGGAGAGATCGGTCGGCATGGGAATGGTTCGCTCTGCTTATCGATTGGGCGGAACCCTGCACTCCGTGCCGCCACCCGTCAACGGACAGAAGATCGCTGCCCGGCTGAGGCGCCCGTCCGGCAAGGACCGCGTCGCTTGATCCGCCGCACCGCGAAGCTTCTCGGCTGGACCCTCGGGGGTGCGGCCGTCCTGGTGACGGCGGCCGGCGGGCTGTTCGTCTGGCGACTGACCGAAGGGCCGATCGCGCTCGACCCGCTGATCCCGCAGGTCGAACGGGCGCTGAGCGACCCGGACGGCCGCTTCACCGTCCATGTCGGCGACCTGGTCCTGTCGCTCGCCGACGAGGAGGAGGTGAACGAGGCCGGGGCCGGGCCGCGGCGGCTCGACCTGCGCGCGCGCCGGGTGCGGGCGGTGAACGCCGAGGGCCGGGAGCTGGCCGCCGTGCCGGAGATGGGGGTGGGCTTCTCGGTCCCCGCCCTGTTCCTCGGCAAGCTGTCGCCGACGCGGCTCGACCTCGTGCGGCCGCGGCTGAACGCGGTGCGGCGGGCGGACGGCAGCATCAGCTTCGACATCCGCACCGGGGAGGCGCCGCCCGAGGCGGAGACGGCCGCCGGCCCGACGCTGGCCGACGATCTGCTGGAGCTGCTGCGCCAGCCGCCGGACATCGGCAAGCCGATGGGGCTCCTGCGCAGCCTGTCCATCACCGGCGCCGACCTGTCGGTGACCAACCGGATGCTCGACATCTCCTGGCACGCGCGCCGGCTGGATCTGGCGCTGACGCGCGACGCGCAGGGGACACGGGGACGGGCGCGGCTGACGCTCGACCTTGCGCAGGGACCCGATGCCCCGCCGGTGACGATGGAGGCGACGGCCGACCACCGCATGGGCGAGCGGACGACCACCGTCACCACGCGTTTCGGCGGGCTGGAGCCGGCGGCGCTGGCCGCGCTGGGGCCGCGGCTGGCGCCGCTGGCGGGACTCCGCGTCCCGCTCGGCGGCACGGTCGAGGCGCGGCTCGACGAACGGTTCGAGCCGGAGACGCTCGCCTTCGACCTGCAGGGCGCGCCGGGCACCGCGACGATCCCCGAGCTGCGGCCCGAGCCCTATGCCGTCGCCGGGCTGAGCGCCCGCGGCACGCTGGATGTCGCCGGGCAGCGCGCCGAGCTGGCGGCGCTGTCGCTGCGGCTGCGCGACGCGGCGGGGGGCGAGCTGCTGACGCTCGGCGCGACGGGAACCCTGCGCGAGGGCGGCGAGGGGCTGGCCGGCGGCGGCCGGCTGACGCTGGCGACGCCCGGCCGCAGCGCCGCCGTGGAGCTGGAGGGGGCGGAGGACCGCGACCGCAGGGCGACGCTGTCGCTGCGCCTCGCCAACCTGGAGCCGGCGGCCTTCGCCGGGCTGGCGCCGGTGCTGGCGCCGCTCGCCGCCGCCGCCCTGCCGCTGTCGGGAACCGCCAGCCTGACGCTGTCCGCCCCGGCGCCGGAGGGCGGGCGCCAGCCGCTGGCGGTCGCCGCCGACCTCACCGCCGGGGCCGGCCGCATCGTCGAGCGCTCGCTGTCCGGCGGGCAGCCGCAGCCCGTGGCGTCCGCCGCGCTGCGGCTGGCCGGCGACCGGGCGAGCGGCGTGCTGGCGGTGGACCGCTTCGCCCTGGCGCTCGGCACGGCGGAGGCGCCGGGACCGCGGCTGGAGGGGCGGGCGCAGGCGGCCGACCGCGGCGGGCAGCTCGCCGCCGAGGCGACGGTCACCGCGAAGTCGGTCCCGCTCGACGATCTGCACCGCTACTGGCCGGAGCCGGTCGGCCCCAACGCGCGGGAGTGGGTGACGAAGAACCTCCGCCACGGGCTGGTGACCGAGGCGACGGCCACCGTGTCGCTCGCGGGGCCGCTGGACAACCTCGCGGCGATCGACGCCACGCGGCTGGAGGCGGTGATCCGCGGCGAGAACGTCACGGCCGACTATTTCCATCCGCTGCCGCCGGTGACCGGCGTCGGGGTGGAGGCGACGACCGACGGCAAGACCTTCACCATCCGCACCAGAGGCGGGCAGATCGGCGACATCCGGGTGGGCGACGCCGACATGGCGATCCGCGGCCTGGACATCGGCAAGGAGGAGATGGAGATCCAGGTGCCGGTCAGCGGCCCGATCCGCTCCATCCTCACCGTGCTGGACAGCCCGCCGCTGGGCTATCCCAGCAAGCTCGACCTCGACCCCAAGCGCACCCAGGGCACCGGCGAGGCGATGCTGCGCTTCAACTTCCCGCTGCTGGCCGACCTGAAGACCGAGGACCTGAAGCTGACGGTGAACGGCCGGCTGAAGGGGGCCGCGGTGGAGAAGGTGGCTGCCGGGATGAACGCCACCGACGGCGACCTCGCCCTGGCGCTCGACCTCGGCGGCATGTCGGTGAAGGGCACCACCAAGCTGGACGGCATCCCCGTCTCGGTCGACTGGAAGGAGCAGTTCTCCTCCGCCGCCAAGGGGCCGCGCACCCGCATCGCCGTGAAGGGCGACGTGGACGCCGCCGACCTGCGCAGCCACGGCATCGACCTGGAGGAGCATGTGCTGGGGCCGATGGGCGCCGACATGATCTTCACCATCGACCAGCGCCACCGCTTCGCCCTGACGGCGGCGCTGAACCTGGAGAAGACGCGCCTGTCGATCCCGGAGCTGGGCTGGGAGAAGCCGCCCGGCGTGCCGGGCAGCGGCAAGCTGGCGCTGGAGTTCGACAAGGACCGCCCGACCCGCGTGTCCGGCCTGACGGTCGATGCCGGCGGCCTGAAGGGCCTCGCCAACATCGAGCTGGCCGACGGCGGCAAGCGCGTCGCCCGCGTGGTGGTGCCGCGGCTGCAGGCCGGGGCGAGCGACCTGCAGATCGACGTCGCGGTGCGGCCCGAGGGCGGCGGCTATGCCGGGACCATCCGCGGCGCCAGCCTGGACGCCCGCGGCCTGATGGGGGGCGGCAAGGGTGGGAAGAGCCGCAAGGGCGCCGACCGTCCGGGCCTGGGCGAGGAGGGGCGGATGACCCCGCTCGACCTCGACGTCCGGCTGGGCCGCGTGGTGTTCGGCGAGGGCCGGCAGCTCTCGCAGGTCGCCGGCACGCTGCGGCGCGGGCCGACCGCCTGGACCCTGCTGGACGTCACCGGCCACAGCGGCCAGGTTCCGGTCGTCCTGCGCTACCGGCCGGACGCCAAAGGCGTCTATCAGGTGGCGATCCAGACCGACGACCTGGGGACGACGCTGCGCGCGCTCGACCTCAACGACCGGGTGCAGGGCGGCCGGCTGCGCGTCACCGGCCATACGGTGGCGCCGCGCGCCGACGCGGCGATCGAAGGGGCGGTGGAGATCGCCGACTACACGCTGATCGACCCGCCGGTGCTGGCCCGTATCCTCAACGCCGCCTCGCCCGCCGGCTTCGCCGAGCTGATGGGCGGCGGCAAGGGCATCCAGTTCGGCCGGCTGTCGGCCGGCTACCGCAAGGAGGGGCGGCTGCTGACCCTGCGCGACCTGCGCACCTCCGGCTCGGCGCTCGGCCTGACGCTGGAAGGGGACATCGACATCCAGACCGAGACCGCCAACCTGCGCGGCACCATCGTGCCGGTCTACGGGCTGAACCGGCTGATCGGCCAGATCCCGCTGCTGGGCGACCTCCTCAGCGGCGGCGAGGGGCAGGGCATCTTCTCCGCCACCTGGCGGGTGCAGGGGCCGCTGGCCGACCCCGACGTCTCGGTCAACCCGCTGGCGGTGCTCGCCCCGGGCTTCCTGCGCAACCTGTTCTTCCTGGGAGAAGGCGGATCGGGCGACGCGCCCGCCCCGATGCTGCGGGACGAGCATCTGCGGTAGGGGCGGGGCGCCGGACCGGACGCCCCGCCTGACGCGGCGGACCTCGGCCCGCCGTCACGTCAGCCCGCCTTGACTTCAGCCCGCCTTGACCAGGGCGTGGCGCTTCTTGCCGGCGCTGAGCTTGATGACGCCGTCGGCGTTGAGGTCGGCGGCGGTGAGCTTCGCCGCCTCGTCGGCGACGGCGCCGTCGTTGACGCGGGCCCCGCCGCCCTTGATGAGGCGGCGCGCCTCGCCCTTGGAGGCGGCGAGGCCGGCGGTCACCAGCAGGTCGACCACCGCCATCCCGGCCTCCAGATCGGCACGGGCGACCTCGACGGTCGGCAGCCCCTCGGCGGCGGCCCCCTCCTCGAAGGCGCGGCGGGCGGTCTCGGCCGCCTCCTGCGCCGCGGCCTCGCCATGGGCGAGGCGGGTGACCTCGTTGGCCAGCACCTTCTTGGCCTCGTTGATCTCGGCGCCCTGCAGGGCCTCCAGCCGGGCGATCTCGTCGAGCGGCAGTTCGGTGTAGAGGCGCAGGAAGCGGCCGACGTCGGCATCCTCCGCGTTGCGCCAGTACTGCCAGAAATCATAGGCGCTGAGCTTGTCGTCGGTCAGCCAGACGGCTCCGGCGGCGGTCTTGCCCATCTTGGCGCCCGACGCGGTGGTGAGCAGCGGCGTGGTCAGCCCGAACAGCTCCAGCCCGTCGGTGCGGCGGCCGAGCTCGACGCCGTTGACGATGTTGCCCCACTGGTCCGACCCGCCCATCTGCAGCGTGCAGCCCAGCCGGCGGTTCAGCTCCACGAAGTCGTAGGCCTGGAGGATCATGTAGTTGAATTCCAGGAAGGTCAGCGGCTGCTCGCGCTCCAGCCGCAGCTTGACCGAATCGAAGGTCAGCATGCGGTTGATCGTGAAGTGCCGCCCGACGTCGCGCAGGAGCTGGATGTATTTCAGCCCGTCCAGCCAGTCGGCGTTGTTGACCATCACCGCGTCGGTCGGGCCGTCCCCGAAGGTCAGGTAGCGGCCGAAGATGCGCTTGATGCCCGCCATGTTGGAGGCGATGGTCTCCTTCGTCAGGAGCTGCCGCGCCTCGTCCTTGCCGGAGGGGTCGCCGATCTGGGTGGTGCCGCCGCCCATCAGGACGATCGGCTTGTGGCCGGTCTTCTGCAGCCAGCGCAGCATCATGATCGGCAGCAGGCTGCCGACATGCAGGCTGTCGGCCGTGCAGTCGAAGCCAATATAGGCGACGACCGGCCCCTTCTGCGCCTTCTCATCGAGCGCCGCGAGGTCGGTGCACTGGTGGATGAAGCCGCGCTCGTCGAGGGTGCGCAGGAAATCCGAGTGAAGCGTCGTCATTGGCCGCTGTCCGGCAGTGATTGGGAGATCGGAGTGCGGTCTGTTAGCATGGAACGGCCGGCCCCTCAATCGGCAGGGACCGGGACGGCAGCAGGCACAAGGGGTCGCGGACGGGTATGGACGGCAGCATGCGGACGGTCATCGGCCTGATGAGCGGCACCTCGATGGACGGCATCGACGCCGCCCTGGTGCGCACCGACGGGGAGACGCGGGTGGAGCCGGTGGCCTTCCTGACCATTCCCTACGAGGACGGCTTCCGGGCCGAGCTGCGCTCCTGCCTCGGCGGGACGGGGCCGGTGGAGGCGGTGGAGCGCGCCCTGACCGACGCCCACGCCGACGCCGTGCGCCGCCTGCTGGAGACGGCGGGGGTGGCGGCCCCGGCGGTCGACCTCATCGGCTTCCACGGCCACACCATCCACCATGCGCCGGAAGAGCGGCGGACCTGGCAGATCGGCGACGGCGCCCGGCTGGCCGCCGCGACCGGCATCGCCGTGGTGAACGACTTCCGCAGCGCAGACGTCGCCGCCGGCGGGCAGGGCGCGCCGCTCGTCCCGCTGTTCCACCGTGCGCTGGCCGACCGGCTGGAACGGCCGCTGGCCGTGCTGAACATCGGCGGCGTCGCCAACGTCACCTGGATCGGACGGGACGGGACCGGGCCAGGGGGCGCGGTCATCGCCTGCGACACCGGCCCCGGCAACGCGCTGGTCGACGACTGGGTGCTGCGCCAGACCGGCGGGCGCTATGACGCCGGCGGCGCGCTGGCCGCCCGCGGCCGGGTGGCGGAGGGGGCTCTGACCACCCTGATGGCCCACCCCTATTTCGACCGGCCGGCGCCCAAGTCGCTGGACCGCGACGCCTTCGACCCGGCGCCGGTGGCGGGCCTGCCGGCGGAGGACGGGGCGGCGACGCTGACCGCCTTCACCGCCGCCTCGGTCGCCCGCATCGTGCCGCATCTGCCGCAGGCGCCGGTGCGCTGGCTGGTCTGCGGCGGCGGCCGGCACAACGCCACGCTGATGGCGATGCTGGCGGAGCGGCTGGGCGTGCCTGTCGATGCGGTGGAGGCGGAGGGCTGGGACGGCGATGCGCTGGAGGCGCAGGCCTTCGCCTACCTCGCGGTGCGCAGCCGCAAGGGCCTGGCCCTGAGCCTGCCGGCCACCACCGGCGTTCCCCGGCCGATGACCGGCGGGCGGTTCCACCCGGCGCCCTGAGGGCGGGGGCGCGTCCCGCTCACCCTGCGCGAGGCGGATCGTCGCCCGGCGGATCGGTGCCCAGCAGATCAACGACGGCGGCATCCTGGTCCACGCCGGCCCAGTCGGTCAGCACCGGCAGGGCCTCGTTCAGCCGGCGGCGGTACTCGGCGCGCGGGATTTCGACGGCGCCGAAGCGGGCGAGATGGTCGGTGACGAACTGGGTGTCGAGCAGAGTGTACCCCGCCGCCCGCAGCCGGGCCGCCAGATGGACCAGCGCCACCTTGCTGGCGTCGGTCTCGCGGCTGAACATGCTCTCGCCGAAATAGGCGGCGCCGATCGCGACGCCGTAGAGCCCGCCGACCAGCCGCCCGTCGCGCCAGCATTCCACGCTGTGGGCGAAGCCGGCCTCCGCCAGCTCGCTGTAGAGCCGGACGATGTCGGCGTTGATCCAGGTCTTGGGCCGCTCCTCCGTCGTCTCGGCGCAGGCCTCGATCACCGCGCGGAAGGCGGTGTCGAAGCGCACGTCGAACCGGCCGCGGCGGACCACCTTGCGCAGCGAGCGCGGGACATGGAAGGCGTCCAGCGGCAGGATGCCGCGCCGTTCCGGGTCGAACCAATGCAACTCGCGGGATTCGGCGCTTTCCGCCATCGGGAAGATCCCGGCGGCATAGGCGCGCAGCAGAAGCGGGGCGGACAGCTCGAGCATGCCGACACTATAGCCGCAAGGGCGGCGGGCTGGCGATGGGGCAGGCGGCGAGAGAGCGGGCGGGGCGCAGCGCTTCCCCCGCGACAGGAATGCGGTGCCATGGTATGCAACGGGAAGGATATGTCATTCGCGAGGATGGGTGAGATGAGGATCGTCGTTGCCGCCGCCATGTCCGCTCTGGTTGCCGTGCTGTCCTGGGCCGGCCCGTCCTGGGCGCAGCGCCGGGCGGAGCCCGGGAGTTTCGACTATTACGTCCTCAGCCTTTCCTGGTCGCCGACGCACTGCGCCCGGACCAAGGCGGAAGCCGATCCCGACCAGTGCGGCGCCGACCGCAACTTCGGCTTCATCGTTCACGGGCTGTGGCCGCAGAACAAGGACGGCGGCTACCCCGCCACCTGCACGCGCGACCGTACGGTGCCCAAGGCGGTGGTGGACCAGACCATGCCGATCATGCCCAGCGTCGGGCTGATCGCCTATCAGTGGAGCAAGCACGGCACCTGCTCCGGTCTCGGCGCCGCCGACTATTTCGCCCGGCTGCGCGCCGCCCACGGCAAGGTGACGATCCCCGAGGCGCTGCGCACCCCGACCCCCGGCACCACCCTGCCGGCGCCGCAGGTCGAGCGCCTGTTCCTGCAGGCCAATCCTGGCCTGACGGCGGAGGGGATCGCCGTGATCTGTTCCAAGCGCGACGTGGCCGAGGTGCGCATCTGCATGGACAAGGATCTGGCCTTCATGCCCTGCGGCGAGCGCATCTATGACCGCTGCCGGCGCGATGCCGTGCTGTCGGCGACCCCGGCGGCGCCCCCGGCGGCAGGGGCGGTCCCGGGGCGGTGACGGCGCAAGGCGGGACGGGACCGGCCGCGGCCGGTCAGGCGGGGAGGGTGAAGGAGGTGGGGCGTTCGCCCTTGCGCCGCGTCTCCAGCATGCGCCCGTAGGCCTCCTCCAGCCGGCGCGTGTAGGCCGGCATGTCGAAGGCGGGGTTGCGGTCGCGGCCGGCCCGCAGCCCCTCCTTGACCCGCTGCAGCCCCGCGCGGTCGCCGGCCCAGCGCGCCACCACCCTCGCATACTCCTCGATGGAGCCGGCGATGAAGTCGGGCAGGCCGGCCGCCTGGAGCAGGCTGGCGGCGACGCGCGAGGCGAAGGAGTCGCCGAGCCGCGTCACCACCGGCACCCCGGCCCACAGCGCGTCGCTCGCCGTGGTGTGGGCACCGTAATGCAGCGTGTCGAGGACGAGGTCGGCAAGGTGCAGGCGCGCCAGATGGGCGGCCGTGGTCTCGCACCAGGGAGCGAAGAGGAGGCGGTCCGCGGCGATGCCGGCGTCCCGCACCGCCTGCCGCAGGTTGCGCTCGGCCTCGGGAACCGGTTTCTGCAGCCAGAGGACCGCGTCGGGAATGTCGCGCAGCAGCCCCATCCAGACGGACCAGACGTCCGGCGTGATCTTGTAGGCGCCATTGAAGCAGCCGAGGACGAAGCCGTCCTCCGGCAGGCCGCAGGCGGAGCGGGAGGGCGGCGCATCGGGGAGGTCCCGGCGGTCGCGCGGCAGGACGCAGCCGGGCAGCCGGGCGACCGCTTCGCTGAAGCCCGGTTCCAGCTCCGGCGGCAGGACCACCGGATCGGCGACGACATAGTCGATCCAGTCCGCCCCGGTGGTGCCGGGATAGCCGAGATAGGAGACCTGGACCGGTGCCGGACGGCGGGCGAGGATCTCCGGCCGCGCATTGCCGGTGTAGCCTTTCAGGTCGACGAGGATGTCCACGCCGTCCCGGCGGATCGCCGCCGCGGCCTCCTCGCTGCCCAGCCGGTCGATGTCGACGAAGCGGTCGACGCCGTCGCGGATGCGGCGCCGGGCGGCGCTGCCGTCGTCCGGGCCGTAGCTGTAGGCGGCCACGGTGAAGCGCGACCGGTCATGCAGGGCCAGCACCTCGGCCAGCAGATGCGTGACGGGGTGCTGCCGGAAATCGTTCGACAGGTAGCCGATGGTGACCGGACCGGATTTGCGGCCGGCCCGGCCCGTGGCGGGAGCGGCGGGAATGGTCCGGGCGAAGGAGCGGGCGGCGGCCAGCCGGGCCGCCGGCGACACGCGGTGCGACAGCAGCATCGCCGCCTGGACCGAGGCGACGCTGTCGGCATGGCCTTCCAGGAAGGCGGCATCCCGATCGAACCCGTCCCACACGCAGGCCAGCTGCTTGGCCTGGATCAGCCCGACCGTCGCCGCGGCATAATCGGGTTTGAGGGCGGTCGCCCGGCGATAGGCGGTCATCGCCGGGTCCAGCGCCTTGGCCCCCTTGAGGATGGTGCCCTGGTTGAACCAGACCGCCGGAGCATTGGGCGCCAGGGCGGCGGCGCGGCGGCCGGCCTGCTCCGCCCGCGCGGTGTCCTCGCCCCGGAAGAGGACGGCGGACAGGCTGAGCCAGGCCTCCGGGTTGTCGGGATGCCGCGCCAGCGAAGCCGACAGCGCCTCCTCCGCCCGTGCGAGGTCGTCCATCTTCATCAGCGTGTTGCCGATGTTGAGCAGCACGCCGGGGTGGCCGGGGTCATAGCGCAGGGACGCCTGGAAGTCGGCCAGCGCGGTCCGCAGGTCGCCGGTCGCATAGGCCTGGTTGCCTTTGGCGACATGGAGGTCGCGGCCGAAGGCGGCCACCGGCGGGGAGGGCGGCACGCGCTGTTCGACGCGGGCCAGCAGCCGGACCGCCCGCGGGAAGTTGCCCTGCCGGGCGGCGTCGACCGCCTCGGCGAACGTCCGCTCCGCCTCCCGCAGGTCGGCGGGGGAGGGGCGTCGGGGGCTGTGCGCGCTGGGGGTCTTGTGGCTGCTCATGGCTCGGGCGGTCGTCGCGACGGATCCGGCATCCCCGGGCGGGGAGCGGCGGAGCGCAGAATGCGCGCTTTGCCCGGTCGTCTCAACCGGCTCGCTCGGCAGAGGCCGATTGGGGAGCCCGGATCGACGAAACCCCCGGGCTCCTGCGGGGAAGCAGGGGGTTCGGACTGGCAGCGGCGCAGGGATTTGAACTCCAGACCGGGGATCATGGTTCTCCTGCTCCCGCTGCCCGAAAGTCCTCCAAGGAACGCCGCGCCGCAATCGATCCGGGAAACCGGCGTTTTTCCTGCTCCATACCTGTGGTCTACGCCCGCCAGAACTGCGGCATGAACAGCACCAGCACGGTGAACAGCTCCAGCCGCCCCGCCAGCATGGCGATGGACAGCAGCCATTTGGCGGAATCGGGCAGAGGCGCGAAGTTGCCGGCGGGGCCGATGACGTCGCCCAATCCGGGACCGACGTTCGCCAGCGCGGTGACCGCCGCGCTGGCGCTGGTGATGAAGTCGAGTCCGAAGGCCATCAGCACGATGGTCAGCACGCTGTAGGCGGAGAAGAACAGCGCGAAGAAGACGATCACCGAACCAAGGACGCGGTCGTCCAGCTGCCGGTTGCCGTACTGGCGGGAGAACACCCCGCGCGGGTAGAGCAGATGGAGGAAATGGGTGCGCAGCAGCACCACCATCACCTCGAACCGGAAGACCTTGATCCCCCCGGAGGTGGAGCCGGTGCAGCCCCCGATGAAGGTCAGGCCGAAGAAGACGCCGATCGCCAGATTGCCCCATTGGCTGTAGTCGGTCAGGGCATAGCCGGTGGTGGTGACGACCGACACCACGTTGAAGGCGACCAGCCGCAGCGCGTCGAGGAACCCGTGATCGCCCCGGCTGGCCAGCCACACGCTGAACGGCAGGATCACCGCGACGAGGAAGCCGATGAAGGAACGCACCTGCCGGTCCTTCCACAGCGCGTCGCGCTGCCCGGTCAGGGTGCGGACGTACAGGACGAAGGGCAGGCTGCCGGCCAGCATGAACAGGGACGCCAGCCAGTGGATCACCGGATTCTCGAAATGCCCGAGAGAGCTGTCGGAAGTGGAGAAACCGCCGGTGGACAGGCTGGTCAGGGCATGGACCACCGCCTCGAACGGCGTCATGCCGGCCGCCCAATAGCTGAGACCGCACAGGACGGTCAGCCCGGCATAGACGCCCCCGATCGCCTTGGCGATCTGTTGCGCCCGCGGCAGCACCTTCTCCGAGCGGTCGGAGGATTCTGTGCGGAACAGCTGCATCCCGCCGACGCCCAGCGCCGGCAGCACCGCGATGGCGACCGCGATGATGCCGATGCCGCCCAACCATTGCAGCAGCGCCCGCCACAGCAGGATGCCTTCCGGCGTCAGGTCCAGCCTGACCAGGACGGTCGAACCGGTGGTGGTCAGGCCGGACATGGTTTCGAAGAAGGCGTTGGCGTAGTTCAGCGACAGGTCCGGGAAGTGGCAGAACAGGAAGGGGATCGCCGCGAAGGCGGCGGTGGCGAGCCACGCCAGCGGCGTCAGCAGGAAGGCCTGACGCAGGGTCAGGCCGTTGTTCAGCTGACAGCGCGTCGCCGCGGCGAGCAGGCCGCCGCAGGTGCCGGTGAAGGCGGCCGACAGCAGGAAGACCAGGGCGTCGGGGTTGCCATGGGCGTAATCGACCGCCGCCGGAACCAGCATGGTCGCCGCCAGGGCCAGCAGCACGTTGGCGACGATGTAGAGGATCGGCCGGAAGGTGGGCATGACGTCTCGCGCTGTGTCCGGTTCGGGCGTGCCGTACGGCGGCTCAGAAGAATTCCAGGCCGACCGCGAACAGCCGCTCGACCTTGCGGACGAGATCGGCGGTCGCCATCACGATGACCCGGTCGTGCGGCTGGATCACCGTGCGGCTGGACGGGATGATCACCTCCTCGCCGCGGACCAGCGCGCCGACGATCATGCCATGGGGCAACGCCAGGGAGCCGAGCGGCGCGCTGACCGCCCGCGAGGTCTCCAGCGCCTCCGCCTCGACCACCTCGCCGAAGCCGTCGCCGACCGGCTGGACGGCGGCGACCCGGCCGCGCCGGACATGGCGCAGGATCGAGGACACCGTCACCGCCGCCGGGTCGACCACCACGTTCATGCCCAGCCCGGCGATGATCGGCGCGTAGGAGGTCTTGTTGAGCAGGGTGATGGCGCGCTGGCAGCCGGCCCGCTTGGCGAGCAGGGCGGCGAAGACGTTGGTCTCGTCGTCGTTGGTCACCGCGACGATGGTCTCCGCCCGATGGACCTGGGCCTCCTCCTGGATGTCGTGGTCCAGCGCATCGCCGTTGATCACCACGGTGGAGGATTTGAGCGAGCGGCTGACCAGACCGGCCCTGTCCGGATCGCGCTCGATCATCCGGATCGACACGGCCGGCATCTTCTCCTCCAGCAGCCGGGCCAGATTGAAGCCGATGTTCCCGGCCCCGGCGATGACCAGCCGCCGGGCCGGCGCTTCGGTATGGCCGAACAGGGCCACCACCTTGACGATGTCGGCGGTCCGGCACACCAGATGGACGTCGTCGCCCAGCCGGATCACGTCGTCGCCCCGCGGCACGAACCAGCGCCCGTCGCGCAGCACGGCCAGCACGGCCGCCCGGACGTCGGGATACTGCTCGGTCAGCCGCCGCAAGGGGATGTCGAGCAGGGGCGCCGGGTCGGTGCAGTGGACGCCCAGCAGCTGGACCTTGCCGTCGGCCAGCGGCACCATGTCGAAGGCGCCGGGGGAGCGCAGCCGGCGGGCGATGCCGCGCGCCACCTCGATCTCCGGCGAGATGATGACGCTGATCGGCATGTGCTCCGCGCGGAAGAGCGTCGCCCATTGCGGCTTGAGGTAGGCGTGGCTGCGGATGCGGGCGATGCGCACCGGGATGTTGAAGACGGAGTGCGCAACCTGACAGGCCACCATGTTGACCTCGTCGGACCGCGTGACGGCGATCAGCATGTCGGCGCCGGCAGCCCCCGCCTGTTCCAGCACGTCGGGGTGGGAGGCGTGCCCGACCATCCCGCGCACGTCGTGGCTTTCGTCCATGCGCTGGGCGAGTTCGGTGGAGGTGTCGATCACGGTGACGTCGTTGCGCTCCTGCGAGAGCTGGCGCGCGATGCTGGCGCCGACCTGACCGGCTCCGCAGATGATGACCTTCATGCCGACCGCAGCCCTCCCCGGAAAGGCGCTGCCGGCCCCGAGGACGGACCGGCACGAGGCAGGAAGAAGTACCGGATCGACCGGGTTCCATCAACCTCGTGCACCGCGGCGCCGGGCCGCTTCTGCCCTGGCCTCATTGGGTCCGTCGTCCGGCCACGGTGAACCGGGCCGGGGTCCGGGAGGCGAGCCGCAGGTGAAGCCACGCCGGCAGGGCGAGACTGGCGACGGCGAGAAGGGTGAGCGCCGTCCTGACCCCGACACCCGGATCCTCCTCGGTCGCATGATCGAACAGGATGACCAGATAGGCCACCACGACGTGCCACGCGTAGACCTGCAGGGAGTGACCGCCCAGGAAGCGCAGGAAGCGCAGGCGGAACAGACGGTGGAGACCCCAGCCGAGCCATTGCACGGCGGCACTCCGGCTCTCCGGACCCGCCGCCAGCAGCCATGTCACCAGATAGGCCAGCGCCGCGAAGTTCACCAGATAGACCAGGCTGAACTCCGCCCGGTCGTGCAGGCGGAAGAAGCGCTCCGCCAGCGCATCCGGAATCAGCCCGTGGGTGAAGCCGACCCGCCACACCATGAAGAACAGGACGATGCCCAGCGCGATCCTTGCGAGGTCGCCGCGCTCCGGCGAAAACCAGAAGCCGAGGTCGACCCGCTTCGCCACCATCAGCGTGCCGATCACCAGCCCGACCACGAACACCAGCTGCCACGCCAGGGGGTTGAAGTGCCCCCGCAGCTCGAAACCGGGAAGCGCCAGCCCGGCGACAGGCTCCACGATCGCCACCAGCGGCAGATGCAGCCCGAACTGGACCGCCGCCCACAGCGCGAAGCTCCCGGCGACGACCTCCCCGCCCCGTCCGGCCAGCGTCAGCCGGATCAGCAGGGGAGAGACCGCGAGGTAGATCATGTACTGCGGCAGGATGTCCATGAAGGTGGGCTGATGGAGCAGCAGGGCCGCTGCCGGCAAGGCAGGCCCGAGCGCGTCGCCGAGCAGCCCGCTCCAGGCCGCCCGCGCCCCGGGCAGCAGCAGGGCCAGCCCGATCACGGTCCCCAGGATCGCCAGCGAGTACAGGTACAGTTCCCAGACCCGCGCCCGCAGCCGCAGGCCCGCCTCGGCCTCCCGGCCGGCGGCATGGAGCCGGCCGTAGTAGAGCCCGACGATCAGGCCCGAGATCAGGATGAAGCCCTGCGCGTCCTCGACGAAGGACAGCTGGTTGTGATTGATCAGCGCGATGGGGTTCCCGCCGTCGAACCAGAGATGGTTCAGCAGCATGAACACCAGGAAATAGCCCCGGAGGCCATCGAGCAGTTCGAGCCTCTGCATGCGTGTCCTCGCTTCGCGATCCTCAGCCCATATACGGCCCAACGGCGCAGATAATCCTTTTGTGTCCATGCGCAGAGGGGGTAGCCGCCGCTTCGGTTAGGGGATTCTTCATCGAATCCGTCGACTCTGCCGTCCTGCTTTCGAACGGAGGGATGGATGAAGGGTCGGAGTCTGGCCGGGCTTGCCGCTGCCGTGTGCCTGTGGAGCGGCGCCGCGCTGGGATCGGACCGCTGCCCCGTTCCCCCCGGTGCCGAACCCTCCGCAGCGGGGTTGCAGCGCACGCGCATGATGCTTCAGGCCGGCCTGCCCCTGACCGTGGTGGCGCTCGGATCCTCCAGCACCCAGGGAACCGGCGCCTCGTCGGCGCAGGCCACCTATCCGGCGCAGCTGGACCTGATCCTGTCCCAGCGTCACCCCGGACAGCGGATCGAGGTGCTGAACAAGGGCATCGGCGGCGAATCCGCCGGCGCCAACCTCGTCCGCTTCGCCGCGGACGTCCTGTCCGTCCGTCCGGATCTGGTGGTCTGGCAGATCGGCACCAACGACCGGTTCCAGAACCTGCCGCTCGCCGATTTCGCCGCCACGGTGCGGGACGGCGTGGCGCAACTGCGCGCGGCCGGGATCGACGTGATCTTCATGAACCCGCAGTCGTTCCCGGACGAGGCGAGATTTCCCGGCTACGCGGCCTATGCCGCGTCGGTGGTCGATCTCGGCCGGGAGCTCGGCGTGCCGGTGCTCGACCGGTACGGAATCATGAAATGGTGGCTGGAGAGCGGACGCTTTCCTGCCGAAACGATCCTCAGCCCCGACGGGCTGCATCTGAGGGACGCCAGCTACCGCTGCCTTGCCGAATTCGTCGCCGACATGATCGACGTACAGCAGCCCGGGCCGACGGCGACTGCGGCGCGTTGACTGCGGCGCGTTGACTGGGACCCGTTGACTGGGACTTGTTGACCGGGGCCGTGCGGTCCCGTCACCGC
Organism: Azospirillum thermophilum; assembly: GCF_003130795.1. NCBI lineage: Bacteria > Pseudomonadati > Pseudomonadota > Alphaproteobacteria > Rhodospirillales > Azospirillaceae > Azospirillum > Azospirillum thermophilum. The sequence continues at coordinate 795,800 of NZ_CP029353.1, forward strand.
CGTCCGGCGCTTTCCGGCGTGTAGTCGGGCAGGTCGGCGACGTCGGCCCGGGTCATGCCGGGCAGATGCAGATGGTTGCTGTCGGAGCGCAGCCGCACATCGGCGATGTCGAACGCCACCTCCTTGCCGCCCACCCGCAGAAGGTCGATGGCCGACACCACGACCTGCCGGGCGGCGCCGTCGCTGTCGAGAAGCACGTCGGTCACCTGTCCGATCGGCTGCCCGTCGCGTCCGACCACGGTCCTTCCCTTCAAGCCCTCCACGCTCATCTCGCCGGCGATCGGGAAGGCCGGGCCGGCGGCGCCCAGGATCATGGCGGCCAGGGCCGCCGGCAGCAGGATGCGCATGAGTTGCCTCTCCATCGGCATGTTCCGGTTCAGTCCTGATCCATGTACGGCCGGCCCCGGCATTCTAATCCGTCGCCGTTTCCGGGGCCGTTCCCGAGGCCGTCCCCGGGATTGAATCGGCCGCTCGAACGAACACTGTCAGAGGAGGATTTCCGGATCGGAGGAGGCGCCATGTTTCGCCGCCGGATGCGGCAGCCGTTTCGTGCACGGGTGCGCGAGTTTCTCTGGCCGCGCTCGGGCTGGAGACGATGGGCCGCCTATCTCGGCCATCGCGTCCGGCGCATGCCCGGAACCCCGCACCGCATCGCCGCCGGTCTGGCTGCCGGGGCGGCGGTGTCGTGCGCGCCGCTGCCCGGCGTGCATTTCCTGCTGGCGGTCCTGCTGGCGCTGGCGACCCGCGGCAGTCCGCTGGCCTCCGCCATCGGGACCGCCTTCGGCAATCCCTGGACCTTTCCCATCCTCTGGGGTGCCGCCCACAGGCTGGGCGACGCCATGCTGCCGTCGGCCGGCGGTGCGGGATCGGCGGGTGAGGCCGATGTCGGCGGACTGGCCGCTGCCCTGACCCAGGCCTTCCTGTCCTTCGATCCGGCGGTGGTATCGGAGCGCCTGCTGCCGGTCTGGTATCCGGCGATGGTCGGCAGCCTGCCCATCGGGCTCGCGGTCTGGATACTGGTCTACCTGCTGGCCCGCCGGGCTGTCGAAAGCCATCGCTCGCAGCGGACGGTCCGGATGAACCGGAAATTCTTCGAGATGGATCGAAAAAGCGAACAGGCCGGGGATTAGGGGCCGGCCCCCGGGCGAATATATGGGATGGAGGTCGAACCGAAGGGGGCGAGACGCGATGTTCAGTCTGCGGAACCAGCTGGGAAATCAGCTGCGCGCGCTGCGGCGCTACGCGCTGGCGCTGTCCCGCGACCGCGACGATGCCGAGGATCTGGTGCAGGAAACGCTCGTGCGCGCCATCTCCGGCGCGCAGGGCTTCCGGCCGGAAGGCGACCTGCGGGCCTGGCTGTTCGGCATCCTGCACAACGTCCATGTCAGCGCCCGCCGCCGCGACCGGGTGCGCACCGACTCCGCGTCCTCGATCGAGATGCTGGCGCAGACCAGCATCCCCGCCACCCAGCCCGGCCATGTCGAACTGCGCCGGACGATCGAGGCCTTCGCCACCCTGCCGGAGGAACAGCGTCAGGTCCTGACGCTGGTGGCGGTGGAGGGCATGAGCTACCAGGAGGCGGCGACCGTCCTGAACATTCCGCTGGGCACGCTGATGTCGCGCCTGGCCCGGGGGCGGGAGGCCCTGCGCGCGGCGACCGATCATGGGCGCCGCGGTCCGGTTTCCCTGCGGGTGGTGAGGTAGGCGATGACCGGGAAGATGGAACACGACGAACTCGACGCCGACCTTCACGCCTATGTCGACGGCGAGTTGAACCCGGCCCGCCGGATCGAGTTCGAGGCGTACCTCGCCGCCAACCCGGCCGCCGCCGCCCGCGTCCACGACTTCCTTCACCAGAAGGAGGCGCTGCGCCGGGGGCTCGACCTCCTCTCCGCCGCGCCTTCCGCCCCGGTGACATCCCTGACCGACCGGCTGGGCCGGCATCTCGGCGTCGGCCTCGCGCTCCGGCGTCTCGGTCCGATCGCCGCCATGCTGCTGCTGGTCACGGGGGGATGGTCGCTGGGAAGCTGGTATCACGGGCATCACGCGTCCGGCTGGGCCGCCGTGCCGGCCTTCGCCGACGAGGCGGCGGAGGCGCACTCGGCCACGCTCGCCGCCGTTCCGCTGCCGGTCGCCCCTTCCGCGGACGACCTCAAGGCGATGGCCGACGTGCTGGCCCAGCGCATCGGCGGCAAGGCCATCGACCTGCCGGACGTCGATCCCAACCTGACCCTGGTCCGGGCCAGATTGGTGCCGTGGAACGAGGGGCCGGCCCTGCAGTTCGTCTACCGCGAGCCCGACGGCGAGGTGCTGACCCTGTTCGTGGTGGTGGGCGACTCGCCGGGGGACATCGGACTGCACACCGTCGAGCAGGACAACCTGCAACTGGTGTACTGGCGGGCGGGGACGGCCGCCTACACGGTCACCGGCAACAAGGCCGACCGGGATCTGCTGACCATCGCAAGGCGGATGGCCGACAGCGTCCGACGGTCGTGATCCCCGAAACCCGGCCCCAGCCAAGCCGAAATCACGGACCCGGTGTCCGATGACGCGGAGGACGGTCATGAGTTTGTACAGCGATCCCGACGACAGGAAGGACCGCTTCCTGGATGCGGTCGAACGCTATGTCGCCCGCGACCACTGGGAGCCGGTGGCCTCCCAGGCCGCGATCCAGGCCGCCGTCATGGCCGGGCTGACGCTGCTGCTCGGCATGCCGGCGCTGGCGGCTCTCGCCATCGTCCACTTCATGTCGCTGGTGACGGCGACCATCTACGGACTTCACGCGCTCCACCTGGCGGAGAGCGGACACGGCGACGGCGCCGTCGTCATCGCGCGCCGGTCCCTGGCGGCGCTGCTGCTGTCCGGAATCGCCATGCTGCTGATGCCGCTGGCGGTCTGAACCGGCCGGCGGAGCTGCCGGAACGGTGCCCCAAAGCAAGGATGCCCGATGCCCATCACCGCGATCCGCAAGTTTCTGGAGCTGGAGGCCGCTGGCGGCATCCTGCTGGTCCTGGCCGCCCTGGTGGCGATGGTGCTCGCCAACTCCCCGGGGAGCCCGCTCTATTCCGGCTTCCTCGCCACGCCGGTCGCGGTGCAGGTCGGCGCGCTCGCCATCGCCAAGCCGCTGCTGCTGTGGATCAACGACGGCCTGATGGCGGTGTTCTTCCTGCTGGTCGGCCTGGAGATCAAGCGCGAGATGCTGGAGGGCGAGCTGTCCAGCCTGTCCAGCGCCGGACTGCCGGCCATCGCGGCGCTGGGCGGCATGATCATGCCGGCCGCCGTCTATCTGGCGATCAACTGGGGCAATCCCGCCACAACCGCAGGCTGGGCGATCCCGGCGGCCACCGACATCGCCTTCGCGCTCGGCGTCCTCGCCCTGCTCGGCACACGGGCTCCCGCCTCGCTGAAACTGTTCCTGCTGGCGCTGGCGATCATGGACGACCTCGGCGCCATCGTCATCATCGCACTGTTCTACACCGCGGACCTGTCGCTGGCGGCGCTGGGACTGGCCGGGGTCGGTCTGGCCGTCCTGTTCGCGATGAACCGGATGGGGGTGACGCGGATCGCCGCCTATGTCCTGGTCGGCGTGTTCCTGTGGGTGTGCGTCCTGAAGTCCGGCGTCCATGCGACGCTGGCCGGCGTCGCCACCGCCTTCGCCATCCCGCTGCGCACGGCGGGGGGCGAGAGACAGGCCTCGCCCCTCCACCATCTGGAACACACGCTGCATCCCTGGGTGGCGTTCGGCATCCTGCCGCTGTTCGCCTTCGCCAACGCCGGCGTTCCGCTGACCGGACTGACCCCGGCTTCGCTGCTCGCCCCGGTCCCGCTGGGGATCGCGCTCGGCCTGTTCCTGGGCAAGCAGATCGGCGTGATGGGCTTCACCTGGGTGGCGATCCGGCTGGGGCTGGGGCGCCTGCCCGAGGGCGCCAGCTGGGTCCAGTTCTACGGGATGTCGCTGCTGACCGGGATCGGCTTCACCATGAGCCTGTTCATCGGCGGTCTCGCCTTCTCCGGCGACGAGTACGCGGCGGCGGTCCGCATCGGTGTGCTGTCCGGCTCCATCCTGTGCGCGGTCGCCGGGTATCTGGTGCTTCACCTGGCCTCCGCCCGATCGGCCCGCTCCGCCAGACCCGGCGATGTCCTGCGTCAGGGAGCGGCGGGGACCGATGACTGAGCCGAGCCGGACGGGGTGGCGATGACTGCGGTGAGAGCGGGCGGCGCATCGCCCGCGGGACCGGTTGTGGTTTCGCAGGAACCGTCCGGTCCCCGGTGCGGCGGCCGGTGACGATCCGCAGACCCCCGCAGCCAAGGCGACCTCCTGCCGGGCCGCCGGCACCGCGAGAGCCCTGCCGACCGGCTGGCCCGTCGGTTCAGTGGGAGAGAAGGACCGGGCGGCGCACATCGTCGAGAACGCCCCTGGTCGCGCCGCCCAGCACGAAATCCCGCAGACGGGAGTGACCGAAGCCGCCCATGACCAGGAGATTCGCTCCCTTCTCCGCCATATGGTGGAGGAGGGCCTCCGCGGTCGGCCGCCCATTCCCCTGCACCTGCCGAACCCGGGCCTGAATGCCGTGGTCGGCGAGATGTTCGGCCAGACGCTCCGCCGCATGGGCATCCTCCAGCGCCTTGTCGTCGACCACCGTGGCGATGGTGACGGTTCGGGCCCGGCGCAGGAAGGGATCGGCATCCGCCACCGCCCGCGCGGCGACGCGGCTGCCGTCCCAGGCGATCAGCACATGGTCGGGAGTGCCGGGCGGGCCCGCCTCCGGAACCAGCAGGGTCGGGCGGCCGGAGCCGAAGATCGCGGCTTCCGCCATGGCCGGCGACGATGCCTGATCGCCGGTGCCTGCTCCCACCAGGATCAGGTCGTGGTATCGCCCGCGGACGGCGACGACATCGCCGAACAGCGAGGGAAAGCAGTCGGCCCATTCCGTGTGCAGAGGAATGCCGGCGGGGTCCAGCCGATCCCGCAACGCCTGGAACAGCGTCCGGCCGCGGCTCCGCGACTTCTCCCTGGCGTCCTCGATCATCGCCGGCACGCCGAGCAGATAGTTTCCCAGAGGGCTGGAGGCCTGCGGGAACTCGGCGGCGCAGGCCAGGGCGTGAACGTCGGCGGACAGGTGCCGGGCGATCTCCGCGACGTGCACGGCGATGGTCTCGGTGTTTCCCTCCGGGTGGGTGTGAAGCGGGACGAGCATCCGGTATGTCATGCGAAGACCTCCCCGATTCGATGTCCTTGGTTCCAGTCAGGTTGCCGGCGCTTCCGCGCCGGAAAGCGGCACGACCAGCACGTCGCAGGTGAGATCGAGCAGCAACCGTTCGGCGACGCTTCCGAACAGCAGGCGTTCGACGGCTCCCCTGCCTCGGGTCCGCGTCCCGACCACGCACAGGTCGGCATGGAGGCGCTCCACCCCGTCGAGGATCTCCTCGGCCGGCGATCCCCATCCGACCAGCGGCAGCCACCCCCCGGCCGGCAGACCCGCCAGCCGCGCGATGTCCTGAAGGGCGGCCTCGCACCGGGCGTCGATCGCCCTGCGGGACCGCTCCATCTCGTCCGACCGGGCGCCGGCGAGCGGCGTCCGCAGCGACAGGGCGTCGTTCTGCACATGCGTGAGGTACAGGGTCTGGCCGTCGGCCAGCCGGTGGGCCAGCCGCAGGACCGCCGTCTCCTCCTCCTTCAGGTCCACGGCGGCCAGCGTGCAGACATAGCCGCCGGGGGTGCTGCGCCTGGCGACGAGCACCGGCGTCGCCGCGTTGCGGATCACCCGCTCGACCGTGGTTCCGGTAAGGACGTCCTCCAGCAGGGAGCGGCGATGGGCGCCCAGCACGATCAGGCCGGCCCCCTCCTCAGCGGCCACCGCCAGGATCGTCCGGAAGTCGAGACCGCCATCCACCCGGACGGCGACGCGGTCCGGCGACAGGAAGCCGGAACCGGAGGCCGTCTCCGCCAGCAGGCGGATGGCCTGTTCCCGCCCCGCGTCGAACAGAGCCGCGGGCAACTCGTCGTCCACCACATGCAGCAGGACGAGCCGGGCGCCGAACCGGCCGGCCAGATAGGCGGCCTGAGCGACGGCCCGGTCGCTGCGGCTCGACAGGTCGGAGGCGACGAGCAGTGTCCGCATGATCCACCTTGCGATGTTGCGGTATCGAAACCGGAGCGGAGCGCCCTCAGGCGCCGGAAGCGCCGCGGACCGCGACGATGTCGCAGGGGGGATCCCGCAGCAGGCTTTCCGCGATGCTGCCGAAGATGGCGTGCGCCAGTCCCGACCGGCCGCTGGTCCCGATGGCCAGAAGATCGACGCGGTGGGTCTCGCATTCCTGCCGCAGCGTCCCGACGATCTCGCCCCGGCAGACCAGACGGCGCAACGCCACTCCCTCCGCCTGTTCCGGCTCCAGCGAGCGCATGACGGCGCCGACGGCGGATTCGAGCTTCCGGTCGCACTGCTCACGCAGATCGCGCTGGGTATCCGCACCGGTCAGGAAGCCCTGATAGGGCGCGTGGAAGACGTGCATGACGTCCACCTCCCCGGGCCGGAACCGGAACGCCAGGCGCAACGCCGCCTCGGACAGGCCGGAGAAGTCGAAGCCGACCGCCACGCGGCGGTAGGGGGCCAGCGCCGGCTCCTTCACCAGCAGCACCGGGTGCCGGGATTCCCGCAGCACGTTCCACGCGGTGGAGCCCTGGAAGGTATCGTCGTCCGGCGCCACCCGGTGGGCACCCAGAACGATGAGATCGGCGGCGCACCGGCCGGCCGCGCGCAGGATGTCGGAGTCCGCCTCGCCGACGGTCACCGAGACCGTCGCGTCCTGTCCCGGTCCGCGCGCCGCCAGATAGGCCGCGATGGCTTCCTTCGCCTCGTCCTCCCGGCGCTCGATCGCCGCCTGGGCGAGCCTGTCGTCGACGACGTGCAGGACGGTGATGCGGGCATCCTGCTCCCGCGCCAACGCCAGGGCGCGATCCAGCGCCCGGTCGGACCGCGCCGAGAGGTCGGTTGCGATGAGAATGCTTTTCATGGCCCGTCTCCCCGTTCTGGTGGAAGCGACGTCCGTTCTCCGGTCTTGCGGCCCGGTCTCATGACCCGGCCCGGCGGCCGGGGCCGCCCGTCGTCCGGGACCGCTCCCCGGCATGGACGCTCTCCCGATAGGAGGCCAGCTTCCGGTTCCGCCGGCTTTGATCTGCATCAAATCGGCATCCGGTGGCCTGTGGCAGGATTACTCATCACAAACCCTGACAAACCCAGACAAACCGGCATCGCCCATGCTCAGCAAACCCCTGATGACGGTCCACGAGGTCGCTGAGGTTCTGAAGGTGTCCGAGGACACGGTGCGCGAGTGGATCCATGCCAAATCGCTGCGAGCCATCAAGTTCGGCCGGGAATGGCGGGTGGCGGTGCGCGACCTGGAAAGCTTCCTGAACGCGCATGCCAACCGCGACCCGACGACCGGCTGACGACCGGGACGGTTCCGGCACCAAGATCCAAACCAATGCGGGAGATCCCGACATGGTTCTCGACGAACGCACGAAGGCCGGACCAGGTCCGGACGGCGCAGGCACGGCGGCGGTTTCCGACATCCCCGCCTGGCATGTCCTGACGGTTCGGGAGGCCGAAACCCTGCTCGGAGCCCGGCCCGAGGGACTGACCCCGGCGGAGGCGCAGGAACGCCTGCTGCGGTTCGGTCCCAACAGTCTGCCTCCACCCAAGACCCGCGGACCGCTGCTGCGCTTCCTGTCGCAGTTCAACAATCTGCTGATCCAGGTCCTGCTGGTCGCGGCGGCGATCACGGCCCTGCTGGGCCACTGGACCGATGCGGCGGTGATCCTGGCGGTGTGCGTGCTCAACGCCGTGGTCGGCTTCGTCCAGGAGGGCAAGGCCGAGCAGGCGCTCGGCGCCATCCGCCACATGCTGTCGGCCAGCGCCGCCGTGCTGCGCGACGGTCACCGCGTCGCGGTTCCGGCCGAGGAGCTGGTGCCCGGCGATCTCGTCCTGCTGGAGGCGGGGGACAAGGTGCCGGCCGATCTGCGGCTGGTCTGGACCAAGAACCTGCATATCCAGGAAGCCGCGCTGACCGGCGAATCGGTCCCGGTGGACAAGGCCTCCGATCCGGTCGCCGCCGACGCCCCGCTGGGGGACCGCCGGCCGATGGCGTTCTCCGGAACGCTGGTCACCCACGGGCAGGGACGCGGCATCGTCGTCGCCACCGGGTCCACGACCGAGATCGGACGGATCAGCGGCATGATGGCCCGGCTGGAGGGGATCGAGACCCCGCTGCTGCGCCAGATGGCGCGGTTCGCCCGCACCCTGACCTCGGTCATCCTGGCCATCGCGGCGCTGGTCTTCGGCTTCGGCGTGCTGGTGCATGGCTACAGCGCCACCGAGCTGTTCATGGCCGTGGTCAGCCTGGCGGTCGCCGCCATTCCCGAAGGGCTGCCGGCGATCCTCACCATCACGCTGGCGATCGGCGTGCAGCGCATGGCGCGCCGCAACGCCATCATCCGCCGCCTGCCGGCGGTGGAGACGCTGGGCTCCGTCTCGATCATCTGCACCGACAAGACCGGGACCCTGACCCGCAACGAGATGACCGTGCGCTCGGTGATCGCCGGAGGGCAGGGCTTCGGGATCGGCGGCGTCGGCTACGAGCCGCAAGGCGGCGTCACGCTGGACGGGCGGGAGCGGCTGCCCGACGACCATCCCGTCCTGGTCGAGCTGGCGCGGGCCGGCGCGTTGTGCAACGACGCCGCCCTGCGCGAGACGGAGTCCGGCTGGACCGTCGAAGGCGACCCGATGGAGGGGGCTCTGCTGGTGCTGGCCCGCAAGGCCGGGATCGACACCGGCGAGGAAGCCCGCCGCCTGCCCCGCACCGACCTGATCCCCTTCGAATCCGAACACCGCTTCATGGCGACGCTGCACCACGACCATGAGAACCGGGGGATCGTCTATGTGAAGGGAGCGCCCGAGCGCATCCTGGCGATGTGCAGGGCCGAGCGTGGGCCGGACGGCGGCGACCGCCCGCTCGACGCCGCAGCCTGGCAGGCCGGCATCGAGGCGCTGGCGGCCCAGGGGCAGCGCGTGCTGGCCTTCGCCGCGAAGGCGGCGGCATCGGATCACCGCGAGCTGTGCTTCTCGGACGTGGAGAGCGGTCTGGTCCTGCTCGGGCTGGTCGGCATGATCGACCCGCCGCGGGTGGAGGCGGTGGAGGCGGTGAGCGCCTGCCGCGGCGCCGGGATCCGGGTCAAGATGATCACCGGCGACCATGCGGTGACCGCCCGCGCCATCGCCGGCCAGCTCGGGCTGGAGAACGCGTCGGCCGCCCTGACCGGGCCCGAGATCGAGGCGCTGAGCGACGAGGAGCTGGTCCGGCGCGCCCCGGACATCGACGTCTTCGCGCGCGCCAGCCCGGAGCACAAGCTGCGTCTGGTCCAGGCGCTCCAGGCGCGGGGGCACATCGTCGCGATGACCGGCGACGGGGTGAACGACGCGCCGGCGCTGAAGCGCGCCGACGTCGGCGTCGCCATGGGCCAGAAGGGAACCGAAGCGGCCAAGGAGGTCGCCGAGATGGTGCTGGCCGACGACAACTTCGCCTCGATCGCGCGGGCGGTGCGCGAGGGGCGGACCGTCTACGACAACCTGAAGAAGGCCATCGTCTTCCTGCTGCCGATCAACGGCGGCGAGTCGATGAGCATCATCATCGCCATCATGGCCGGTCTGACGCTGCCGATCACGCCGCTGCAGATCCTGTGGGTGAACATGGTCAGCTCGATCGGACTGGCGCTGGCGCTCGCCTTCGAGCCTTCGGAACGCGACGTGATGAGCCGGCCGCCGCGCCCGGCAGGCGAGGCTCTGCTGTCCCGCTTCCTGGTCTGGCGGATCGCCTTCGTCTCGATGCTGATGACGGCGGGCATCTTCGGCCTGTTCAAATGGTCGGTCTGGCACGGCGCGGACGTCGAGACGGCGCGCACGGTCGCGGTCAACACGCTGGTGGTGATGGAGGTGTTCTACCTGTTCAGCGTGCGTTACCTGCGGACGGCATCGCTGACCTTCCAGGGCATTCTGGGAACCCGGCCGGTGCTGGTCGCGGTGGCGGTGGTGACCGGCCTGCAACTGGTCTTCACCTACGCCCCCTTCATGGCAGCCCTCTTCGACACCCGCCCGCTGGGCGTGGCCGAGGGTCTTCCGGTGCTTGCCGCCGGCGTCCTGCTGTTCGCGGTGCTGGAGATCGAGAAGCTGATCCTGCGCCGGCTGGGCGCCCAGTCCAACTGAAACCGAACGGGGTGCCGCCCCTGCGGGCGGCATTCCCAACCAACGGTCTGCCGGGAGGGAAAGCGGTGGAGTTCCTGCATCAGTCGATCTTCTACGAGATGGCCGCCCTGCTGGCCCTGGCCTCGCTGGTCGGGGTGCTGGGGCTGCTGCTGCGCCAGCCGCTGATCGTCAGCTTCATCGCGGTCGGCATCGTCGCCGGGCCGGACGTGCTGGGTCTGGTGCAGTCCACCGAGCATATCGAGCTGCTGGCCGAGATCGGCATCGCCGTCCTGCTGTTCCTGGTCGGGCTGAAGCTCGACGTGCAGCTGGTGCGCACGCTCGGCGCGGTGGCCCTGGCGACCGGACTGGGTCAGGTCGCCTTCACCTCGATCGTCGGCTTCTTCATCTGCCTGGCGCTCGGCCTCGACATGGTGACCAGCGCCTATGTCGCGGTGGCGCTGACCTTCTCCAGCACGATCATCATCGTCAAGCTGCTGTCGGACAAGCGGGAGATCGACAGCCTGCACGGACGCATCGCGCTGGGCTTCCTGATCGTCCAGGACATCGCGGTGGTCCTGGCGATGGTGGTGCTGTCCGCCTATGGCGTCGGCACCGGACACGGCCCGTCCGGCTTCGGGATCGCCGGGGTGATCGCCGGGGGCGTCCTGCTGCTGGTCTCGGTCGCGCTGTTCATCCGCTACGGGGCCGAACCGCTGCTGGCGCGCATCGCCACCATGCCGGAACTGATGGTGACCTTCGCCATCGCCTGGGCGGTTCTGCTGGCGTCGGTCAGCGACTGGCTGGGGTTCGGGAAGGAGCTGGGCGGCCTGCTCGGCGGCGTGTCGCTCGCCTCCACCAGCTTCCGCGAGGCGATCGCCTCGCGCCTCTCCAGCCTGCGGGATTTCCTGCTGCTGTTCTTCTTCATCGGCCTCGGCTCGCGGCTGGATCTCGGCATGCTGGGCGAGCAGCTTGGCGAGTCCTTCGTCCTGGCGCTGTTCGTGCTGATCGGCAATCCGCTGATCGTGCTCGCCATCATGGGCTACATGGGCTATCGCAAGCGCACCGGATTCCTGGCCGGGCTGACGGTGGCGCAGATCAGCGAGTTCTCGCTCATCTTCATGGCGATGGGACTGTCGCTGGGGCATGTCCGCCCGGAAGCGATGGGGCTGGTCACGCTGGTCGGGCTGGTGACCATCACCCTGTCCACCTACATGATCGTCTATTCCCAGACGCTCTATGCCCTGGTCGAGCCGCTGCTGGCGCCGTTCGAGCGTGCCGTTCCGTACCGGGAGGAATCGGCGGGCGCCGGAGAGGTCGCCGGAAGCTACGACGTGATCCTGTTCGGTCTCGGCCGCTACGGGCGGGAGATCGCCAAGGGGCTGACCGCCCAGGGCATGTCGGTGCTCGGCGTCGATTTCGATCCGGAGGCGATGGACCGCTGGCGCAAGCGCGGCCATCCCGGCCTGTACGGCGATGTCGGCGATCCGGAATTCCTGAGCAGCCTGCCGCTGCGCCACAGCCGGTGGGTGGTGGTGGCGATCCCCGCCCATCCCCAGATGGTGACCCACCACGATGTCCGGCTCTCGCTCCTGCATGCGCTGCGGGAGATGGGGTTCGCGGGCAGGGTGGTGCTGACCAGCACCGACAGTCCGGATACCCGCCATCTGCTGCATGCCGGTGCCGATCTGGTGATCAGCCCGTTCAAGGACGCAGCCTCGCGCGCGGTCGAACGCATCGTCGAGGCGGGCGCCTCCGGTCGGCCGACGCATGCCCTGGCCGGAGCGGCCGGCAAACCGTAGGTCGGACGGCCGCCGGCCCACGCGGCGGGGAACGGCCTTGACGGACGCGGGCGACCGTTCGCCAGCCGGGCGGTCCGCCGTCGAACCGCTTCCCCGTCGGGCCCGGCGGCGGCGTTCCGCCTGCTCTCCCCGGACGGGGCCAAGGGCCTGCTCGACGAGGGCTGCGGTGCCACCGCCTATCACCGCCGCCTGATGACGAGGTGGCCCGGACCGCCGGCGTGACGCCGACGGACCGGGAGCGCGAGGTGCTTCTCGTCCGCCTCACCCGCCCGACCTGCCGCCGCCCGACCGGCATGGTGGACGATCCGGCGACGGGGCCGCGCTTCCGACGGCGGTCTCGCGGGTGTTGATCCGAGCCGACCTCCGCCGGGCGGGGCGGCGGGCGCGGGCGCGCTCCGCCACCAGCTCCTTCAGGCCGCGCGGAATGCGCGTCCGGTCGGCCCAACGAACCATGAGGCCGGCCGCGCGGCATTCGGCAGCCATTTCCCGGCCGTTCTCGTACCGGTGCTGGTCCAGCAGAGGCCAGCCGTCCAGCCTGCGGTAATCGAACGGACGGCCGTCGACATAGTCCCGGAACCCCTCGAAGAACCGGGGATGCAGCAGCACCGGCCTGGCCTCGCGCCAGGACCGCGCCCCGAAGAAGCGGTTGTTGGTGATTCCACTCATTGAAGCGCCCCCTGCGGGACGCGGGGCGTGACGAGAACGGTGCGGCCAAGCTCGCCGAGGAGCGCGGCGGTCGCCGCGGGGCCCTCCAGGGCGGTCAGGCGGTCCACCGCCTCGATCATCATCGCCCAGGCGACGATGCGCTCCGGCAGACCTTCCTCCCCTCCGTCCGTCCACACGGCCCGCACCAGTTGGAGCGCCGGCCCAAGCGCATCTGGAACGCCGTCGGAGTCTATGACCTTGGTCATCATTCACTCGCAGGGGTTTGTCGGTATCATATGTAACGTTATAACATAGCATCTACTGGATGCAGCAGTCTTCCTGCAACCAGGACGGACGCCCGGCTTGCCCGGCGTCCCTGCACCGCACCGAAAGGCGAAGTTCGATGACGAGGTGGGATATGAACGGCTTGCCATTCCTGGCGACACTGCTGCTGCTTGGTGTTGCGGCCGGTGGTCTCGCGGCCGGTCCGGCACGGGCCGAGGACAGCAGGCATGCGCAGACGCGTGACGGGAGCGCGTCGCATTACCGGCTGTTCGTCGGCGATCATGCGGAAGGAATCGTGCGGGCCATCGACCTTCGGACCGGGTCCAACGTGGGAACGTTCAGGATCGACCGGACGCCGGCACTGACCCGCAGCCTGAGCGGACGCACGGTCTTCGCCGTCCAGGGAGACGCCGGCAACGTGTCCGTGATCGATACCGGCGTCACGGTCGAGGATCACGGCGACCATGCCGACCTGAAGATCCAGGACGCCAGACTGCTGCCGACGGTGATCACCGGGACCGCGCCCGCGCACATCGTGGAGGGATCCGGGGTCGTTGCGCTCTTCGACGACGGCACGGGCGAGGTCGCCCTGTTCCGGGAAAGCGAGCTTTCGCAGCCATCCTTCGCCGCGCGCAGGCTGAGGCCGACCGGCGCCCATCATGGCCTCGCCGCCCCGATGGGCAGTCATCTGGTCGTCTCGGTGCCGTCCGACGCAGCCGACAAGCCGCGCCCGGGTCTCATGGTCGTCGACGAGCAGGGCCATCAGGTCGGCGCCATGACGAGCTGTCCCGGTGTGCACGGGCAGGCCCAGTCGGGCGGGATGTTCGCCTTCGGCTGCAGGGACGGCATCGTCCTCGCCCGCCCGGCCACCGGGCTGAAGCCGCCGACGCTGCAGCACCTCCCGACCGCAGGGCTTGGCGACGGCTATGTCTCCACCCTGAAGGGCGGTTCGGCGATGCAGTTCTTTCTCGGCAATTTCGGACCGAACGCCGTCGTCATCATCGAGCCCGACACGCCTCGGCCCTTCCGCCGGATCGACCTGCCGGCACGCCGGGTGGATTTCGTCCTCGATCCGTCGAAGGCCGAGCGCGCCTACATCCTGACCGAGGACGGCAAGCTGCACGTCCTCGACATCCTGACCGGTGCCATCGAGCGGAGTGCCCAAATCACCGGCCCCTATTCGATGGATGGTCACTGGCGTGCCCCGCGCCCGAGGCTTGCCGTCGCGGGTGACGATGTGGCGGTGACCGATCCGCTCAAGGGGGTGGTGCGGCTGGTATCGGCCGCGACGCTGGAAGAGCGGCGTACGATCAAGGTGGAGGGCATTCCCTACACCATCGTGGCGGTCGGCGGTTCCGGGGCCGACCACTGAGGATCCGGTCCCGTCGCGCGTCGAACCGGGAACCACACCCTCCCGATCGGAGCGGTCGTCCCGCCATCCATGGATCAGGGGCTGGGCCGGGCGCCCAAGCTGCGTGGCCAGGCCCTGACGGAAGCGACCTGGACGCAGGCCAGGTGGTGGGCATCACGTCTGTCGGAACGGGTTGCCGCGCGACGGAACCGCTTCAGCTTTCCGACCGGTCGCTCGACGAGTTTCGCCGCCGATAAACCTTGCGGTCGAAGTCCGGATTTCCCGGCTGGCCGGGTCGCCCGGGAATGATCGGCACGATGCGCTTGCGGTGACACGTCGAGCCGCCCCGCGCCCCGGCGGCATGGGCGCGGGCTTGGATCACACTGCTGTCGAACAGGTGCGCATCCCAGCCCGTTCACCGAGCCGGGGCAACTCCAATCGGAACCCGGCGGGAGGTCTCCGGCCGCGTGCTCGCCGGCACCCCCGAAGACCGCGTCGGCCGGAAAGCAAAAAGCCAGCCAACCCATTGGATTGACTGGCTTTCTTGATGGTAGCAGCGGAGGGATTTGAACCCCCGACCAAGGGATTATGATTCCCCTGCTCTACCACTGAGCTACGCTGCCATCGGGTCCGGCGTTTCCGCCGGGGCCGTCTCTATAGGATAGGGGGCGGTTCGCAGTCAAGCACTTCTTCGAAAAATTTTTCATAGACGGAAAGCGCCGTCTTTTCAGGCAGTTGCCGCGGCAATCCAGCCGCCGCCCAGCACCCGGTCGCCCTGGTAGACGACGCAGGCTTGGCCGGGCGCCACGCCGTGCTGCGGCTCGCGAAGCTCCACCCGCGCCGTGCCGCCGGGGCCGGGGTACCAGGTCGCCGGGGCGGCGGGCTGGGCGGAGCGCAGCTTGACCGCCACCTCCAGCGACTCTCCTTCGGAAAGGTCAGGACCCAGCCAGTTGACGTCACGGATGGCGACGCTGCTGCGCGCCAGCGCCCGGCGCGGGCCGACGATCACCCGGCGCTGGGCAGGCTCCAGGCGCACGACGTAGAGCGCCTCCTCCTCCGCGCCGCGGATGCCGCCGATGCCCAGCCCCTTGCGCTGGCCGATGGTGTAGTGGACGACGCCGCGGTGGCGGCCCAGAACGCGGCCGTCGACGTGGACGATGTCGCCGGGCTCGACCGAGCCGGGGCGTAGCGACGCCACCACCGCGGCATAGTCGCCGTCGGGGACGAAGCAGATATCCTGGCTGTCGGGCTTGGCCGCCACCTCCAGCCCGTAGCGACCGGCCAGCGCCCGCGTCTCCGGCTTGGTCAGGCCGCCCAGCGGGAAGCGCAGGAAGTCGAGCTGCTCGCGCGTCGTGGCGAACAGGAAATAGCTCTGGTCCTTGGCGGGATCGACCGCACGGTGCAGCTCGGCCCCGCCGCGGCCGGCCAGCCGGCGCACATAGTGGCCGGTCGCCAGCGCCTCCGCCCCCAGTTCGCGCGCGGTGTTCAGCAGGTCGCGGAACTTGACCTTCTGGTTGCAGCGCACGCAGGGGATCGGCGTCTCGCCGCGCAGATAGCTGTCGGCGAAATCATCCATCACGTCGCGGGTGAAGCGCCCCTCGTAATCCAGCACATAGTGCGGGATGCCGATGCGGTCGGAGACCCGGCGGGCGTCGTAGATGTCCTGGCCGGCACAGCAGGCGCCCGCCTTCTGCACCGCCATGCCGTGGTCGTAGAGCTGCAGCGTGATGCCGACGACGTCATAGCCCTCCTCCCGCAGCAGGGCGGCGGTGACGGAGGAATCGACCCCGCCCGACATGGCGACGACCACGCGGGTATCCTGGGGGCGCTTGGGAAGTCCGAGGGAGTTCATGGCGCCCTATATGGGCGGCGGCGGGGGCCGGGCAAGCGCTGTCCGCCCGCCGGCCCCGGTCCGCGCCTTACTTCATGGCGTTGTTGCTGCCGCCGGGCAGGCGGACGGCCAGGCCGTCCAGCTCTTCCTTCATGATGATCTGGCAGCCGAGACGCGAGGTCTTGGTCAGGCCGAAGGCGAGGTCGAGCATGTCCTCCTCGTCCTCCTCGGCCTCCTGCAGCACGTCGAACCATTCCGGCTCCACGATGACGTGGCAGGTGGAGCAGGCCAGTGAGCCCTCGCAAGCGCCTTCCAGGTCGATGCCGTGCTTGTGCGCGATCTCCAGGACGGAGAGGCCGAGCGGGGCGTCCACCTCGCGGCGGGTGCCATCGGGCTCGATGAAGGTCATCTTGGGCATGAACGGAAACCTCTGTGGTCGGTCGTTGAGACAGGTGAGTGGGATACGGGTGAGGGGGAACCGGGCGAGGCGATCACGGCCCGCGCGGCGCCAGCGCGGCGCGGCGGTCCCGCGCCTCCTGGGCGAGCGCTTCGAGCTGTTCCAGGCGGGCGAGGATGCGCAAGGCCCCCTCCGACCTCGCGGGATCGGCCTGGGCGTTGCGCAGCGCCGGGGCGAGATACTTGATGCAGGCCTCGATCCGCTGGGTCACCGCGTTGCCCAGCCGGTCGACCGCCACGGCATCCTCGGCGGCCGCGGCCGCGGCGAGCTGCTCGGCGAGGTCGGCGACCTCCTCGTCCGGCGTCTCCGGCGGCGGCAGGGGAGAGACGTCCATCAGGGCGAGCAGCGCGCGGGCACGGCGCACCGGGTCGCGCAGCGTCTCGAACGCCTCCTCCAGCGCGTCGGCCTGGGCGCGGGCGTTGGCCTGTTGGCGGGCGCCGCGGGCAGCGAAGCGCTCGGGGTCGAGCGCACGGCTGAAGCCGGCGAACTGGCGCCCCACCTGTTCGAGGTCGAGGTCGAAGCGCCGCTCCAGCCCCAGCCGGGTGAAGGGGTCGAGCGCGCGGGGCGGCAGGACGGCCCCGCAGGCATGGCAGAACAGCGCACGCGCCGCCACCGACCGGCCGCACAGCCAGCACGGCTCCAGATCGCCGTCGATGGTGCCGGCGATGCCCCGCTTGCCGGGAGGAAGGCCGGAATCGGAAGTGGTCATGGTCGCTGTCCGTCGAGCCGCCTTGGCCGTTGCCGCTTCGGCGGGGATCCGGGCGGGTCATACCGGACACCGGGCGCCGACGCAACGGCCGAAATATGACGCCCCTGTCCCGTCATGCGGCGCGGGCACGCCGCGCCATGGCGATCCAGGCCTCCAGGAAGCGGTCGACCGCCGCCTCGTCGCTGTCCCAGCCCAGGCTGACACGGATGGCGGAGGAGGCGGTGGAGGCATCCTCGCCCATCGCCGACAGGACGTGGGAGGGCTTCACCTTGCCGCTGGAGCAGGCGGAACCGGCGCTGACCGCCACGCCTGCGAGATCCAGCGCCATCACCTGCGTCTCTCCCGACAGGCCCGGCAGCACGAGGCAGCTCGTGTTGGCGACGCGCGGCAGGGTGGCGCCCATCACCCGGGCCTGCGGGGCGGCGGCCAGCGCCTCGCGTTCCAGCCGGTCGCGCAGGGCGGCGAGATCGCCGGCCAGCGGCAACTCGTCGCGGGCCGCGCGGGCCGCGGCGCCGAAGCCGACGATGCCCAGCAGGTTCTCGGTCCCGGCCCGCCGCCGCCGCTCCTGTCCGCCGCCGCGGATCAGCGCCTCCGGCTCCAGACCCTCGGCCACCAGCAGGGCGCCGACGCCGGCCGGTCCGCCGAGCTTGTGGGCGGACAGAGTCAGCAGGTCGGCGCCGAGCGCGCCGAGCTCGACCGGCAGACGCCCCGCCGCCTGCACCGCGTCGCAGTGGAGCAGCGCGCCGCGGGCGTGGGCGAGGCGGGCGGCCTCCGCCACCGGCTGGATCACCCCCGTCTCGTTGTTGGCGAGCATCAGGGAGACCAGCGCCGGCCCGGCCCCGTCGGCGAGCAGGCGGTCGAGCGCCTCCAGGTCGACGGCGCCGGCGCGCGTCACCGGAATGCGCAGCGCATCGGGCTCGGCGGCCAGCACCGAGTCATGCTCGATGGCCGAGACGAGGATGCGGCGGCCGGGGAAGCCGCGCAGTGCCAGGTTGTTGGCCTCGGTCCCGCTGCCGGTGAACAGGACCTGCGCCGGCTTCGCCCCGACCAGGGCGGCGACCGTGGCGCGCGCCTCCTCCACCGCCCGGCGCGCCGCGCGGCCATGGGCGTGGACGGAGGACGGGTTGCCGGCGATCTCCATCGCCTGGAGCATCGCCGCCTTCACCGCCGGCTTCAGCGGAGCCGAGGCGTTGTGGTCGAGATAGACGCGGGTCATGGCGGCAGCGGCCGGGCGGGCGCGAGGGGTCACTCGGCGGCGACCGCCGCTCCCTCCGGCGAGGCGGGGGCGCGCAGCGTCAGGCCGCTGGTGCCGATGATCCGCCGCTCCACCACGTCGGCCACGGTGACCGAGCTGAGATACATGTGGATCTGGTTGCCCAGCTCCTCCCACAGGTCGTGGGTCAGGCAGCGCGAGCGGTTGGTGCGGCAGCCCTGCGGCGTGCCGTTGGCGCAGCGGGTCGTGCGGATCGGCTCGTCCACCGCCAGGATGATGTCTGAGATGCGCGTGGCGTCCGAGGCGTGGGCCAGCAGATAGCCGCCGCCGGGGCCGCGCACGCTCTTGACCAGGCCACCCTTGCGCAGCTTGGCGAAGAGCTGCTCCAGGTAGGAGAGCGAGATCTCCTGCCGCTCGGCGATGTCGGCCAGGGCGACCGGGCTGCCCTTGCTGGTGGCGGCGAGGTCGACCATCGCCATGACGGCATAGCGCCCCTTGGTGCTCAGTCTCATCGCGTGTCTCCTACCTTGATAAGCGGTTCCGCCTGATGCGGGATATCGTGAAACTGTCCGGCCGGATCAACAGCGCGGGGCCGCGGCGCCGTCGGCCAGAACCTTCTCGCCGGCCGGCGCGGCCGGGGCATGCCCGGTCTCCAGCTCCTCCACCCGGCGGCGCAGGGCGGTCACCTCGTCCAGCAGGCCGGTCAGCGCGCGGGCGACCGGGTCCGGCAGGTCGCCGCAGGGCGTGCCGTAGGGGAGGAAGCGGCCCGTGTCGGTCCTGTCGCGCGGCGTCACCGGCTTGGCGGGAATGCCGACCACGGCGGTCGCCGCGGGCACGTCGGCCACCACGACGGCGTTGGCGCCGACGCGCGCGCCGTCGCCGACGGTGATGGCGCCCAGCACCTTGGCCCCGGCCCCGACGATCACGCCGTTGCCGAGAGTCGGGTGGCGCTTGCCCTGGTTCAGCGAGGTGCCGCCCAGCGTGACGCCATGGTAGAGCATCACGTCGTCGCCGATCTCCGCCGTCTCGCCGATCACCACGCCCATGCCGTGGTCGATGAAGAAGCGGCGGCCGACGGTGGCGCCGGGGTGGATCTCGATGCCGGTGAGGAAGCGCGAGGCCTGGGAGACGGCGCGGGCCGCCAGCGTCCAGCCGCGGGTCCAGCAGGCATGGGCAAGGCGGTGCAGCAGGATCGCGTGCAGGCCGGGATAGCACAGGGCCACCTCCAGCCGGGACCGCGCCGCCGGGTCGCGGGCCATGATCCCATCGATCTCTTCGCGAAGAAGCTTGAACACGCTGTCACCCGCCGTGATATAGTCCGCCCTCTTGCCGGGAGAGCGATCTTTCGCAAGAAAACTCGGACCCACGCCCGGCGGGTCATCCGGTTCATCCGGTGGCCGTATGCCGGGGTGTCTTGCGGGTTGCCCCGATGGACCTGTGGACGCATATAAGATGACCAAGCAAAACGGTCAAGAATTGTATGCGCCGCTCCTGGTCCGCGACGGGCATCCTCTTGCGTGCAGCGGGGTTGCTACCTGCCGGCTCCGCGGAGGAACCGCCAAACCTTTGTTCGCGTCAGGATCGTCGCTCCCATGCCTGAAGTGATCATCAATGGACCGGCCGGTCGCCTGGAAGGTCGCTACACCCACGGCACGACGCCGAACGCGCCGGTGGCGCTGCTGTTGCACCCGCACCCGCAGCACAACGGGACGATGAACAACAAGGTGGTCTTCACCCTGTTCCAGTCCTTCACCAAGCGCGGCTACTCGGCGCTGCGCTTCAACTTCCGCGGCGTGGGCCGCAGCCAGGGCACCTACGACAAGGGGGAGGGGGAGCTGGCGGACGCCGCGGCGGCGCTCGACTGGCTGCAGACCTACAACCCGAACGCCCCGGTCTGCTGGATCGCCGGCGTGTCGTTCGGCGCCTGGATCGGCATGCAGCTTCTGATGCGCCGGCCGGAGATCGACGGCTTCGTCGCGGTGTCGCCGCCGGCCAACCTGTTCGACTTCTCGTTCCTGGCGCCCTGTCCGTCGTCCGGCCTGATCATCAACGGCGAGCGGGACGAGCTGGTGCCCCAGGCCGCGGTGACCAAGCTGGTGACCAAGCTGTCGCACCAGAAGGACATCCGCATCGACCACCGCGTCGTTCCGGGGGCGAACCACTTCTTCGCCAACCGGACCGACGACCTCGCCACGCAGGTGGACGAGTATCTGGACCGGGCGCTCGGCAACCCGATCGCCGAGGTGGCGGAGTAAGGGCGCCGGACGGCGCCCCCTCCCCGGGTCACGTCATTTCGGTTCGCCGGCCGTCCTTACCCGCCGCCGGCACCGGTCACTGTTCGGCGCAGCCCAGCACCCACACGTCGTAGATCGCGTGTTCCATCGCCGACAGGGCGGGGCTGGAGGCGAACATCCAGCCGCTGAAGACGGGTTCGGCCTGCTCCCCCGGCTTGATCTCCACCACCTCGAGGAAGGCTGCGGATTCCGGCGGCTCGATCGGCGGGTTCTCCCGGCAGGCGCGCAGCGTGATGCGCAGGCTGCCTAGCGCCCTGGTCTCCCCCACCTTGATCGTGAAGGTGGAGGTGCGGGCGGTGATCTTGTCGAGGCCCTGCAGCTTCGCGGCGGGGCGGTTGATCATCTCGTCGGGCGTCGCGGCGAAGGCGGGCGACAGCCCGGTCGGCAGGAACAGAAGCGCGGCCGCCAGGGCCGCGCTCCGCAATTGGAACATCATCAGGTCCATCGCTTCCGTTGTTTCGGACGGCGCGGTTAAGGCTCCGCCTTACTAGCCCGGAAACGGGGTGCCGTCCACTCTACTGGGCGACGCCGTCCGCAGCGGCGCCATGCGCCGGCGCGGTGTTGTAACCGCCGCCCGTGGTCCCAGCGGTGGTGCCGGTCGTCGTTCCGGTCGTATCGGTCGCCGCGGTGCCGGTCGAGCCGCTGCCCGATCCATCGGTGGTGGTCGTGGTGGTCGTGGTCGTGGTGCCGGCCGGTCCGGTGGTCGTCGTGCGCTTCGTCGCGGTGTGCCTGCGCGGGGAGGACTCGCCGCCGATGCCGCCGTCCTTCTCCACCTTGTCGGTCACCGCGCCGGCGCCCGCACCCGCGCCGGCACCGACCACGGCACCGACCGGGCCGCCGACCAGCGCGCCGGCCGCCGCGCCGCCGAGCATGCCCGACCCGGCCTTCTCCTCCACAGTGTTGCCACAGGCGCTGACCATCAACCCAAGGCCGAGAGCGGCCAGGACATGCGCGCGCATCGTCTTCCTCCTGCAATCATCGACGCGATTTGCGGGAGAAACGCAGGCGGGGCCGTGGAGGTTCCGGTCCTCCCCCGTTCGGAGGAGGGGCGGTCAGGCGGCCTTCACGGCGGCGAAGCGCAACCGCACATAGTCGGCGGTCCACCGCCCGCCGGCGTCGCGCAGGTCCGGGGCGGCGGCCTCCATCACCTCGGCCAGCAGGGCGGGGCGGTCGGCCTCGGGAACGCGGTTGAGGAAGCTCTGCGCGAAGGTGCCGAGCCAGCCGGCCATGTCGGTCGGCAGCGGGGTCGGCCGCGGGATCAGGGCGATGCTGGTCACCGTGAAGCCGTGCGCGGCGAGGCGGGCGCCGTATTCCTCCGTGGTCGGGAAATACCAGGGGTTGGCCGCCTTGCCGTCCAGCCCGCGGCGGCCCAGCGCGTCCTCCAGCGCCGCGACGATGCGCTGCACGTTGCCGGCGCCGCCGAACTCGCCGACGAAGCGTCCGCCCGGCTTCAGCGCGCGGGCGACACCGGCGATCACCGCATCCGGCCGGGTCATCCAATGCAGGGCGGCGTTCGAGAAGACCGCGTCGAACTCCTCCCGGAAGGGCAGGGCGTGGCCGTCGGCCAGACGGGCATCCAGCCCGCGCGCCGTGGCGGCGGCGACGAAGTCGGGGCTCGAATCGACGCCGACGACGCTGCAGCCTGCGGTGACCAGCCGTTCCGTCAGCGTGCCCTCGCCACAGCCGAGGTCGAGGATGCGTTCCCCCGGCCGCGGGGCGAGAAGCTCCACCACCGGCATCCCGAGTTCCGGCACGAAGCCGGCATGCTGCTTGTAGCCCTGTGCTTCCCAGCGGGTTCCGGTCGTCACGGCGGTTGTCCTCCTGGTGGTGGCTGGTGCCGGAATGCGAACGGGGGCCGGCGGGGCGTCATGCCCCGCGGCCCCCGCGTCCGATGGCAACTGCGTCGCCCTTACAGCTTCGGCGGCTGGCCGCCCTGCTGCTGGTCGCCGCCCTTGCTCATGTTCTGCAGCGAGAAGATGACCTGGCCGAGGAGCTGCTCGATGCCCGGCGTGCTCTGGGTGTATTCGATCCGGCCGTTCGGCGCGATGGTGTCGGGATCGCCGCCCGGCTCCAGCGACAGATACTTGCCGCCCAGCAGGCTTTCCGAGGCGATGACCGCCGCGGTGTCGCGCGGCAGCTTGATGGTGGGGTCGACCGACAGGTGGACGACCGCCTGATAGCTCTTCGGGTCGAGCGTCAGCCCGACGACCGTGCCGACCTTCACGCCGCTGATCCGCACGTCGGACCCGCTCTGCAGGCCGGAGATGCTGGAGAAGTTGGCGGTCAGCGCATAGCCCTGCACCTTGCGCAGGTCCGCACTGGTGTAGGCGAAGGCCAGGAAGAAGGCGGCGACGACGAGCACGACGCCGCCCATCACGGTTTCGATCACATTCCGGCGCATTGGATGTTCCTATCGGGCGTCCGGGCGGCTCACGCCGGCGTCCACGGCTCGTAATCGCCGGTCGCCGACACGCGCTTGCCGCCGGCGAGCTGGTGCCCGGGCGGACGGTAGGCCTGGGTCGAACCGGACATGTTGGGCTGATGCTCCTTCACCCACGGCTTGTGGAAGGGGCTGGAGCCCTCGGGAATCGGGTCCTTGGTGATGTAGTGCAGCCAGGCGTGCCATTCCGGCGGGATCTTGGAGGCGTCCGGCTCCCCGGCATAGATCACCCAGCGGCGCTCGCGCAGGTGCGTCTTGCCGTTCTTGTCGCGGTAATAGACGTTGCCGAAGCGGTCGGTGCCGACCTTGACGCCGCGGCGCCACGTCACGAACCGGATGTGGATGTTCGCCAGTCGGGTGAACAGGGAGACTTTCTCGCTCATCGTCGCTCGCGGATACGGGGGACGGCGGCGCCCGGCAAGGGGCGGCCCGTCATCCATCGGGTGGGCCGGTCGAATGCGGGCGGCACTATGACACCGCCCATGCGGTACGTCCACAGGCAGCAACGCGCTTTTTGCCGCTGCGTCAGGCGACGGGCGGTCGGGCGATGCGGCGTCAGGCGATGCGCCGCTCGGTCAGCAGCAGCCGGACGGCGAAACCCAGGAACAGGATGCCCGCCATGCCGTCGAGCACCACGCGGACCCGCGGGCTGGCGAGAATCCGCCGGGCCGCGCCGGCGCTGAGCGCCGCGATGGCGGTCATGTAGAGGCCGCCGAGGCTGCCGAGGATGCCGCCGAGGATGAAGGTCTGCAGCCCGACATGGCCGAGCGCGGGCGCCACGAACTGCGGCACGAAGGCCAGGTAGAACAGGATGACCTTCGGGTTCAGCAGGTTGGTCAGCAGGGCCTGGAGGAAGACGGTCCGGCTGCGCGCCGGTGCCGCGGACGGCAGGGCATCCGGCCCCGCACGGCGAGTCGCCCAGGCGGCCTTGAGCGAGCGCAGACCGATCCAGGCGAGATAGGCGCCGCCGGCATAGCGCAGCGCGTCGAACAGGGCCGGCGAGGCGGCGATCAGCGCGGTGATCCCGGCGGCGGCGAAGGAGGCGTGGAGCAGGTTGCCGGCCGTGATGCCGGCGGTCGCCACCAGGCCGCCCCGCCGCCCGTCGGAGATGCTGCGCGACAGGACCAGCAGCGAATCCGGTCCCGGCGCGAGCACCAGGACGATCGCGGCGACGAGATAGAGTTGCAGCAGATGCGGGTCGAGCGGCATGGATGGACCTCCTTCGGCCGGGGCCGGTCAATCGGGCCAGCGGCGGTGCAGCCACAGCCATTGCTCCGGCCGGTCGCGCACCCATTCCTCCAACAGGCGGTTCAGGGTTTCCATCAGCAGCCGGGCGTCGGCGTTGCGGTCGCCGCCGGCCGGATAGGCCACCGGCGGCAGGACGGTGACGCGGAAGCGGGCGCCCTCCAGCCGTTCGGTCCGCGCCGGGCAGAGCGGCACGTCGAACTTCATGCCGAGTTGGGCGGCGGCCGGGGCGGTCATGGCGTCGCGGCCGAAGAAGGGGACGGGGATGCCGTCGTTCATCTTCTGGTCGATCAGCATGCCGACATGGCCGCGCCGGGCCAGCACCTTCAGCAGGGCGCGGGCGCCGTCCGGCCCCTTGGGGATGTGGGTGCCGGTGGCGGCGCCGCGCAGCCGCACCAGCATCTCCCCCACCTTGGGGTTGTTGGGCGCGCGGTAGACCAGCGCCAGCTCCATCCCCAGCTTGCGGGAGACGACCGACTGCACCTCCCAGTTGGCGAGGTGGCCGGAGACCATGATGCCGCCCTTGCCGTCGTCGCGCATCGCCCGGACATGCTCGAGGCCGACGACCTCGCAGCGGCTCTCGCCGATCTCGTCGAGGTGGGGGTACTCGGCGATGGTGCGGCCGAGATTGTCCCACATGCCGCGGATGATGCGGTCGATCTCCTCCCGGCTCTTCTCGGGGAAGGCGCGGGTCAGGTTGCGCCGCGCGGTGCGGGTGCCGGGCAGCCAGGGGCCGAGCGTCCGGCCGATCCGGCCGCCCAGCGCCGAGGCGCGGTCGAGCGGCAGGGCGGCGAACAGCCGGCAGGCGGCCCCCACCAGCGCGGCCTCCACCGGGTGGGCGATATGGCGGGTCAGCCACTTCTGGAGCGGGCTACGCGGCTTCGCCATGCGGTCCTCCGGCCGGCGGCAGCCGGTCGAGCAGTCGGTTGAGGGCGGACGGATCCTGCCAGGCGACGCCGACCCGGACGACGGTGAGCTGGTCGCGCAGGTCGGGCGGCAGGCGCACCGCGTCCTTGGCGGTCGTCACCAGCAGGGCACCCAGCCCGGCGGCACGGTCGAGCAGGGTGACGACCTCGTCGCGGGCATAGGGATGGTGGTCGGCGAAGCCGGTCCGCTCCACCACATGGGCGCCGATCTCCTCCAGCGTCGCGAAGAACTTGGCCGGCCGGCCGATCCCGGCGAAGGCGAGCACCCGCCGCCCGGCGAGGGCGCGGCTCTCCGCGTCCGGTTCCAGCCGGGCGTGCAGCACCGGCAGCCCGGGGGCGTGCCGGCCGGCATCGTCGGTGACGCCGGCGCGGTCCTCGCCCATCACCACCAGCGCGTCGGCGCGCCGCAGGCCGCGCGACACCGGCTCGCGCAGCGGGCCGGCCGGGACGATGTGGCCGTTGCCGAACCCGACGGCGCCGTCCACCACCACCAGGGAGAGGTCCTTGGCAAGGCCGGGATTCTGGAAGCCGTCGTCCATGACGATCGCGCCGGCCCCGGCGGCGGCGGCCATCTTTGCGCCGGCCACCCGGTCGCGGGCGACCCAGCAGGGGAAGCGGCCGGCGAGCAGCAGCGCCTCGTCCCCCACCGCCTGCGCGTCGTGGTGGTCGGGGTCGACCCGCAGGGGGCCGCGCTCGTGGCCGCCATGGCCGCGGATCAGCGTGTGGACGGCGAGGCCGCGCGCCGCCAGCGCGGCGGCGACGGCCAGCGTGACGGGGGTCTTGCCGGCGCCGCCGGCCACCAGGTTGCCGACGCAGACGACGGGAATGCCCACGCGCCGGGGCCGGCCGGTGGCGAGGCGATGGCGGACGGCAAGGCCATAGACCAGCCCCAGCGGCGCCAGGGCCCAGGCGGCGGGACCGGCCGGGCGGTACCAGAAATCGGGCGTCCTCACCGCGACGGCCCCCTCCTCACGCCGCGGTCCGGATGCCGGCGGCATCCAGGACGGGGGCAAGCTGGCCGAGCGCCCGGTCGATGATCCGCCGGTTCTCCTCGGTCACCCGGGCGGCGGCGGCGGTGACGCGGCTCCTCGCCGTCTCGTCGGTCAGCAGGCGCTGCACCGTCTCGGCCAACGCCGCCCCGTCCGCCACCGGCAGGGCGCCGCCCGCCTCCTCCAGCATCCCGGTGATCTCGCCGAAGTTCCACATGTGCGGGCCGTAGAGCACCGCGCAGCCGAGCAGGGCCGGCTCAACCGGGTTCTGCCCGCCGTGCGGCACGAGGGAGCCGCCCATGCACACCACCGGGACGGTCCGGTAGAACAGGCCGAGCTCGCCCATGGTATCCGCGACATAGACCGCGTCGGCCGGGCCGGGCAGGGCGCCGGCCGAGCGCTGCGCCACGGCAAGCCCGCGGTCGCGCATCAGCCCGGCGAGTGCCGTCCCGCGGTGGGCGTGGCGCGGCACGATGACCGTCAGCAGTCCGGGCAGGCGCGGGGCCAGCGCCTCATGCACCGCGGCGGCGATCTCCTCCTCCCCCGGATGGGAGCTGGCGAGCAGCCAGACCGGCCGGCCGGCGAGGGCGCGGCCCAGCGCCTCCATCGGTTCGGCGGCGGCGGGCGGCGGCTCGGCGGAGAATTTCAGGTTGCCGACGCTGGTGACGCCGGAGGCCCCCAGCCGGCGCAGCCGGTCGGCGTCGCCCTCCGTCTGGGCCAGCGTGACCTGGAAGGTGGCGAGCAGGGCGGAGACGAAGCCGGACAGCCGCCGCCAGCGCCCGAAGGAACGCTCCGACATGCGGGCGTTGACCAGCGCGGCGGGGATGCGGCGCGACCGCACGGCGGCCAGCAGGTTCGGCCAGATCTCCGACTCCGTCCACAGCACCGCGTCGGGGCGCCAGTGGTCGAGGAAGCGGTTCACCGCCCCCGGCAGGTCGACCGGCACATACTGGTGGATCGCGCGGTCGGGCAGGCGGCGGCCCATCAGCTCGGCCGAAGTGACGGTGCCGGTGGTCATCAGCACCGTCAGGTCGGGGAAGGTGGCGAGCAGCCGGTCGATCAGCACCAGCATGGAATTGGCCTCGCCCACGCTGGCGGCGTGGATCCAGACCAGCCGGCCGGGAGGACGCGGGCGCGAGGCCATGCCGAAGCGCTCCGCCTGGCGGGCGGAGTCCTCCTTGCCGGCGGCGCGGCGTCGGTCGAGGTAAAGACGTACCGCCGGCCCGGCGATGGTCGTCAGGCCGCGGTAAAGGGCAAGCAGCATTCGGTGCGACACATGGGCAACTGGACTGGTGCGGCCGGCCCCTCCGCGAAGGGGCCCGACCGCCCGACGGCCGGCACCTTAGCATGCCGCCGTTGCCGGAGCGAAGGGGAAGCTCAGGCCGTCCGGCGCAGGAATGCCGGTGACCGGCGCAGCCGCGGCAAGACGCCGCTGCGGGTGAAGATGACGAGGTTGCCGGCCAGCACCAGCGGCAGCCCGGCCGCCGCCCAGATCGTCCAGTGATAGCCTTCCAGCAGGGTGGAGACGGCGAGCGCGATCACCGGGAACAGCACCGTCGCATAGGCCGCCCGGTCGGCCCCGACCCGCGCCACCAGCGACAGGTAGGCGAAGAAGCCGACGACCGAGCCGATCACCGCCAGATAGGCGAGGCTCAGCAGGTAGCGCGGCGTCGGCTCGATCGCCGGCGGCAGGCCGCGCAGCCCGATCCACAGGCCGAGCAGCGCCGCGCCCCAGCTCATGCCGCGGACGATGGCGTTCGGCAGGTCGGTACCGTCGGCCGTCGCCCTGGTCGAGACGAAGTTGCCGACCGAGAAGACGTAGGTGCCGCAGAAGGCCAGCGCGATGCCGATGGCGGTGTCGCGCCCGCCCTGCACCTCCAGGACGGACTCGCCGAACAGCAGCGCGATGCCGGCGATGCCGAGCGCCGACCCGGCGAGGGTGCGCGGCGATGGCCTCCGGGCGAGGAAGATCCACTGGTTGACGGCGTTGAAGACGGTTGCGAAGGTGAAGACCAGCGAGACGATGCCACTGGCGACGTAGCGGGAGCCGCCGTAGATCAGCACGAAGTTCAGCCCGAACAGGCAGACGCCCATCGCGGCGAACCAGAGATGCCGGCGCCACGCCACCCGCCGCAGCCGGCCGGTCAGCGCCAGCCCGGCCCACAGCACCGCCGCGGCCAGCAGGAAGCGCCAGAAGATCGAGACCTCGGTCGGGACGACGCCGAACTGGAGCTTGATCGCGTACCAGGTGAAGCCCCAGGCGAAGACGACGGCGGCGAACAGCAATGCGGTCATGGCGGTCGGATTCCTTTCTTCGACGGACAGGATCTGCCATGGCCGGGGCCGGACGGTCTGTCAGCGCCTTGCGCATTTGGCGGGGGCGGTCTTGTCAGCTTCTTGCTGCAAAGAACGGCCGAACCCGTTCCCGCCCTTGCGCGCGGCGGGCCGCCGGGTGTCTGCTGGGGACACCATGCAGAGCTTCGACGGCTATACCATCCACGACGTGCTGAGCCGCGCCGGCGTCCCGCTGCGCAGCGGGGCGGCGCTCGGCGACGGGGTGGCGGTCGCCCTGTGGGAGCGGGACGAGACGGCCGACACCCGCTACGAGGCGCCGAACCACCACACGCTCAGCCTCTATCTCGACGGCGGCACCGGCATTGCCCGGCGCGACGGCCGCCGCGTGCTGCGCGGCGGCGGGCCGGGCAGCCTGTGCGTGATGCCGCAGGGCGTCACCACCGACTGGGACGTCAGCGGCCCGGTGCGGATGCTGCACCTCTACGTCCCGCGCAAGGCCTTCGAGCGGGCGGTGGTGGAGGGGCTGGACGCCGATCCGGCCGCCGTCACGCTGCGCGACGACACCTATGTCCAGGATGCGCTGGTCGAGGGGATGATCCGCGGCGCGCTGCTGCCGCTGCGCTGGGAGGAGCCGGCCGACCGGGTGGCGGCCAGCCATGCCGCCCGCATGCTGGTCGCCTGCCTCGCCACCCGCTTCACCAACCGGGCCGCGCCGGCGGCCTTCGCCCGCGGCGGCCTCGCCCCGGCGGCGGTCCGCCGGGTGCGCGAGTTCGTCGAGACGCGGCTGGAGAGCCCGCTGACCATCGACGATCTCGCCGCCGTCGCCGGGCTCAGCCCCTACCACTTCGCCCGCGCCTTCAAGCGGGCGACGGGGGAGGCGCCGCACGGCTATGTGCTGGGCCGGCGGGTCGAGCGGGCCAAGGCGATGATCGCCGCCGGCCGGCCGCTGGCCGAGGTCGCCGCCGCCACCGGCTTCAGCAGCCAGAGCCACCTGACCGCCCGCTTCCGCGAGCGGGTGGGGGTCACGCCGCTCGCCTACGCGAAAGCCCTTCTCTAGGGCCGGTCCTCAGGGCGTCGCGCCGGTGAAGGGGCGCAGGTTGGAGAGGAACTGTTCCGCCGACCGCCGCCAGGAATAGCCGAGCGCGTAGTCGCGGCATTTGTCCGCCGGGATGGCGAGCGCCCGTTCGACCGCGCGCTTGAGGTCGGTGTCGAGGCAGCCGACGCCGGCCCCGTCCACCACGTCGAGCGGCCCCGGCACCGGGTAGGCCGCCACCGGCACGCCGGACGCCAGCGCCTCCAGCAGCACGAGGCCGAAGGTGTCGGTGCGCGAGGGGAAGACGAAGACGTCCGCGGCGGCATAGTGGCGGGCCAGCTCCTCGCCCTGCTTGGCGCCGGTCCAGTGGACGTCGGGGTACTTGCGCTGAAGCTCCTCGCGGGCGGGGCCGTCGCCGACCACCACCTTGCTTCCCGGCAGGTCGAGCTTCAGGAAATCCTCCAGGTTCTTCTCCACCGCCACGCGGCCGACATACATGGCGATGGGGCGCGGCAGGGCGAGGAAGTCCTTGCCGCGCGGCCGGAACAGCTCGGTATCGACGCCGCGGGTCCAGCGCCGGATGTTGGTGAAGCCGCGCGCCTTCAGCGTGTCCTCGATCGTCTGGGTCGCCACCATCACCGCCGCGGAGGGCTTGTGGAAGCGGCGGACCACCGCATAGGACAGGGCGAGCGGCACCGGCGCCCGGTCGCGCACATATTCGGGGAAGCGCGTGTGGTAGGCGGTGGTGAAGGGCTTGCCGTGCTTCAGGCAGTAGCTGCGCGCGGCGAAGCCGAGCGGCCCTTCGGTGGCGATGTGGATGCAGTCGGGCCGCATGCCCTCGATCATCGCCCACAGCCGCCGCCGGGCGCCGATGGCCAGGCGGATTTCCGGATATGTCGGCATCGGCACGGTGCGGAAGCGGTCGGGGCCGATCACCTCGACCGTATGGCCCATCGCCTCCAGCTCCTGCCGGACGGTGCTGATGGTGCGGACGACCCCGTTGATCTGCGGATACCAGGCGTCGCTGACGATCAGGATGTTCACGCCGCCGCCTTCGCCTTCTCCGGAGTCCTGGCCGGCGGCTGCCTGCCGCTGTCGCGCGACCGCATCACCTCCGCCCAATGGATGATTTCGAGGGCGCCACTGTGGTGTTCGACCAAAGCGGTGCAGGACTCGACCCAGTCGCCGTCGTTGCAATAGAGAACCCCTTCCATGTCGCGCATCTCGGCGGTGTGGATGTGGCCGCAGATGATGCCGTCCACCTTGCGCCGGCGGGCTTCCTCGCCCAGCGCCTCCTCGTACTTGCCGATGAACTCGACCGCGGTCTTGGCCTTGTGCTTCAGGTAGGCCGACAGCGACCAGTAGCTGAAGCCCAGCTTGCGGCGCGCCCAGTTGAACAGGGTGTTGAGCTGCAGCAGCACGACGTAGGCATGGTCGCCCAGCAGGGCCAGCCACTTGGCGTAGCGCACCACCGCGTCGAAGCGGTCGCCGTGGGTGATCAGGAAGCGCCGGCCGTCCGCGGTGGTGTGCACCCACTCCTCCACCACATGCACGCCGCCGAACTGCAGCCCGACATAGTCGCGCGCCGCCTCGTCGTGGTTGCCGGGGATGTAGTAGACCTGCACGCCCTTGCGCGCCCGGCGCAGGATCTTCTGCACCACGTCATTGTGCTGCTGCGGCCAGTACCAGGACTTCCGCAGCCGCCAGCCGTCCACGATGTCGCCCACCAGGAACAGGTGGTCGGACTCGGTGTGCTTGAGGAAATCCAGCAGATAGTCGGCCTTGCAGCCCCGTGTCCCCAGATGGACGTCGGAGATCCAGATGCTGCGATAGCGCGTCACCTCGGGTACGGCGTCCATGCCCCGCTCCATCGCCGTTTCGCAAAAGGTGCCAGAAAGACGACGACCGTATAACGGCAATCACCCATCTTGACAACGGCTAGTCAAAAGCGCACCTCCATGCGCGAAGATTTTGTATATGGAGCGA
This sequence comes from Azospirillum thermophilum, assembly GCF_003130795.1. Lineage (NCBI taxonomy): Bacteria > Pseudomonadati > Pseudomonadota > Alphaproteobacteria > Rhodospirillales > Azospirillaceae > Azospirillum > Azospirillum thermophilum. The sequence goes on from NZ_CP029353.1 coordinate 827,536, forward strand.
TGATCTGTCGTTTTACTGTAATGGTCTCGACCATTTTTCGTCATGGATGTGAAACACTACCGGCCTGGCCGGGCAGCGGACGGAGCGAATCGTTGCGTGACTACTCGGAGCCGCAGGCGCGGCGGCGTTTCCTGGTGATCCACAACCCCGTCGCCGGCGCCCGCCGGGCGCGCCGGCTGCGCGCCGTGGTCGCGGCGCTGGAGACGGACTTCGGCGCCGCGGTGACCGTGCGGGCGACCACCGGCCCCGGCGACGCCGAGGGCATCGCCCGCAGCCTCGTCCCCGGCGCGACCGACGCCCTGGTGGTGGCCGGCGGCGACGGCACGATCAACGAGGTGATCAATGGCTTGGCCACTCGTGGGGGCCTTGCCGCCGGCGGGGAGGAGGCGGTGCCGGTGCCGCTGGGCATCGTGCCGCTCGGCACCGCGAACGTGCTGGCCGGCGAGCTGGGACTGCCTGTCGCCTCGGCCGATGCGGCGGCGGCCCGCGCGGTGGCCGAGGTGCTGGCGCGCGGCGCCGTGCGGCCGGTCCATCTCGGCGTCGCCAACGGGCGCTGCTTCGCCATGATGGCCGGGGTGGGGCTCGACGCGCGGGTGGTGGAGACGGTCGATACCCGGCTGAAGCGGCTGATCGGCAAGGGCGCCTATGTCGTGGAGACGCTGGTGCAGCTCGCGCTGCGGCCGGACGTGCGCTACCGCGTCACGGTGGACGGGCTGACCAGCGAGGTCGCCTCGGTCATCGTCGCCAAGGGGCACTTCTACGGCGGCCGCTTCGTCTGCGCGCCGGAAGCCCGGCTGGAGGAGCCGCTGCTGCAGGTCTGCCTGTTCCCGCGTCCGGGGCGGTGGAACGCCGTCCGCTACATCTGGGGCGTGACCGCCGGCCGGCTGCGGCATTTCCCCGACTATCGCGTGGTGCCGGCCGAGCGCGTGGTGGTCACCGGCCCGCCGGGCGACGCGGTGCAGGGGGACGGCGACGTGGTGGCCCGCCTGCCGGTGGAGATCGCGGTGGCCCCCTGGACCCTGCCCGTTCTGGTCGGGCCGGTTCCGGTCAGCGCGGTCCCGGCGGGGCAGGGGGGCTGACCTCCGGCCTCCGCCATTGGGCCGACTGCAAGCCTGCCGACCCGGGGGCTATAGTGTGGGGGATCATGGCCGGGAGGAGCGGCGGCCGGCGAACAGGAGAAGGTCCCGCGCGATGAGGAAGCCCACGACAGTCACCCTCGCCACGGCGCTGACCGCCGGTCTGCTGCTGGGGGCGTCGCCGGCGCCGGCCGAGAAGCCGGACTGGGCCGGCGGAGGCCAGGGGGCCGGCCATGGTGGCGGTCACGGCAGGGGGCAGGGTCCCGACAAGGAGGCGCCGGGCGGACGCCCGGACCGCGGCCCGCCCGCCGACCGTGCGGAGCCTCGCCCGCCCGGTCCCGGCCGCGTCTCGCCCGCGGAGGTCACGGTCATCCGCGGCTGGTTCGAGGCCCATCCGGTCGGCGTCGAGCCCTTGCCGCCGGGGATCGCCCGCAAGGTCGGCCGCGGCAAGCCTCTGCCGCCGGGCATCGCGAAGAAGATGGCGCCGGTCGAGCTGCGCCAGCGCATCCCCGCCTGCATGACCGGGTGGGAGTGCATCCTGCTGGGTGCCGACCTGCTGATCCTCGACGCCGTCCACGACACCGTCGCAGACATCGTCCGCGATGTGGTGCGCTGACGCGCGCGGCGTGGCGCGCTGACGCGAAGACGGCCCCGCGGGCCTGACCCGCGGAGCCGTCTCGTTCGGGCTGGCCTCACAGCCCGGCGATGGTCATCCCGTCGAGGCGGACGGTCGGGGCGTCCATGCCGAAGCGCAGCTCCAGGTCGTCGGCGGCCTCCAGGTTCAGGAACATGTCCTTCAGGTTGCCGGCGATGGTCACCTCGTTGACCGGGTAGGTGAGCTGGCCGTTCTCGATCCAGAAGCCGCCGGCGCCGCGGCTGTAGTCGCCGGTGACGCCGTTGATCCCCATGCCCATCAGGTCGGTGACGTAGAAGCCGTCCTTGATCTCGCCGAGGATCGCGTCGCGGCTGCGCTTGCCCGCCGCCATGTAGACGTTGGCCGGCGCCGGGCTCGGCGGGCCGGAGGTGCCGCGCGCCGCATGGCCGGTGGTGGAGAGCCCGAGCTGCCGGGCCGAGCGCAGGTCGAGCAGCCAGGTGGTCAGCCGTCCGTCCTCGATGATGGTGCGCCGCTGCACTGCCACGCCCTCCGCGTCGAAGGGGCGCGAGCGCAGGCCGCGCTTCACGTGCGGGTCGTCGATGATGGTGACCGACTCGGGGAAGATGCGCTGCCCCATCTTGTCCTTGAGGAAGCTGGTGCCGCGGGCGATGGCCGGGCCGCTGATGGCGCCGGTCAGGTGGCCGAGCAGGCCGCGCGATATGCGCGGGTCGAACACCACCGGGACGCGGCAGCTCTTCACCCGGCGCGGGTTCAGGCGGCGGACCGCGCGCCGCCCGGCTTCGCCGCCGATTTCGCCGGCGTCGCGCAGGTCGGTCCCGTAGACCTTCGTGTCATAGTCGTAGTCGCGCTCCATGCCGGTGCCGCTGCCGGCGAGGACGGAGACCGACAGCGACTGGCGCGACACGGCATAGCTGCCGGCGAAGCCGTTGGAGGCGGCAATGGCGATGGTGGAGCGGCTCCACCCGGCATCGGAGCCTTCGGAGTTGGTGACGCCCTCGATCGCCAGGGCGGCCTCCTCGGCGCGGCGGGCCCGTTCGATCAGCAGTTCCGGCGCCGGCTCGTCGGGATCGAGGATGTCGAGCGACGGGAACTGGCGGGCGAGTTGCTCGGGGTCGGCGAGGCCGGCGAAGGGGTCCTCCGGCACCACCCGCGCCATGGCGACCGCGCGCTCCACCAGCTCGTTCAGCGCCGCGGCGCTGCGGTCGGTGGAGGAGACGATGGCCTGCCGCCGGCCGACGAAGACGCGAAGGCCGAGGTCGCCCGACTCCGACCGCTCCAGCTTCTCCGTCTTGCCCAGCCGCCAGCTCAGCGACACCGACGCGCTGTCGAACAGCACGGCGTCGGCGGCATCGGCGCCGGCGGCACGGGCCTTGCGGATCAGGTCGTCCAGCAGGTTCAGCAGGTCGGGCTGGTCGTAGGGCGATGCGGACATGCGGATCTCCGGTGGGTCTCGGACTTGTCTAGCAAATGGGGGCCCGTTTCAGAAGTGGAAGCGGCGCGGAGGGGAAAGAGGCATGCCGCCCCTTGCCCCTCCGCGTGCCGCGCAATCCGGACCGGCGCGCCGTCCCGCCCCGGTCAGGCGGCCGAGTGGCGGCCCGCCGCCTCGGGGACCGGCAGCTTCAGCGCGAAGGCGCCGTTGCCGAGCAGGGCCTGGACCAGCAGGGCGACCGTCCAGAAGACCGGGAACTCCCATCCGCCGTTGGCGGCGGTGAACAGCCAGCCGTTGCCGGTGTGCTGCAGCGTCGCGCCGATCATGATCGGCAGCAGGGCGAGCGCGATCCAGCGGGTGTAGAGGCCGGCGATCAGCAGCAGGCCGCCGCCGATCTCGCCGAGGATGACCAGATAGGCGAAGACGCCGGGATAGCCGATGCTCTCGAAGAAGCCGACGGTGCCGGCGACCCCGAAGGTCAGCACCTTCAGCAGCAGGCCGTGGGCCAGGAACAGCACCCCCAGGCTGACGCGCAGCAGGAAGGCGGCATAGGGGGCGGTGCGGCTGTCGACGGTGGCGTCCTTGCCGGCGGTGGCGGTGTCGATGCTGATGGTCATGATCGTGATCCTCATCCCGTTTGGTGAAGCCCCGGCGGGGCGGTTCGTCTGGAGATGAGATTAGCGGTTTCCAAGAGAGGGATAATCCGCTGACCATAGGAATGATTGTTCTCCTAAAAGGAACAGTTGTTGCGGGGCGGGATGATTCGGTACCGACTGCTTGATCCCGTATCTGCGCAGGATTAAATCATCCCTGGACGCGGATGAGTTTTTCGGGAGGGGACGATGGCGGTGATCCAGGAGCGCCTTCCTGCGCATGGCCTCTACACTGTGGCTGAAGCGGCCTATGTGGCGGAACTCGACAGCAAGGCCATCAACAACGAGTTCGAGCAAGCCATCCTGGAGTCGGCCTCCGCCGAGCGTCTAGTCTCCCGCCCGTCGCTGTTCTACGTCGTAGCCGTGAAACCGCTCCGCGCGCAGATGAGCACAGAGGCTCGGCGGATGCTCCATCGCGGCTTTCTCGACGCCTTCAATGACGGTCGGCCGCTGGTCGAATTCGGTTACTTCCAGATCGCGATACCGCGCATCGAGGAGGACGTGGCACCGCGGCTTACGCTCGTGGAAAAGCTCCGCGACATGATCGAGATCGTGCCGGGTGTCGCCGGGGGGGAGCCGGTATTCACCGGAACCCGGATCAAGCCGCGGCTGGTTGCGGAAATGGTCCGAACCGGAGCGCCGGAGGCGGAGCTGTGCCGGGACTATGGCCTGTCACGGGAACAAATCGAGCTTGCCACGCTTTTTGACGCCCTGTATCCAAGGCGTGGCCGCCCGCCCGCAGCCCGCCGGAATGTCAGGACGCATGTTCTTCCTCCTCGATGAGAATGTGGCAAAGTGCTGTGCGGAACCGACCCCCGTCTATACCGCCCAGCGCAGCATTCATGTGGAGGGGCTGGGGCCGCAGGCGCCCGATCTCGACATTTTCCGCTTCGTCCTTGCGGCCGGCTGCATTCTGGTCACCAAGGACGGCGACGATTTCGAATCGATCATGCGCGAGTGGGGGGAACCGGTTCCCATGGTGGTGTTTCCCGGTGCCACCCGTGCGGCCGAGCAGCGTAGCCTGCTGCTCCGGGCGGCCGCGATCATCGAGGACGAAGTGCGGCAGGCGCCCGTGCGGCAGTTCACCTTCGACGGGGACGGGACCCTCGTCAGCTACGATTTCTGATTCGCGGACGCGCCCTCACTTCCAGATCGGCGTTCCGCTGCCGGGCAGGCCGTAGCTGGCCCATTTGCGGGTGACCTCGTCGACCACCGACTGGTCCATGCGGATCTTCTCGCCCCACTCGCGCTTGGTCTCCGGCGGCCACTTGTTGGTGGCGTCGAGCCCGACCTTGCCGCCGAGGCCCGACTCGGGGCTGGCGAAGTCGAGATAGTCGATCGGCGTGCCCTCTATGACGGTGATGTCGCGCGCCGGATCCATGCGGGTGGAGACCGCCCACATCACGTCCTTCCAGTCGCGCGCGTTGATGTCGTCGTCCACGACGATCACCCACTTCGTGTACATGAACTGGCGCAGGAAGGACCACACGCCCATCATCACGCGCTTGGCGTGGCCGGGATAGGCCTTCTTCATGCTGACCACCGCGATGCGGTAGGAGCAGCCCTCCGGCGGCAGCCAGAAATCCACGATCTCCGGGAACTGCTGGGTCAGCAGCGGGATGAAGACCTCGTTCAGCGCCTCGCCCAGCACCGAGGGCTCGTCGGGCGGCCGGCCGGTGAAGGTGGAGAGGTAGATCGGGTTGCGCCGCATGGTCATCGCCGTGACGGTGAAGACCGGGAAGCTGTCGACCGAGTTGTAGTAGCCGGTGTGGTCGCCGTAGGGCCCCTCGTCGGCGTACTCGTCCAGGCTGACATGGCCCTCCAGGATGATCTCCGCCTGGGCGGGGACCTTCAGCGGCACGGTCTTGCAGTCGACCAGCTCCACCTTCTTGCCGCGCAGCAGGCCGGCGAACTGGTATTCCGACAGGGTGTCGGGCACCGGCGTGACGGCGGCCAGGATGGTGCCGGGGTCGGCGCCCAGCACGACGGCGCAGGGCAGCGGCTCGGTCCTGCCGCTCGCCTGCCAGCGGCGATGGTGCTGGGCGCCGCCGCGATGCTTCAGCCAGCGCATGATGGTCTTGTTCCTGCCCAGCACCTGCATGCGGTAGATGCCGAGGTTGAAGTCGTCCTCGCGCTTGCCGGTCGGCCCCTTGGTCACCACCAGAGGCCAGGTGATCAGCGGCGCCGGTTCGCCCGGCCAGCAGCTCTGTACCGGCAGCCGGCCGAGGTCGATCCGGTCGCCGGTCAGCACGACCTCCTGACAGGGGGCGGAGCCGACGGTCTTCGGCTTCATCGCCAGCACCGTCTTGGCGAGCGGGATCAGCTCCAGCGCCTCGCGGAAGCCGCCGGGCGGCTCCGGCTGCTTGAGGAAGGCCAGCGTCTCGCCGACTCCGCGCAGCTCCAGCGGCTCGCGGTCCATGCCCCAGGCGACCCGCTCCACCGTGCCGAACAGGTTGACCAGAACCGGCATCTCCGACCGCGTGCCGTCCGCCTTGACGACGTTCTCGAACAGCACCGCCGGCCCGCCCTCGGCCAGCAGGCGGGTCTGGATTTCGGTCATCTCCAGCACGGTGGACACCGGCTCCTTCACCACCACCAGCCGGCCGGTCTTCTCCAGCCGGTCGAGGAAGTCGCGCAACGAGGTGTAGGGCATGGGCGGGCGTCCGTGATGATGAGGCGTTTGCGAGGGGGTAACCTTCGACTGCGCAGCGCCGGCGTCAAGGGGGCGCCGCCGAACGGGAAGGCTCAGGCCTCCGGCAGCAGGCGCCAGATCACCGTCTCGCGGGAGGTGCGGTCCTCCAGCTCCAGCGAGGTGGGAACGGTGTAGCTGCCGACCTTCTCAAGCCCGCTCTTCGGCACATAGGCGCGGCCTGGATCGCCCATCAGCACGATGGTGCCGGTGGCGGCCACGGCGCGCAGCCAGGCGGTGACCCGCTCGGCCATCGGCCGTTCGTAGCAGACGTCGCCGGCCAGCACGACGTCGATGCCCGGCAGCGGCCGGCCGACGAGGTCGGCGCTGACCGCCTTCACCTCCACCCCGTTGATCCCGGCGTTCAGGCCGATGGCGGCCAGTGCGAAGCGGTCGATGTCGCAGGCCTGGGCGCGGGCGGCGCCGGACTTCATCGCGGCGATGGCGGCCACCCCGGTTCCAGCCGCGAAATCCAGCACCGACCTGCCCGCCACCAGCTCCGGCCGGTCGAGCACCAGCCGTGCGACAGCCTGTCCGCCCGGCCAGGCAAAGGCCCAGTATGGAGGAGGGAGATTGCCCTGCGACAAGGTCTCCTCGGTGGCCTGCCAGAGTGGGGTGACTTCGGTTGCGAGATGAAGCTGTATTTCGGGAATCAGCGGAGTCGTCGTGACGGTCGTGTTGTCGCGGACGAAGTCTAGCGGGGCGATGTTGTTCATGTCTGGATTCCGACGGTTCCGCTGCGGGAGCGATCTTCTGGCCCCGGCCCGGTCAGGTTACAGATTTCAAACGGTGTAGACAGGGCTGGGCTCCCGTGTTACCCGTTCGGAAAGGGGAAAACAAAGGGTAAGGGGGACATATGCGGCCGAAGGCATCCGTTATCGGCCTTTCGCTCGCTGTGATCGTCGCGCTCGGCCCTCTGTTGGCCAAGCCAGCCGCGGCGCAGGACTGCGTGCGGACGGTGCGGGCCATCTCGGACTTCACGATTCGCGGCGATGCCTGGACCTGGTGGAACACCGCCGCCGGCAAGTATGAGCGGGACCACACCCCCGCCGTCGGATCGGTCCTCGTCTTCAAGCGGACCGGCCACATGCGCCGGGGCCATGTCTCGCTGGTGAGCGCGGTGATCGACCGCCGGACCATCGAGGTCGACCACACCTGGATCGACGGCGACGGGCTGCGCCGCGGCATGCGGGTGGTCGATGTCTCCCGCAACAACGACTGGTCCGCCGTCCGCGTCTGGCACGAGCCGACCGACCAGCTCGGCATGCGGGTCTACGCCGCCTACGGCTTCATCATGCCGGAGGGCGAGTCGCCGAATGGCGGGCGCCTGCTCGACGCCGGCGACCGTGGCATGGACACCGGCTTCACCGTGGCGCCGAAGGGCCGCCGCGCCGCTCCCGGCCCCGGTCCGCGCCTGATCGAGGCCTCGCTGAAGGGCCACGCCGTCGGCGTCCCGGGCCGCAAGCCGCAGATCCTGACCGCCTCGCTCGACAAGGCCCCGAAGCCGGAGCGTGTCGCCGAGGCCGTGCTGCCGGCGCGCAAGCCGACGGTTCCGGCCGCGACGGTGGGGATGGTGGCCTCGGTCGAAGGGCTGCGCACCCTGATGCCCGGCCGCAAGCCCGGCTCCAGCGCGGTGGCGGAGCTGGCGGCGGAGTAAACCGCCCGACACGTGAACCGCCCGACATCTGTCGAGACGACCCGAAAAGGCGCCCGCCACCGGCAGGGCGCCTTTCGCGTTTCCGAGATCGCCGCGCCGCGGATTTCCGTGTCAGATCTTGCCGGCCAGGATCGCCGCCAGCACCAGCCAGCCGAACCAGCGGTTGGACTTGAACTTGTCCAGGCAGTCGTTCTGGTCGTCCGGGTTCCAGGTCGCCACCTGCCAGGAGAGCTGCAGGGCCGCCAGCGTCAGCGCCGGCAGGAAGAGGCCGCCCAGCCCGCGAGGCGGCCGGCCAGACCGATCCCGACGAAGGTCAGGGTGTAGAAGGCGTAGATCCAGATCTTGCTGGTGTCGCCCAGCCGCAGCGCGGTGGACTTCACGCCGATGCGCGCGTCGTCCTCCTTGTCCTGGTGGGCGTAGATGGTGTCGTAGCCCAGTGTCCAGGCGACGCCGGTGACATAGAGCACCACCGCCGGCCAGCCCAGCCCGCCCTGCACCGCGGTCCAGCCCATCAGCGCGCCCCAGTTGAAGGTCAGCCCCAGGAAGGCCTGCGGCCACCAGGTGATCCGCTTCATCAGCGGGTAGGTGAAGACCAGCGCCAGCGACAGCACGCCGAGCCCGACCGCCTGCCAGTTGAACTGCAGCAGCACCGCCAGCCCCAGCAGGAGCTGCAGCAGCAGGAAGGCCAGCGCCTGCTTCACCGACACCTGCCCGGACGGGATGGGGCGGGAGCGGGTGCGCTCCACCATCGCGTCGAACTTGCGGTCGAGGATGTCGTTGACGGTGCAGCCGGCGCCGCGCATCACCACCGCCCCGATGGCGAACAGCACCATCATCCACAACAGCGGCGCCCAGCCCGCCGGGTCGCGCGGGGCGGCCAGAGCGACGCTCCACCAGCAGGGGAACAGCAGCAGCCAGGTGCCGATCGGCCGGTCGAGTCGCGCCAGCGTCACATAGGGCCGCAGCGCCGCCGGGGTCAGGCGCATCAGAAGGCTGTCGCGCCGGATGTCGGTGTAGCCGGCCGGTTTCGGCGAATCGGTGGTGGTCATGGCGGACGGACCCCTGGTCTGACCTGTCGGTGCTATGGAGACGGATGGCGTGCGCCGCCGACCCTATCGGCCCGGCGATTCCACAGCAAGCGGGTCCGCGTTCCGGCAAAAGCACTTGTTCCGGAGTGTCGGGGCCGATACAGATTCAGGGGTATACCCAGCAAGGCTCTGCAACCCGGCATGGACATGATGAAGAACGAGGCGCGGCTGGTCGTCGTGATCGATGACGAGGCCATCATCCTGGCCGGTATGGAAATCATGCTGGAGAGCTGGGGCTATCAGGTCGTCGCCGCCGAGGGGGTGGAGGAGGCGCTGGGCGCGCTGGCCGGGCGCGGCTGTCCGTCGGTCATCGTGTCGGACTACCGGCTGCGCGGCGGCCTGTCGGGGGTCGAGGCGATCAAGACGCTGCGGCAGGCCTGCGGTGCCCAGGTCCCCGGCATCGTGCTGACCGGCGACACCAGCAGCACGCTGTCCGCCGCGATCACGCGCGACGGGCTGAAGGTTGTCCACAAGCCGGTGAAGCCGGACGATCTGCGCCGCCACATCGACCACGCCATCGAGACGGCCGGCTGACCCGTCGCGGTCGACGAAGGCTCCCCCGGCCAACGCCCGACTGACGGACGCCTGCCGGCCCGCTATAGTCGGACCCGCCGAACGCGGAGACCGAACGATGACCGACGAACCCAGGACTCGCCTGTTTGTGGACAGCCCGCTGGCCGAAGGGCTCAGCGTCGGGCTCGACCATGAGCGGGCGCATTTCCTGCGCCATGTGCTGCGGCTCGACCGCGGCGACGCGGTGGCCGTCTTCAACGGCCGCGACGGCGAGTGGCTGGCGCTGATCGACGGCTTCGGCAAGGGCTGGTGCTCGCTGGCGGTCCGGCATCAGCGCCTCCCCCAGTCGGGGGAGCCGGACCTCTGGCTGCTGTTCGCGCCGCTCAAGAAGGCCCGCATCGATTTCGTGGCGGAGAAGGCGACGGAGATGGGCGTCTCGCGTCTGTGGCCGGTTTTCACCCGCCGTACCGATCCCAACCGCGTCAACCTGGACCGGCTGCGCGCCCACGCCGTCGAGGCGTCGGAACAGTGCGAGCGGCTGACCGTGCCGGATCTGTCGGAGCCGGTGCCGCTGTCGCGCGCCCTGGCCGACTGGCCGGAGGGGCGGACGCTCTTCCTGTGCGCCGAGTCCGGCGCGGCGCGCCCGGTCGCCGAGGCGATGCGCGAGCGTGGCCGCGGCCCTGCCGCCCTGCTGATCGGACCGGAGGGCGGGTTTGAAAAGTCGGAACTTGACGAAATTTCCAAACTCTCCTTTGTTGTGCCGGTGGGGTTGGGGCCGCGCATCCTGCGGGCCGATACGGCAGTCGTGGCGGCACTGGCCTGTTGGCAATCCCTGGCCGGCGACTGGACGGCCGACGGCGGCGAGCTGCGCCCTCCCTTCCGCTCACCGGTCGAACCGACCGTCTGATCCCTTTTCCTTCCTGCGGGAGCTTCCATGTCCGCACCCCCGAAATCGCGCGGCGAACCGATCACCGACCGCCGGCAGCTCGTGGCCTATCTTGAGTCCGGCTGCAAACCCGCCGCGGACTGGCGCATCGGGACCGAGCACGAGAAGTTCGCCTACCGCACCTCCGACCTGCGGCCGCTGCCCTATGAGGGGCCGGACGGCATCGGCGAGCTGCTGAAGCGCCTGACCCGCTACGGCTGGGATCCGGTGGAGGAGAACGGCAACATCATCGCGCTGACCCAGGGCATGGCGAACATCACGCTGGAGCCCGGCGGCCAGGTGGAGCTGTCGGGCGCCCCGGTGGCGACGCTGCACCAGACCTGTGCGGAGGTACACACCCACCTGCGCCAGGTGAAGGAGGTCGGCAACGAGCTGGGCATCGCCATGATGGGGCTGGGCTTCCAGCCGAAATGGCGCCGGGACGAGATCCCCTGGATGCCCAAGGGCCGCTACAGGATCATGCGGGACTACATGCCGAAGGTCGGCTCGCTCGGCCTCGACATGATGACGCGGACCTGCACCGTGCAGGTCAACCTGGACTTCTCGTCGGAAGCCGACATGGTGAAGAAGTTCCGCGTCTCGCTGGCCCTGCAGCCGATCGCGACGGCGCTGTTCGCCAATTCCCCCTTCACCGAGGGCAAGCCGAACGGCTTCCAGAGCTACCGCAGCCACATCTGGACCGACACCGATCCCGACCGCACCGGCGATCTGCCCTTCGTGTTCGAGGACGGCTTCGGGTTCGAGCGCTATGTCGACTACCTGCTCGAAACCCCGATGTACTTCGTCTACCGCGACGGCACCTACGTCGACGCGGCCGGCCAGTCCTTCCGCGACTTCCTCGCCGGGCGGCTGCCGGCCCTGCCGGGCGAGGTGCCGCTGATCACCGACTGGGCGGACCATCTGACCACCGCCTTCCCCGAGGTGCGGCTGAAGAAGTACCTGGAGATGCGCGGGGCGGACGGCGGCCCGTGGCGGCGGCTGTGCGCCCTGCCGGCCCTGTGGGTCGGGCTGCTCTACGACGATCAGGCGCTGGACGCCGCCTGGGATCTGGTGAAGGGCTGGACGCAGGAACAGCGGGCCCATCTGCGCGCCGAGGTGCCGCGCAGCGGCCTGCGCACCGCCATCGGCGACCGCACCGTGCGCGACGTCGCGCTGGAGGTGCTGGCGATCGCCCGCGGCGGCCTCGTCCGGCGTGCCCGCAACGACAACTGGGGCGACGACGAGAGCCACTTCATCGACACGCTGCAGGCGATCGCCGAATCCGGCCAGAGCCCGGCCGACGAGCTGCTGGAGAAGTTCAACGGCCCGTGGGGCGGCAGCGTCGACCCGGTGTTCCGCGATTACGCCTACTGAGCCCGCGCCTGCTGAGCCGGCATCGCCCGGCCCCGTCCCGTCCGGCGGGGCGCGGATAAGGAAAGGCCCTTCCCCGGGAGATCGGGGAAGGGCCTTTTCCGTGTGCGCCCAGCATTGGCGCGTTCTTGAGGGTGTAAGTCCCTCCGTAAGCTGGTCACGGCGAACGAAGAGAAGCGCAACTGCGGAAGGGCAACCGACCGTGGGAAGGAAGCGTGGATCGCAGCTGCGGGCCGATGAACAAGAACCGGATATGAGGCGGTGCCGACCAGGGCGAGCGGGCATGGAACCGCGAAGCTCTTGTGACCAAGGGTCGGTGGCGTAAATCCGGCGGTCGTGCAGCGAAGGAACGCGTTCTTACCTGGGGAGATCCCGCCTTGCGCCTGAAAGGGCGACGGCGTCGAGCCGGAGCGGGAAGTCAGCAGAGGCCATAGTAGGCGAGGCGCGAGCCGGACCGAAGGGCCGAACGAGGGAGAATGGAGTCCACCCGACGATGCGTGAGGCCATGCGTCAGATGCCGGAGTGCTGCAAGTTCTCCAGCCGATCCTCGATCCCGGCTTCAGCGACCACAGTTACGGCTTCCGTCCCGGCCGGAGTGCGCACGACGCCGTCCTTGCGGCGCAAAGCTTCGTGCAGTCCGGCCGGCGGATCGTCGTGGATGTGGACCTGGAGAAGTTCTTCGACCGGATCGACCATGACCTTCTGATCGACCGTCTGTCCAAGAGGGTCCCGGACCCGGCCATCATCCGGCTGGTGCGGGCCTACCTGGATGCCGGCGTCATGGAGGACGATGGGGCGGTCGCACGGCGTCGGACGGGTTCCCCGCAAGGGGGACCGCTGTCGCCGCTGCTGGCCAATCTGATCCTGGACGAGGTGGACAAGGAACTGGAACGCCGGGGCCATGCCTTCTGCCGCTACGCCGACGACTGCAACGTCCATGTGCGGTCGCGTCGGGCGGGAGAGCGGGTGATGGCCCTGCTGCGGCGCCTCCATGGCCGGTTGCACCTGACGGTGAACGAAGCCAAGAGCGCCGTGGCCCCCGTCTTCGGCCGCAAATTCCTCGGCTATGCCTTCTGGGCCGGACCGAAGGGAGAGGTCAGGCGGAGGGTCGCCGACAAGGCGATCACGGCGTTCAAGGACCACATCCGCGACCTGACGCCCCGGCTGACGGGACGGTCGATGGCCGCGGTGGTGGCGAGGCTGCGCGATTTCCTGCTGGGCTGGAAAGCCTACTTCCGACTGGCGCAAACTCCAAAGGTCCGGCGAACGCTGGACGAATGGATACGCCACCGGCTGCGGGCCATTCAGCTCAAGCAGTGGAAGCGGGGGAAGACCATCTTCCGGGAACTGACGGCCAGAGGGGCCAAGCCCGCCGTCGCCCAACAAATCGCGGCCAATGGCCGACCCTGGTGGGGCAACAGCGGCAAGCTTCTCAATGCAGTCCTCACGATCAAATGGGCAGACCAACTCGGACTGCCCAGGCTCGCATGACCTCAATCCCCCGAACCGCCCGGTGCGGACCCGCATGCCGGGTGGTGTGGCAGGGGGGCGACCTTCTCGGGTCGCCCCCTATGCCGATTGGGCGGGATGGTCTCCGCCGGTGCCGGCGTCGTCAGTAGAGCCCGCCGGTTCCCAGCGTCGGCGCCGCGGCCGGGGCCGAGGGCGTCTGGCCGCCGGAGAAGGCGGCGTTGGGGTCGCCGTACTCCGAGCCGGGGACCGCGCCGCTCCAGGCGCCCAGGCCGCCGCCCTGGCCGGAACCGTCGAGCACGATCTGCGGACGGTCGGGGTTCGGTTCGGTGCCCGGCAGGAAGGCCTCCCAGATCGCCTTGCGGTCGCCCGGCTGGGCGAGCTGGCCGTTCGACGGATTGACGCGGACCAGCCGCAGCCCCGGCGGCACGCGGAACGGGGTGGCCGGCTTGTCCTTCAGCCCCTCCGCCATGACCTCCTTGAAGATCGGCACGGCTGCCGAGCCGCCGGTCTCCCGCGCGCCGAGCGAGCGCGGCTGGTCGAAGCCGATGTAGGTGCCGACGACGAGGTCGGGCGAGAAGCCCATGAACCAGGCGTCCATGCTGTCGTTGGTCGTGCCGGTCTTGCCGGCCAGCGGCTTGCCGAGCGACAGCAGGGTGGTGGCGGTGCCGCGCTGCACGACGCCCTCCAGGATGGAGACCATCTGGTAGGTGGTGCGCGGATCGTTCACCTGCTCGCGCGTGTCGGGCACCGACGGGGCGGGCAGCCCGTCCCGCCAAGCGGCGTTGGTGCAGCCCTCGCAGGGGCGGTTGTCGTGGCGGAAGATGGTCTTGCCGGTGCGGTCCTGCACCCGGTCGATGAAGGTCGGGGTGATGCGCCGGCCGCCGTTGGCCAGCATGCCGTAGGCGGTCGCCAGGCGCAGCACCGTCGTCTCGCCGGCGCCGAGCGCCATCGGCAGGTAGGGCTGCAGGTTGTCGACGATGCCGAACTTCTCGACCAGCGCCTTGACCTTGTCCATGCCGATCTGCTGGGCGAGGCGGACGGTCATGACGTTGCGCGACTTCTCGATGCCGACGCGCAGCGGGGTGGGGCCGTAGAACTCGTGGCTGTAGTTCTCCGGCCGCCAGATCGGCTGGCCGCCGCCGGGATTGTATTCGAACGGCGCGTCCATCACCAGCGAGGACGGGGTGAAGCCCTGGTTCAGCGCGGTCAGGTAGACGAAGGGCTTGAAGGAGGAGCCCGGCTGCCGCATCGCCTGGGTGGCGCGGTTGAAGGCGCTCATGTGCGGCGAGAAGCCGCCGACCATCGCCAGCACGCGGCCCGTGTGCGGGTCGAGCGCCACCAGCCCGCCCTGGACGGCCGGGATCTGGCGCAGCGCATAGGTGGCGGGCGGATAGTCCTTGCCCTTGTCGTCCTTGGCGGCCGGCTCCACCAGGATCAGGTCGCCGAGCTTGGCGACGTCGGACGGGCGCCGCACCTCCGGCCCCAGCCGGTCGTCGTCCCGCACGGCGCGGGCCCAGCGCAGCTCGGCCAGCGGGATGCGCCCGCGCGACCCGTCGGGAAGCCCGATGTCGAGCGCGTCGGGCAGGTCGTCCTTCAGCACCACGGCCAGCTTCCAGCCCTCCGACCCGGTGGGCGGGGCGGTCGTGGACAGCTTCTTGGCCCAGTTGTCGAAATTGTCCATGCGGCCGACCGGGCCGCGCCAGCCGTGGCGGCGGTCGTACTGGACCAGCCCGTGGCGCAGCGCGCGGGTCGCCGCCTCCTGCAGCTTGGGGTCCATCGAGGCGCGCACCGACAGGCCGCCCTCGTAGAGCGCCTGTTCGCCGTAGAGCTTCACCAGCTCGCGCCGGATCTCCTCGGAGAAATACTCGGCGGTCACCACCTCCTGCTCGTCGCGCTTGCGCACGGCCAGCGGCTTGGACTGGGCGATGCGGCCTTCCTCGGGCGTGATGTGGCCGTCCTCGACCATGCGGCCGATGACCCAGTTGCGGCGCGCGACGGCGGCGTCGCGCTGGCGCTCCGGATGATAGTTGCTGGGGGCCTTGGGCAGGGCGGCGAGATAGGCGGCCTCCTCGATGTCCAGCTCGTCCAGCGCCTTGTTGAAATAGTTCAGCGCGGCGGCGGCGACGCCGTAGGAGCGGTATCCCAGGAAGATCTCGTTCAGGTACAGCTCGAGGATGCGGTCCTTGGTGAAGGCGCGTTCGATGCGCACCGCCAGGATGGCCTCCTTGATCTTGCGGGTGATCGAGACCTCGTTGGTCAGCAGCATGTTCTTGGCGACCTGCTGCGTGATCGTGCTGGCGCCGACCGGGCGGCGGTCGCGGCCGAAATTCTCCAGGTTCACCAGGATGGCGCGGGCGATGCCGATGGGATCGACGCCCTTGTGCTCGTAGAAATTCTTGTCCTCGGCCGCCAGGAAGGCGTTGATGACCCGCTTGGGCATCGCGTCGATCGGCACGAACACCCGGCGCTCGGAGGCGAACTCCGCCATCAGCCGGCCGTCGCCGGCATGGACGCGGGTGGTCACCGGCGGCTGGTAGTTGGCGAGCTTCGTATAGTCCGGCAGGTCGCGGTCATAATGGTCGAGCAGATAGACCAGACCGCCGGCGCCCGCGAGCGCGAGCATGACGAACGCCATCAGAAGCGACAGAATAAGGCGCATGACCAATCCCAACAGGCAACGGCGACACCGCGCGTCCCCCTCGGGGGAGGCGCGGAATGGCACGGGCGGGCGGCATCCTACACCGGCCGGTGCGGCGCGCCGACTCCCTTCCCGGCATGTCAGGAAAATGTGACGCGCCCAAGGCACCCGCAACAGAAGCTTGGGCGGGGCAGACCGGCGGGGGCGGCATAAGACGGGGCACCCCGGGCGGGTGTCCGGTGGGGAAACCGGAGACCCTCCGTCAGCCGCGCCGGCCGGAGGAGAGGGAGCGGAAATAGGCGTCAACCGCCCGGGTCAGCGCCCGGCCCAGCCGCTCGCGGTGCTCCGGCGTGGTCAGCAGGTTCACGTCCTGGCGGCTCGACAGATAGCCCATCTCGATCAGGACGGAGGGGATGTCGGGCGCGGTCAGCACGGCGAAGCCGGCCTGACGGTGCGGCTTGTTGGGGATCAGCTTGACCTCTCGGCCGAGCTGTTCCAGCGCCGTGCGGGCGAAGCGCTTGGAGTGGTTCCGGGTGTCGCGCTGGGCGAGGTCGATCAGGATCGTGGCGACGAGGTCGTTCTCCGCCGACAGGTCGAGCCCGGCCAGCGCGTCCGCCCGGTTCTCCTTGGCGGCGAGCGTCTCCGCCTCGCGGTCGGACGCCTTGTCGGACAGGGTGTAGATCGACAGGCCGCGGATCGAGCCGCTGCCGATGCTGTCGGCATGCAGCGAGATGAACAGGTCGGCGTCGGCCTCGCGGGCGATGGCGACGCGCTCGCGCAGGCGGATGAACACGTCCTTGTCGCGGGTCAGCAGCACCCGGTAGCGGCCCGACGCCTCGAGCTGCCGCTTGGCCTCGCGGGCGGCGGCCAGCGTTATGTCCTTCTCGTGGATGCCGTTCACCCCGATGGCGCCGGGATCGACGCCGCCATGGCCGGGATCGAGCACGATCAGCGGCTTCTCCGCCTTGGACGGGGCGCGCGGCGCCTGGGGCGCCTGGGTCGGGGCGGCCGGCGGAGCGGCGGGCAGGGCGGCGGGGATGATCGGCGGCGGCGGGGCAGGGGTGGGAACCACCGGGACCGGCCGCACCTCGCCGCCGTGACGCGGGGTCGGCGGTGCCGCGGACGCGGTGCGGCGGAACTCCTCCGCCGAGACCCGCTCGATGTCGAGGACGAGGCGCGACTGCCGGCCGTCGCGCGGCGGCAGCATCATGGCGTCGCGCACCTTGGCCGGTCCGGCCGTCTCGAAGGTCAGGCGCAGCGTTCCCGGCTCCACCACCGCATAGCGGTAGCGCGAGACGATCCCCTTGCCTTCCACGGGAACGGAACCGCCGGGCCACGCCAGCTCCGGCAGGTCGACGACGATGCGGTAGGGGTTGGCGAGCGTGGTGATGCGGAAGGGCACGGCCTCCGTCACCTCCAGCACGAAGCGGGTCATGTCCGGGTGGAGGCCGAGCCGGGCGTCGATCACCGCCGGGCGCGCCACCGGCGGCGCCATCAGGGCGGCGGTCGTCTGGGCCGAGGCCGGGGTCAGGCCGGCGGCGAGGCCGGAGGCCAGACCGGCGGCGAGCGCCCACAGCAGCACCATCGCCGCGGCGAGGGCCGCGCCTGCAGTCGTGCCGAACCAACGTCGCGTCGGCCGGCGAAGGAAAGGCAGCCGCGGCATGCGTGGGGAAACCGGTGGGCAAACTCAGGTCAACGCTATCTCCAGCTATAGCGGAGCGAAATCAACGTCTTCAACGGTGACGGTGAGGCGCCGCATCAATTCCCGCCGAGGGTGCCGTTCGTGCAACACCCGGTCCGGTATTGGCCGGTGTTGCGGCCGGGGTTCCGGTCGGGCGAATCGGTCGCGCTGCTGTGCAGCCTGCGGGCGATTTCCGCATTGTGCGAGAGAAAGCGCTTGTCTATGGTAGCGATGCGACATACCGCGAACCGCCAGATCCCACTCCGGGCCGTCTTTCGACGGACCAGCCGGCGCCGGGGCCTGCGGCGTCGTCCCGGGAACCGCTCCGCCGGCTGCGATCGGCGATGCTTCCTCCCGGGCATGACGCGATCGGTTGGTGGTCAGAGGACGAAACCTCGAAGCCGGTTGCGGCCGCAAGGCCGGAACCCGGTGCCTGTTGACCGACCCGTCCTGGCTGCTTTCATCAGCGCCGTTCGACGGACTCGCCGCCGGTGCCGCAGGCTTCGCCCACAACAGATGACGCGTCCGGGTGGCCTTTGTCGGTCGCGCGGGCCGGCCGGGGCCGCGTCATGGGGATCTTGTATGGCAAAACGCATGCTGGTGGACGCCACGCATCCGGAAGAAATCCGGGTTGCCGTGGTGAACGGGAACAGGCTCGAGGATCTGGATTTCGAGATCGCGAGCCGCAAGCAGCTCAAGGGCAACATCTACCTCGCCAAGGTGACCCGGGTCGAGCCGTCGCTGCAGGCGGCCTTCGTCGAATACGGCGGAAACCGGCACGGCTTCCTGGCCTTCTCGGAAATCCATCCCGACTATTACCGCATCCCGATCGCCGACCGCGAGGCGCTGCTGGCCGAGGAACGCCGCCTGGAAGAGCAGGCGGAAGCCCGGGCCGAGGCCGCCGCCGACGGCGCCGTGATGGCCGAGCCGGTCCGTCCGGAGCAGGTGGTCGAGGAATGGTCGCCGATGCCCAGCCCGATCGGCGGCGACAACGACGCGGCCGACGGTGACCTGGAAGCCGGCGACGACGAGACCGGTGCCGAGGACAATGGGGTCGATCTTGCCGGCTCCGACGAGGGCGGCTCCGACGAGGGCGACGCCGGCGCCGAGGCCGCCGCCGCTCCGGAGAACCCGGACGTCATCGGCGGCGACGAGGTGGACGAGGTCCAGCGCCGCCGCCCGCGCCCGCTGCGCAGCTACAAGATCCAGGAGGTCATCAAGCGCCGGCAGGTCATGCTGGTGCAGGTGACGAAGGAGGAGCGCGGCAACAAGGGTGCGGCGCTGACCACCTACCTGTCGCTGCCCGGCCGCTACTGCGTGCTGATGCCCAACACGGGCCGCGGCGGCGGGATTTCCCGCAAGATCACCAACCCGGCCGACCGCAAGCGGCTGAAGGAGATCCTGTCGGACCTGGACATTCCGGACGGCATGGCGGTCATCCTGCGCACCGCCGGGCTGGAGCGCTCCAAGCCGGAGATCAAGCGCGACCTCGAATATCTGCTGCGCCTGTGGGACGACATCCGCGAGCAGACGCTGAAGTCGACCGCGCCCTGCCTCATCTATGAAGAGGCGAACCTGATCAAGCGGTCGATCCGCGACCTCTACTCCAACGACATCGACGAGATCTGGGTCGAGGGCGAGGGCGGCTTCCGTACGGCGCAGGACTTCATGGGCATGCTGATGCCCAGCCACGTCAACCGCGTGCAGCTCTACCGCGACACCTCGATCCCGCTGTTCCACCGCTACCAGGTGGAAACGCAGATCGAGGCGATCCACAGCCCGGTGGTGCAGCTCCGCTCCGGCGGCTACATCGTCATCAACCCGACCGAGGCGCTGGTCGCCATCGACGTCAACTCGGGCAAATCGACGCGCGAGCGCAACATCGAGGAGACCGCCTACAAGACGAACCTGGAGGCCGCCGAAGAGGTGGCGCGCCAGCTTCGCCTGCGCGATCTCGCCGGGCTGATCGTCATCGACTTCATCGACATGGAGGAGTCGCGGAACAACGCCGCGGTCGAGCGTCGCCTGAAGGAGGCGATGAAGAACGACCGGGCGCGCATCCAGCTCGGCCGCATCTCCGCCTTCGGCCTGCTGGAGCTGTCGCGCCAGCGCCTGCGCCCGTCCCTGCTGGAGACGAACTTCGAGCGCTGCCCGCACTGCGCCGGCACCGGCGTCGTCCGTTCGGTCGAATCCGCCGCTCTTCATGTGCTGCGCGCCATCGAGGAGGAGGGCATCCGCCGGCGGTCGTCCGAGATCACCGTCGCCGTCCCGACCTCCATCGCGCTCTACATCCTCAACCAGAAGCGCGGCGAGCTGGCGAAGATCGAGGAGCGGCACGGGCTGCGCGTCATGGTGCAGGCCGACGACACGCTGATCGCCCCCGACCACCGGCTGGAGCGGGTGCGCGCCCGCACCGGGGCCGAGGAGGGTCCGCTGGTCAGCGCCGACCGCGTGCTGGCCGAGACCGACCGGGTGCTCGCCGCCGAATCGGCTGAGCAGGCCGCCGCGGAGCTCGAGGCCGACGAGGAAGGCGACGAGGAGGCCGAGGGCGAGGGCGCCGAGCGCTCCGAGGCCGAGGCCAACGGCGGCAGCGAGACCGAGCGCCGCCGCCGCCGCCGCCGCCGCCGCGGCCGTGGCCGCGGGGAGCGCGACGAGGGCCGCACCGGCGAAGAGGCGGGGAGCGAGGCCGCCGCCGAGGGCATCGCTGCCGACAGCGTTTCCGAGGAGGGTGTCGCCGCCGACGCTTCGGCCGGTGAGGCCGATGCCGACGCCGATGCCGACGAGGACGGCGAGGACGAGGGCGCGCCGGAGGGCGTGGAGGCCGGTGACCGTGCCGGCGGCGAGCGCAAGAAGCGCCGCCGCGGCAAGCGCGGTGGCCGTCGCCGGCCGCGTCGCGAGGGCGCCGAGGGGCTGG
Organism: Azospirillum thermophilum; assembly: GCF_003130795.1. Lineage (NCBI taxonomy): Bacteria > Pseudomonadati > Pseudomonadota > Alphaproteobacteria > Rhodospirillales > Azospirillaceae > Azospirillum > Azospirillum thermophilum. The sequence goes on from NZ_CP029353.1 coordinate 848,256, forward strand.
AGGCCGGTCAGGCCGCCGGGTCCGAGGATGCACCGGTCGAGGCCGCTCCGGCCCAGGCCGACGTTCGCCCGCAGCCCGCTCCGGCGGCCGAGGTCGACGATCTCGACTACATCCTGACCGGCGAGGAGCCGGCCGAGGCTGCCGCGCCGGAGGTCCCGGCCGACACCGCGGTCGCCGCTGCCGAGGCTCCGGCCGTCGCCGAGGAGGCTCCCGCGAAGGCTGCCAAGCGGCCGTCGCGCAAGGCCCCTGCGGCGAAGGCTCCCGAGGCCAAGGCTCCGGCCAAGAAGGCGTCGACCCGTGGCGGCAGGAAGGCCGCCAAGGAGACCCCGGCCGAGGCGCCGGCCGCCGCTGCTCCGGCTGCCCCTGCGGATGCCCCTGTGGATGCCGAGGCCGCGACCGAGAAGGCTCCGGCCCGCAAGCGGTCGTCGAAGAAGGCCAAGTCGGCCGCTGCCGAGGCTCCGGCCGAGGCTCCGGTGGCAGCCGCCCCGGTCGAGCAGGCGGCCCCGGCCGCGGCTCCGGCCAAGAAGCGGTCGTCCAGGAAGGCCAAGGGCGGTGCGGCGGAGGCTCCGGCCGAAGCGGCGCCGGCACCGGCGGCGGTGGAGGCTGCTCCGGCTGCCGAGGCTGCGAAGAAGCGGCCGGCCAGGAAGCGCAAGACCGCGGCCGAGGCTCCGGCCGAGGCGGCGCCCGCTCCGGCGATCAGCGAGCCGGTTCCGGCCCCGGCCGCCGGACCGACGCCCGCGCCGGACGCGGAGGCTCCCGCGCCCGCTGGCAAGCCGCGCCGCGGCTGGTGGCAGCGGTAAGCCGCTCGGGTCACGATCCGGGACTGGAAAAGGCGCCGCGAGGCGCCTTTTCCTTATCCGGGACCAGAACGAGGGACGGACGAGGATGAGCAAGGCCTTCACGCGGGAGACCGATGCGCCCGACGACGATGACGACGTCGAGGACGCGCAACCACTGCCCAAAGGCTCGAAGAACTACATGACCCCGCCGGGTTTCCAGCGCATGCAGGAGGAACTGCGCCATCTGCTGCGCGTGGAACGGCCGAAGGTGGTGGAGGTGGTGTCCTGGGCGGCGGGCAACGGCGACCGCTCGGAGAACGGCGACTATCTCTACGGCAAGAAGCGGCTGCGCGAGATCGACCGGCGCATCCGCTATCTGAACAAGCGGCTGGAATCGGCCACGGTGGTCGATCCCGCCGACCAGAAGAACCGCGACCAGATCTTCTTCGGCGCCACCGTCACCTATGCCCGCGAGGACGGGGCGGAGAACACCATCAAGATCGTCGGGGCGGACGAGGTCGATCTCGACCGCGGCCATGTGAGCTGGGTGTCGCCCATCGCCCGCGCCCTGCTGAAGGCCCGCAAGGGCGACCTCGTCGACCTGCGCACCCCGGCCGGGGTCGAGCAGATCGAGGTGTTGGACATCCGTTACGACGTGGGGTGAGGCGCGGCCCCCTTCCGCGGCGGGCCCTGCCGCGGAAGGGGGCGCCGTCCCTTACTTGCCCTCGCGCCAGGCGATCAGGCGGCGGGCCGCCTCGGCGATCGTCTCCTCGGAGCCGGCGAAGCTGAAGCGCAGGAAGCGCCGGCCGCGGGCAGGGTCGAAGTCGATGCCCGGGGTGCAGGCGATCCCCGTTTCGGCGAGGATCCGCTTGGCGAGTTCCTCGCTGTCGTCGGTCATGTCCGACACGTCGGCATAGATGTAGAAGGCGCCGTCCGCCGGGGCCATCCTGCCGAATCCGGCCTTCGGCAGTTCGCGCAGCAGAAGCTCGCGGTTGCGGGCATAGCGGGCGATGTGGCCCTCCAACTCCTCCACGCAGTCGAAGGCGGCGACGGCCGCGATCTGGCTGATGGTGGGGGCGGAGATGAACAGGTTCTGCGCCAGACACTCGACCGAGCGGATCAGGTCGTCCGGCACCACCATCCAGCCGAGCCGCCAGCCGGTCATCGAGAAGTACTTCGAGAAGCTGTTGACGATCAGCGCGCGGTCGCTGATCTCCGCCGCCGTCACCGCCTCGGTGCCATAGGTCAGGCCGTGGTAGATCTCGTCGGAGACCAGGCGGACGCCGTTGGCGTCGCACCAGCGGGACAGGGCGGTCAGCTCGTCCCGGCTCAGCATCGTGCCGGTGGGGTTGGCCGGGCTCGCGACGATCAGCCCCTGCACCGGGCGGTCCAGCTTCTCCAGAAGCTCGACGGTCGGCTGGAAGCGATGCTCCGGCCCGGTCGGCAGCTCGACCGGCTCCACCCCGATGGCGGTCAGGGTATGGCGGTAGGCGGGATAGCTGGGCGAGGCCATGGCGACCCGGTCGCCCGGATCGAAGGCGGCGAGAAAGCCGAGCTGGAAGGCGCCCGAAGAGCCGGTCGTTACGCAAACGCGCTGTTCCGGCACCGAAACCTTGTAGCGATCCTGGTACCAGCGGGCGATGGCGCTGCGCAGCGGCGGGATGCCGAGCGCCGTGGTGTAGCCCAGCGGATCGCTGCCGGCGAGCGCGCGGGTGGCGGCCTCCACCACGCCCTTCGGCGCGCCGGAGGAGGGCTGCCCCACCTCCATGTGCAGCACCTCCAGCCCGGCGGCTTCCCGCTCGGCGGCGGCGCGCATCACTTCCATGACGAAGAACGGAGGAATTTGCCCACGCTTAGAAATTCCAGGCACTTAGCGATACTCCGTTGCCCACTGGGAAACTATTGGGAAACACAAGCGCGCCGAAAAAGGGCAGCTAGCGCCGCCCTTGGTATCACGTAGCCTGCTCAAACACCATTGCCCCACTGTTGACCCAGCCAACCACGTCAGAGCGGCGATAGCGGACGGATCGGGTTCCCATTTGAATGGGAGCAGGAAAGCGCCCAGCGCAGCGCATCCGCCACAGCGTCGTGCGACTCACGCCAAGCATCATCCGCACTTCGGACTCTGTTAAAACCAGCTTCTCAGTCATCTAGCGCCTATCGGATTTCCGGTCGCGCGGGATTGCGGACCAAAAAGCCGTTGGGCTTCCGGATCCAAGAGGTTGGGCACCTCCCACATAGAAGGTCGGCAGGTCTCCTCTATAGGGAGGATTTAGCCCGACCTCCGCATAGCGTGGTCGCTCTTGAGGAACAAAAAGGGAACATGGTATCGTCTGTGCTGGGTTGCGGAGAGGGAACGATGAGGGCGGAACGATTTGGTACTTTAAGTAGCTACATGGCGCGCGGCGCACGCATCCCGCTCCGCTGCCGCCTATGCGGCCATGCGGCAGATGTCGATCCCGCACCCCTTGCGGAGCGAATCGGCGCAGACGCCGATCCGAACGCTCTGAACTGGAAGTGTTCACGCTGCGGCGCATTTGGTAGCCAGATCGGCATCAGTCGACCAAAATGACCAAGGGGCCGAAACCGGCCCCTCTGTCTCACCACGCAACGAAGTAACCTCTCTCCCATCCTCCAAGCCGCCGCACCTTACGAAGCGCCGCCCGCTTCGACATGTGGACGCTCAGTAGGTCATCTCCACTATATACAAGGTACATCGCGCCTTCTCCTCACACAGCGGCGCCGCTCGACACCGTGCCGCGAAGCTCGCGGCACTCCGCCCTAACTGCTTCAAGCTCGGTACGGATCGACGCAGCATAGTTAAGCACATCACAAACAACCGCAACCATCCCGGACATTAGATCCCGTTCCGAGATGTTTGCTCCAATATCACGCTGTAGCCTATCCAAGTGATCTACAAGAGAATCAAAGGATCCGCTCTCAAACATGCGTGCCTCATCATCATATGTGTTATTGTGATAAAAAGTGTTACCCATATCGTTTTATCAAGTCAACGGTAAAAATGCGGCTAAATAATAATATGGTAAAGCCATATTCTGTCCGGCTCCGCCGGATCATGTGTCGTCAAGGGCCGCGTATTTAAAGTACTTTGCCAAGCGCGCGGAGCGAACGGTTTAGGCATTAGAGAGAACCAGCGGATTTCATCCGGCCACATCCCGCCGCCAAAAGAAGGCGCTTCACTTCTGGTGAAGCGCCTTCTTTTAAATTAGGCTGTCTAGAGCATCCTCGGCCGTCTCGACATAAAACCGAGCAAAGACGTTCTGCTGTTCCGCATCGTCCACTAGGGTGTTACTCCAGACTTCCTGAGTAACACGCTTGCGAAGATCCGGCTTAATATCCTTCTCTATGCACTTATCGACTGCCTTTTTGCTTGCATTTGGCAGCTTCTCCCGACACATCTCGGCAATATCTCCAAGGATAGCCGCTATATAATCTTCTCTTGTGCTATACATTACTCTCACACCAAGTTGTTGAAGTGCTGACGAACAATTGCGGAATGCGATCCGTCGCGTGTAGGATCCATCCCGCACGCGATGTCAGCCGCGAACGCGACAACAAATGTCCCCATCGCCATGCAATCATCCTCTGATTTGTTAAGTCCGCTCTACCAATTACTTTGGCTAAACAGGATGTCAGCCAATTGATAAGCAGGCTTAAGTTTACGATGCGCAAGACGTCTAAGCGTATCGCTCGTGCAGTTCTCCATGTATGTCTCATACGCGGCCTTTTTTACGCCGCGAATGCATGCCAGTCTCAAAATATTACTCATCAAGTCCATCCTTTATTCTGGTAGCTTGCTAACCACATCAACCCTGAAGCAGCCATTTTTGACGGTGTAGAGCCACAGCCGCCCGCCAGAGGCTGTGCGTCCGGCCGTAGAATAGGTTTGGTGTTGCACGAGCGCGGCCTTCTTCAGCAGTTCCGCGCCTCCCTTCGGCGGCAGGGTCGCGCCGACAAGGGCCGGATACAGGTGGATGCCGTCCCCGAGTTCCCTCACACGGGCGGGGACACAGGTTGCAGTCTGCTCGACGGTGTTGAATTCGACCGCTGAGACCTCAGCCGCCCGCACACGCTTGCGCTCAGGATCGTACCCGGCAATCACGTAAAGTTCGCCGTCGTCCAGGTCCCAATAGTCAATGGCCTCGTCAAGCCCGACGCGGGCAATCTCGCATAGGTCATCGAAGGACGTTGCGTCGGTGGATTCGATGTGATTGACGAGACGCCACGTCACAAGCTGAGTGCCCTACCCGCAAAGGGCAATACCCTTTGCGGGTAGACACACTACTTTTGTCATCGCGTGTTTGGGCTGATACTCCAGGTCAAACGCCAGTTCATCGCAGAGGATTTCCGCCCTCGCGGCTGTTAATGACAGGTTGAAAATTGACATGTTAGTCCTTCATTAGCTTAGATCAACCGCAACGAATTGCGGAACAATGACAGGGCGCGCAATGGCAACAAATGCCATTTCTGCCAGCGCCTTCGTGAAGATGTCCTTCAGGCTGTCGGTAAAGTCGCGGAACGTCACCTTCCCGCCCTTCAGCATCTTGGCAAAAAGGTCTTCCCACGCATCGCCGATATTGTCGAAAGCCCTCAAAAAGGCGCCTTCCATCGTGTTGGTTTGCTTGGCGATGTCGATTGCGGCGCTCTGATAGGCGTTCACCAGTTCCGGAGTCATCTTTCCGTTGTCGGAGAGGATCTTGAAACTCTGCTGTAGACGATCCAACCCAAGGCGAAGCTTCGTCTCCCCGTCGCCGTAGTGTTCAAGGATCGACTGCCCTTCCTACGCCGCCTTGGCGTACTCGCGGGAGGCTTCCACGGCTTCCAGCTTCAACCGGATTTCCTCGCGGGTGGATGCAAGATCCTTGTCCTTCGCGTCCAGTCCCAGCGCGCGAAGCTGTCGCTCCACTTCGATTTCACGGGAGACCTTGGCGTATGCGTCGGCACCGTCCAGCGTCGCCGCTGCGAGGCGCTTGGTTTCCTCCGTCTCGATTCCCAGATCCTTCGACCGCTTCAACGCCTGTAGCTTGAGCGTTTCCGCTTCGATGGCGCGGAACCCTGCCTGTAGCTCGTTCAGGCTCACGCCTGCGCGCTGGGCTAGGTCATCCAGCGAAGTGGGAATAATCTTCGCCTGCTTGGCGAAGTTGGTGAGGAAATCCACGGTGCGTTCAAGCGCCTTTGTATCAAGCACAGTCATGTCGCCCATGGAGAGCGCTTCGGCTGCTACCTTCGCATTGGCGAGTTCAAGCCGCAAAGCGGAGTATGCTACCTCCGTGCGCCACACGGCTTTTTCTTCCGTCGTCATGGACTCGGCTGCCTTGTTGGCGCGCTCAATCGCCGCGTCGCGGGTTTGGGTGATGGCGTCCAGCGTGGTCTTGTAATCCTCAGCCGAGATAAAGGGCTTGGACTGGTCCAGCTTCTTAAGCGATTCCTGATATTCCGCGTTCGCTTTGAAGACCGGATCGTTGGCTTTCCGCAGTTCGGCGGCACCGCGCTTCGCAGTGTCAATCCGCTGCTGCCAAGCCCGTTCGTCGGCTGACATAGCCTATTCTCCTGCCTCAACGGCGGAACGGAGCATATCCGTCTGAATTCCATCCAGTTCCTTCACCAGTTCGGCGCGTTGATTCTGGAGCCCCTTCCGCATCCAACTGATGGGGTTGTGAGCAATCTGCGAATTAATGGTGTTGATTTGGCTCTACAGGTCAGCAGCGCGTTCCTGCGGCTTTGGACCGGCAAGGAAGTTGTTCGCCGCTTGAAGGGCTTTCTCCGGGAGCTATAGGAAGAACTTGTACAAGTCAGAGAGATGCAGTTTGTTATCAAGATTGATTAGAAGCTGATCCCACTAATTCGAGATCCCAGCGTTTATCTGTTCAACGGTCCGGGGAATGGTAGAGAAATCCTTGTTCACCTGATCCGTCATGTTGCGCAGCGCTTTCAACACAACATCGGTTGTGATTAGCCCCTCGCTGGCAAGGCTCTTCAGTTCCCCGGTCGTTACGCCCATCGTGCGGGCGATCTCCCGAGTCAGGGCGGGCATGTTCTCGGCAAGGGACCGGTACTCGTCCCCCTGAAGGCGTCCGCTGGCAAGAGCCTGTGACAGCTACGTCAGGGAGGAAGCCGCTTCCTGCGCCGTCTGACCGGACACCTTGCCCAGCTTCAGGAAGGTTTCGGTAAGGCTGGAAACGTCGCTGTTCGCCAAGCCGATGTCCTTGCCGACACCCGCGAACCGGGCCATGGCCGAACCCACGTCGCCCACGGCCACGCCAAGGCGGTTCGCGATGGCGACCGTATCGGCGTACAGCACCTTGGCCGATTCCATGCTGCCGCTCGAAGCGTTCAGCTTCCCGATCAGCAGGTTCATGGCGTCAACCGGCCTTGCCATAGCCGCGCCCGCTGCAAGGGCCGCTGCGCCCAGTACGGTGAAGCCCAAGGCAACCCCGCCGATGACACCCACAGCCGCACCAGCGGCCACGCCAGCAGCGCGTAGGCCCGTTGCAACCGCGCCCACGTCTCGTGCGACGCCGCCCGCCGCAGGGGACAAGGTGCCAAGTGCGGAGATGACTCCACCAAATCCCCGGTTCAGGGTCGGGAGAAGGCCGTTGGTGCGCGCGATCTCATGATTGAGAGTGTTCATGCTGCGGGCGAATTCGCCCTACGCCTTCGCGCCTTCCATGGACCGGGCACCGAACGTCTGGAGGGTGCTGCTGTAAGTGGACAGGGCTGCGCGGGCGCGGTTGATCATATCCGCGTTGCCGTCCATCTATCGCCCAATGCGCTGAACCATAGATTCGGTGCGGGTAAGAGCGGCCTGATAGGCGCGCTCATTGGCAAGAGCCTGCCGAGCGATATCGACGGCGTTGCGCCCGGCATTCGATCCACCCGAGCTACCGGGACGGAAGTTGGAACCACCCGGCGCGTTGGCGCGGGCCTGGATATCGGACAGGCGCCGGACCTTGCGTTCCGTCTCGGTGACGAACTGATCGACCTGCTTCTAAGCTGCGGAGAAATCGATACTCGCCGAAAGAACAAAATCACTCATAATCATAACTCCTCTGATGTTCTTGTGGAGCTATCACAGCGTGATCGCGAAAAAAATCTACTGAGATCAAAATCTATCCGCTGCGCCCCCTCCCGCGTCGCTCAACATAACCAGCGAACATTCCTTTTCTGAACGCTCGCCGGATCGTCTCGGGATGCTTACCAACTAAGCTCGCAAACTGATCTACAGTCAAAAATGACCGTACAGTTTCGGAATATTCTTGAAGAAATAACATAGCTCCTCCTGACTAAAACACGCAGTATTATACGACATTTTGCTGTATATTGGAAGTCATTGGAGCAATATGCTTGAGTAATTAAAGAGATTTAGTAGGTCAGCGGTTAGCATCGGGAGTGTATCCGCTCCAAATGCACCATCCGCGCCGATAGCGAATCCAGTTTGATCAACCTGCGATCCGGGCGCTGGATCGAAACGGCGGTGTTGGTGTAATACTATTGAACCAACATTTCTCGTGGCAGGTAAAAATGCTCGTTAGGGCAGCAATAGCTATAGCGCTAATCGTGGCCGCAACCTCCGCTGCAAACGCCGCGCAGAAGACTAATAACGCCAAAATGATTCAGCAGTGCGATCAAACTCTTCGAGAGTATCTGGTGGCTCCGCTGGAGGCAAAGAAGATGTATGGAGGCTACGGGCAGTATCCGGACGGAAGAGTGTTCGTGAGTATATGCTTCCAAGCCCGCAACTCCATAGGAGGTTTCGGAACGGCTGGTGGAGAATGCATATTCAATGTATCCGGCATCATGACGGATTCTCATATGGGACAGTCATCTGTGCAGAACGCGGCTATATGCGCGATGGCGGAAAGTCTATCTAAGAAAAAATAGGAACCTTCTGGTTCCTTTTGTTAACCGTTGACACGCCTCTGACGCAAGCGCCAATGGTATAAGGAAGACCACACTTCGGTGTGGTCTTTTGATCCTCCATTTTCTATGCCTTCTTCAGCAACTCGCGGAAGTCAGCTACGAACTTGTTCCTCCTGATTCTTCTGGAGGATGTCGTAGTCGGCCTTGAGTGCGACGACCTCACCGAACTCCTTCTTCATCTCCCCACGCAGTTCGGCCTTCGCCTGCTCCAGCATCTTGCGGAAGTCAGGCATGAACTGCTCTGCCGCCGGATGGACGTATGCGCCGTCCTTCTCGATGGAACCCGCGACCGTCATGTTCATGAAGGTCTGGAACTCACGGGCGGCGGGAGTATTGGAGCGCTGGGCGACGCGGCGAACGGCGGTAGCGTTGATGAACAGCGGGGGACGGCCGCGCTTTTGAGCATAATTTATGATTTTAACCTCATCGTCGCGCGCGCCCTGCTGCTTGAGGTAGCCGCTGGCTGCGTTAGTGTTGATGTAGAGCGGCGGACGGCCACGACGATTTTCCGAAACGACGTTTTGGAAATTCCTGACTTCATCGTCCTTGACGCCGTGGATCGCGGTGCGATCCGGCGAACAGCAGCAGCGTTCAGGAAGGCCGGTTCGTGAACGCTGCTGTTGATCGGCGGGGCTGCATGGCGGAAACGCCGTTTTTGGGGCGCTTTTTGGGGAGCGAGAACCGCGCGAAAAGCTAGGGTTTCCAACGGGTTGAAGGCGATTTTGAGTAGCTGTGGAGCTTGGAACCCTATACGCACTATACGTATTTGGAAAAAAAAACGTGTGTTAGCTATACATACAAAAAAAAAGGAAATACCTGTGTGAGAATAGGTCCCAAGGTACATAGGTCCCCTTTTTTCTTAAAATAGCTAGGATTTTCAACGGTTTGAGAGGTGGGGAGCGTCGTCTAGCAGGCCCGTTTTTCGGCCATTTTCGCCTAGTAGGCCCCCTCCACGAAGCCCATTCCTGTTCTTTTATTGCTTCTCAACGTGCTATTTTGTTCAATCATTACTTGCACCCCCCTACCACTCGTTTGCGTCCGCGCGATGACGCGCGGTGCAGACGCCTTTGGTGGGAAGCCCGTCCGAACCGTCACCGGCAACGGTGAGACTTGGTTCTGCGCCATGGATGTGTTCAAGGCGCTTGGGAATGACAACCCCAACGTCGCTGAACTGACCAAATGGTACGGCGTCGAAAATGGCGAAGCGCGCGTTCTGACTAAGAAGCAGGCTAACATCAGGACGCCTGAGCTTAGGGCCGCTTTCCCCAACCGTGGCCTGACCTTCATCAACGCTACCGCCGTTCGCCGCGTCGCCCAGCGCTCCAATACTCCCGCCGCCCGCTTTTACCAATGGGTCGATAGGACGCAGGCATCATTACTGAAGCGGCATTCTGCCAGTGTCCAGTAAAGTACTTTACGGAAGAAGGTCGGTTCCGATCTCCTATGCCAGACGCCCGAAACCATGCTTCAACGATCTGTTGACATCCTCCCTCTATAGGGAGGATTTGGCTTCCAGGGATCTGTCATCGCTCCGCATGAAGAATTCCGACCTATTCTCTCGCGCTACGCAGTGCCCATCTCCCGCGTATAGCTTCTTGCGACTTCGAGGGGCCAACACTCTCCTTCGTACTCAAGATCAAGCTGAAGAAGTCGGCGCTCTACGCGAAGGAGTAGCAGCTTTGTCTCCGCGCCATGGCAGGCGCGACTATGCTCGCGCACCAGACAGACTGCCCTACAGGTGGGGGATTCGCCTGTTACCATGCTGCGCGCCATAGCCGTACCTCCAACTTCCAGAGTCGGGAGATTCTACTACTTTTAACGTATCTGGCGCAGCACGTAATTCGAGGGATGAGAGCGGGAATACGGATATCCACCCGCCGCCGCGCACATAAACTAAAGCCCAGCTTACGCAGCTTTACCTTCAAGCGAGCGGTGCCCTGTTGCTCGCGGTGATATTAGACCATATCTACCAGCTTGCGCTTTGCATCACTGTCGCCTTGAATGTACCGCTGCGTGGTGGCGAGCGACGAATGCCCGGCCAACTCCTGAACGTCGCGGAGCGATCCACCGGCTTCCACAACACGCTTGGCGGCTTTGGTGACGAAGGTGCGGCGCCCCGAGTGGGAAGAACACCCGTCCATACCAAGCGCGTCATAGAGCCGATGAAACCACACCGTGACGGACGCAGCGCTCATGCCGGGGCCGCGTTCGGAGTGGATCACGGGCTTATCGGTTCCGGCTTTCCCGTCGCGCAGGGCGATGGTGTGAAGGTCTACCAGCGCAGCGCGCAGTTCGGTGTTCAGAGGGATGGTCCGTCCGCCGCGCTTCCCCTTGGAAGCCTTGTTTTCCAGGGCGATTGCGTCCCCCACGGTGCCGTTACTGTCCGTGACCATGCCCCAGGTCAAGCCCGCGATCTCCTTTGCGCGCAGCCCCGCCTTGACGCTCAGCAGCACCATGACGCGGTCGCGGGCGGGATAGCGCGTCCCCTCGACGTGGGAGAGGACGGCCTTGATCTGCTTGTCGCTGAGCGTCTTCGCCTGTTTGCCAAGTGCCATAAATCGGGCCTCCCTGCGCCCTGGTACCGATAAGGTTTCGACCGCTGTTCCAATTTTCTTATCAGTTTAGCGGGTGCTTGGCAATGCTAATGTGCTGAAGCCCTTGCTGCACCTAGACTGATAATAGAACATAAATTTCCTTATCAGTCCAAAGTTATGCAAAGCGCTACACCTGCAAAGTTGCCCATCTATCCCCTTGCGCCAGAAGGTCATACGCTGCTAAGAGCCAATCTAGCGCTAAAGCTAGGCAACCTTATAGCGTTGTTCCGAGTAAAGTAAGTAAAGCATAAGCGCCATACCCGGCATTGCATGATATAGTTCTACCTATTCACGATTGGTAACGAAAACGTCACTTATCGCTACCAATTTTGTTAAGTAAATCTCTCCGGAGGGACCCAGAGGGGTAGTACCCCCACTGTCCGAAAACTGCGACAGGTGGCGCACATGGCGCACGCTAATGCTTAATCACAGGATCCAGGTTCGAGTTATAAGGAACCAGAGTTGAAACCACAATTGTGCATAAAGGATCCAGGTTTCAACGCACGCCACCGTTCGGACAATACCGCTACGAATACAATATATAGCACGGAAAACACAATATTTGGTTCTCAACGTCTCTGGTTCGGGGGCTTAGTGCAAGAAAGTCCATCTTGCGGGGGACTTCCATCAGGCGCATCGTTACAAGAAAACCTAGACGCGGCAACGTGTTGGACGCACTTTTGGGGGATCTACGGACCTTGGGTGCCTCGGAGCCTGTGTTCTACATTATGATTCTAAGAACAATATGCGTATAGATTTTGGTGTGCTCCACCCCCATCGGCACAGTTTCACGTCGTTGCATTGCATTCTGTGGCAAGAAAGTGATAGAATAATGCAAAGTCGTGGACAAAACTAGCGACGATGAAAAGGAGAATTGCACAATGAAAATAAATGAGTTTTGCAAGCAAAACGGATTGGGTGTTAGAGCCTTCAAGGCATTACATCTTTCCGCAGTTCAGAGAGGAGACGAAATCGCGCGTAAAGTACTTTACGCCCTAGGTCCAGACGGTGGATGGGAACTGGCTGACCCAGGCTAGGCTAGGGAGTGGCTTTACTATGAGCGCGCAAGGGGAAGCAAACAACATTCTGGAGCAAAGACGCGAGCGGAACCAAAAAAGCCTTAGACTTTTGATCATATTGAACCTCCGGCGGGCTTTATCCGGGTACCCAGTGCTTCGCGCTATGCAATTAAATTCAGCGACGTGCCGGTTATCATCGACCTTAAAACAGGCCAGCCAGTCCACACCTTCCAAGTCAATAGTGCTGCCCGCGTGATGCTTCACGTCTACATTGCCGGTGTTCGCAAGACGATGAGATGGGCGCGGTTCGTATCTGCCGCAGCCGCACAGGTAGCGGTAGGCGTTCCGGCGGACCTATCACGCCTTGAAGCCTCGCACATTAATCATGCTAGCGACTCCATGGAACTTTCTGAAGTGACCCTAGAGCCAAGATCGCGTAATCTTGCACGCGAAAAGTACCGTGGAAAACTAACCACGCAGAAAGTTAAGGAGATCGCGGCAGTCGCTCAGAACGAACTGAATATATCCCAGCTAACTGCTGCTGACTTCCCCAAGAATTACAATCCGTTTAAACCAACCCTATCGAAATCCGTGATTGTGGCGTTTGTGAAGCGCCAAGCCGCAGCACACTCTGTGTCCCAAACAACTATCCGTAAATTAATCAGCTTCACACACTCAAACGAGTCGTTCAATGCTCTGATGCGCGACGCATATCCAGACTTCCAAGATGTTATTATGCGGTCATTGAGCAAAAGCGAATAATTTCTTGGAAAGAAAGCGGCGAGATTACTATCTTGCCGCTATTGCGGCATTGACTTTGCAGTGTTATAATATTGTCGAAACAGTAAGTTCTCTCCCTCAACAAACAAATAAAGGACTATGATGAATCATGATGAACTAATTTCCCTTGACGACGCCGCTCGATACTGCGGCGTCACCAAGGCAACAATCCGCAGCCGAATTCGGCGCTTCGGCTTTACCTCGATCTAGCGCTTTGGCCGACGCATCTACCTACGGCGCAAAGAATTCCTTGCCAGCCCCATTTCCTTTGCACTGTGAGTAAAAGAAATGCAATATCACGATCCTAAATTCTTCAAGGGCGCGGATGGCAGCTAGCTTGTGTCGCGCTTCCCGTATCCGGGAGAATACACCGTAACGTCCCACGCCAGCCCTTTGGAGCGCGCCATTGCTCAAGCGGCGGGACTTCGCATTGTAGAACCTGACGCAGAGGGGCGAATTACTCAGCCTCTCTCTGAGTATTTGGCTGATGACAATAGCCTTCTGGACCGGAAGTGGACCGCGGTAGTGGATGAGATTCGCAACGGCCTAACTCCACCCGCCACCGAACCCGACGCCAAGCCCACGATGGAACGTGCACCCGCGCGCTTCATCCGCGGCGACCTTGGCGGTATTGAGATAACTCGCTTTGCAGACGGCAGCGAGTGCACCCACTCGACTGGAACGCGCAGCCGCTTCGTTGAGCCTGCACTGGAAATCAAACCCCGGACCTTCGATCCGTTCAAGACGGATATGCAGGGGTATGTTGAAGCGCGCAGCAAGGGCCTGACCCCTTCAGTCCATATCAACACATCGTCCGGCCGAGCCGATCTTTCCGAGTCGTTTGACCTCGACGCATACCGGGAGTACCGGGAGGCGACCGCCTCACGCGGATGGCTGGACGACTGGCGCGCAGCGCGCGAACGTGGAGAGGTACCCGAGGTGCCCGCATGATCACCCTCCCGCACTGCTTCGACGCTGATATCCCGGAGGGCTTCTCGCCCTCACCGGATGCGCAACGTCCTGCCCCTCTACCGGACGGACCCGCTACAGGCCCAACACAGCCTGATTCAAAAGACGCCCCGTCCCCCACACGCCGCGAACTGTTCGCAGACCTCAACCGGCTGAAGCGCCGCGCGCACCGCGCGCCTGGAGAGGAGCCCAAGACGTGGGGCGCGCCATGACGCGCGCCGAGGCACTCGTGATCATCGCGCTCGATACCATCCTCCATCTGAGAGACGAAACCATCGCCCAGCGCCAGCGCGCGCAAGACGCCAAACCTCGCACGAAGCGGCGGAAGCGCCGCAAGGTGAAGGCCAGGAAGAGGCTGGCACGCCATGTATGAGCCTGATTTCACCCCCTTTGGCGACGGCGACGGCGAATATGCCGCCATCAGAATCCCCGGTTGCGCGCCCATCGTCGTCATTCGCGAGCGGGTGCGCGGCTATAGCTGGTTTAAATGCCCTGCCGCTATCGGCGGCGCGCTTGTTCTGGTGCTCAACCCCAACACCCGACAATACGACGTAAAAGGGTATTGTTAAGCATGAGGGGGTGCCCCACAGACGCCCTGTTCGCGCGGCAGCACGCTTCGCCGGAAGCTCCCGGCCCTGTAGCGCGCTCCGATCACTTCATGCGAGGCTCATACCGCCGCGCGTCGGCACTCAAGACGTCCTGTCCGCCTTGATCTACCACCACAACGCCCCACCGCACCAATGCGGCGGGGCGTTGTCGCTGGGGGATAAAAATCACAGCGACCGCAGGTAATCGCGCCACTTCTCCATAACAGCGCGCTTCGCCTCCATGTAGGCGAATTGATTGTAGTGTCGCGACGTTACATCACCAAATGTATGGTTAAGAACTCGTTTCAAATCTTCTAGGCCAACGCCTAGTTCTGCGAGGTTAGTTGTCATCGTACGCCTTAAATCGTGCGCTGTGAAGTTTGGAACGATATTCCTCATATCGTTGTAATCTCTTACCGTATGGGACAAAGAACGTGGATTGTATAGTTCATCTGTCTTCGGATTGACGAAGTAGAAGCCGCTCTTCGTTGCTTCTCCGAGAAGTTCGATGTGCCATTCAGTCAGGGGGAGGACGTGGATTTGTCCGTTCTTCGTCCGGTTTCCCTGAAGAGTCCATGTCCTCTCAACAAGATCAATCTCGCTCTTGTGAATGAAAAGACACTCGGACTTCCGTTGTCCTGTTGCGATAATCCAGCGAATTGCCCGGCGCATTGGGTCGGCATTTGCCGCTTCGGTGTTGAGGTACCGCCAGAAGTCCTTAAGTTCTTGTTTGGACAGGTAGCGGTCCCGCCGCTCCACTGGCGCAGGCATCTTCATGCCCGCCATCGGAGAGAACTGGATAAGCTGTTCTTCTACCGCATGGTTTAGGATGGCGCCTAGGTACTGCTTCACGAAGCGCGCCATGGACTCTTTCCCTTCGTCCATGTAGCGGGCAATTACGTCTTTAGCGTCTTTGCGCGTGAACTCGCCCACATCGATTGATCCGACGTGCGGTATTATCGATGTCCGAATCGTTCGTGCACGGTCGTTGGCTGTCTTGTTTCGCTGGAAAGCCGCGCTGGCGATATAGTCTTCAGCCACTTCGGCAATCGTCTTCGACGCCTTCGACGCCTTCGACGCCTTCGCGCCGTGCGTGGCTCCCTCCGTGCCGGATTGCTCCTTAGCCGCTTCGGCTGCAATTCGGGCATCCTTCACGCCCATCGTAGGAAACTTGCCAAGGGTTACGGTTTTGATTGCCTTGCCGACTCGGAACCGAGCAACCCAGACCTTCGAGCCATTATCACCGGCACCGACGCGCAGCCACAGGCCAGGAACGATATCGTCTTTGAAGTCCGTCCGCGCCTGGACCTTAAGCCCACGAACGGCTGTGTCTGTCAGCCTTGGCATGGGTACCCTCCCGATCATTTTGACCGGGCGGAGCTTACGCTTCCCTGTTTCCCATATCAAATGTCATGTTGCCCATTGGGAAACTTTTTGGGAAACAGGGGCGGATCACGGTGGACAGGGTGAAACCAGTGCATTCTATAAGCAGTTGAAATCACGGCTATATTGGTTTGCGCTGGTTTCGGTTTGTTTCAACGAACTTCCATGACGAAGAAGGGCGGAATGGCGCCCCGCTTGGAGACTTTCGGCGGCTTGGTCATTTGTTGTCTTGTCTCTCGTTTCTCCCGGGGGAAGGACGGGGGAGGGGGCGCAAGCCCTTACTCCCGCGGCCGTTCCTTCGCGATCATGGCGCCCATGGCGGCGCCGCGCGGATCAGCGCCCGTCTTGCAGGTCTTGACGCCGTTCTCCTGCGCCACCTGACAGGCGACGAACTGCGACCGGCCCGGCTGGTCGGGCGCGATGCTGGCGGCGATGGCCTCGGCGCCGCGTTCGTCCAGCGCCGACGGCAGGATCGCGGCCAGCAGGGCGGCGGGGCCGGCGGCCGGGCCGTCGTCGCCGGTGGCGGTGCCGACCCCGGTGAACAGGCTGCGGCCGACGATGGAGTTCGCCACCAGTCCCGGCGCGCCGAAGCCGCCGGTCGTCACTCCCTGGGCGGCGAGCAGCCCGGTGCCGGGAATGCTGCGGCCATTGCCGAAGGGGGCGCCCATGGTCAGCGCGCAGGCGACGCTGTTCTCGTTCATGTCCATGGCGACGAGGCCGGCGCCCGGAACGCCGGCGCCGCGCCCGCCGGCGCCCAGCAGGCGGGCGGCGCGGGCGGCCCGCTCGGCCGGCGGCAGCTCGGCCACCGCCTTCCAGGCCTCCGCCAGGCCGGTGCCCGTCGCGGTCTCCGGCAGTTGCGCGAAATGGGCGTCGACGATGCCGAGCGGCACCTTGACCGTCCCGGTGATCTTCGGCTGGAAGGCGCGCAGCGTGGCGAGGTCAATGCCCAGCCCCTGGGCCAGCGCGGTGCCGATCTGTCCGGTGTAGAAGGCCGGCACGCCGTTGCGGCGGATCTGCGACAGGGTGGCGGCCAGCTCCGGCTGGCTGAGCGTCGTACCGATCGCCGGTACGCCGCCGGCCGGCATCAGGCGCCGCCGCATCTCCGAGTCGCCGGGCAGGCGGTTGCCGTAGTCGGTCAGATCCTGGACCAGCGCGCGGCTGACGCCGGGGCTGAACTGGGCGACCTGTTCCGCCGGGACGGCCACCTGCTCCCACCGCATGGTGCCGGCGGTCGCCTGCAGGGCGGCGATGCCGCGCAGCAGGGCCGGCATGGCCGCTCCGCCCGGGCCGGCGGTGCGCGGCAGGAAGTCGATGGTGCGCGCCTCCTTCTTCGCGGCGTCGAAGGCGACGCAGACTCCGCCGCCCGTCAGCCCGACGCGCGACGGCAGCGTCGCGGTCATGGCGAGCGCCATGGCGGCGGCGGCATCGCCGGCGGTGCCGCCCTGGTTCAGGATCTCGCGCCCGATGGCGGCGGCGCGCGGCTCGTCCGCCGAGACGAAGCCGGGCAGGGCGGCGTCGGTCCTGAACTTGGTGTTGACGCAGCCGGGCAGCAGTGCTGCCACTATCGCAATCGTGCCCAACCGATGCCAGATTCGGTGGGAAGAGTGGCGAGGGGAATGCGGGCCGGTCGCCGGCCCCGGCACCCGGTCAGCACAGGCGGAGGTCGTAACGGTGCGCAAGCCCAGCAGGCTGGTTTCGGTCATCGCCATCGTCGTCGTGATGATTGCGTCGGTCGTTTCGGGGGTCTCGCCCGCAGGCGCCCAGCGCCGGCAGGAACTGCAGCTCCTCAGCGACGCGGAGACGGAACATATCATCCGCAACATGGCGCGGCCAATCTTCCAGGCGGCCGGCATCGATCCGGAGGCGGTGAACATCGTCCTGGTCAACGACCCGACCCTGAACGCCTTCGTCGCCGGCGGCCAGAACATCTTCCTGCATACCGGCCTCCTGCTCAGCGTCGACGATGTCGGGCAGTTGCTCGGCGTCATCGCGCACGAGACGGGGCACATCGCCGGCGGCCATCTGGTGCGCGGGCAGGAGGCGATGGAGAACGCCTTCCTCTCCTCGCTGCTCGGCATGGGGCTGGGCATCGTCGGCGGCGTCGCGGCGGGCAACGCCGGGGCCGGTGCGGCCGGCGCGATGCTGGGCCAGCATCTGGCGGAGCGCAACCTGCTCTCCTTCTCCCGCAGCCAGGAGGCCTCGGCCGACCAGGCGGGGCTGTCCTTCATGGAGCAGGCCGGCCTGTCCTCGCGCGGGATGCTGGCCTTCCTGGAGAAGCTGGGGGCGGACGAGCCGGTGCTGACCGACCGCGACGCCGGCTATCGCCGCACCCATCCGCTGACCCGCGAGCGGGTGGACGCGGTGCGCAGCTTCGTCCAGCGGTCGCGCTACAGCGACCGGCCGGTCCCGGCGGTGTGGAACGAGGATTACCGCCGCATCCAGGCCAAGCTCTACGCCTATCTCAACCCGACCGGCGCGCTCGCCCGCTACAAGCCGGAGGACCGCTCCTTCGTCGCCCGCTACGGCCGGGCCTATGCCTATTTCCGGCGCGGCGACGTCAAGCAGGCGCTGCCGCTGGTCGACGGGCTGATCGCCGAGGAGCCGCGCAACGCCTTCATGCACGAGATGAAGGGCGACCTGATGCTGCAGACCGGCCGGGCCGCCGACGCCGTCGCCCCCTACCGCAAGGCGGTGGAGCTGGCCGGCAGCGAGGCCGGGACGATCCGCGTCTCGCTCGCCCATGCCCTGCTGGAGCAGCACGATCCGCGGCTGGCCGACGAGGCGCTGAAGAACCTGCAGATCGCCGCCAAGACCAAGGCGCAGTCCGCCTTCCTGTGGCGGCTGAGCGCCCAGGCCTGGAGCATGAAGGGCGATGCCGGCATGACCGCCTACACCACCGCCGAGGAGGCGCTGGCCCGCGGCGACCTGCCGATGGCCAAGGCCCAGGCGGAGCGGGCGGAGAAGCTGCTGCCCGCCGGCTCCCCCGGCTGGCTGCGCGCCCAGGACATCCGCGGCCAGACCGGGCGCGCCGGGCGCGACAGGGAATAGACCGCGCCGCCGGCGCGTCCCTCATCCGGAAGGGCGGATCGGTGCTTGCAGCCGCGTTGCTCCCGGTCCACCTTCACTGCTCTTTCACCGCTGTCGAAATCACCCTGCTGTCGAACCGGAGGTTCTCGTTCATGGTCCGCATCCGCTCCGCCGCCCTGGCGCTTTCCGTCGCACTGGCGGCGCTGCCGGCGCTCACCCTTCCCGGCACCGCCTCGGCCCAGTCCGCCGCCCCGGCGATGGACGACGGCCAGCGCAAGGCGATCGAGCAGGTCGTGCGCGACTATCTGATGCGCCATCCGGAGGTGATCCTGGAGGCCGTCGAGGCCATGCAGCAGCGCGAGAAGCTTGCGGAAGCGGAACGGGCCAAGCAGGCGCTGGCCGCCAACCGGCAGGCCCTGGTCGCCAACCCCGGCGATCCGGTCGCCGGCAACCCGCAGGGCGACCTGACGGTGGTCGAGTTCTTCGACTACAACTGCGGCTACTGCAAGGCCGTGCAGGCCGACGTCACCCGGCTGATCAAGGACGACGGCAAGCTGCGCTTCGTCTTCAAGGAGTTCCCCATCCTCAGCCCGTCCTCGCTGGTCGCGGCCAAGGCGGCGCTCGCCTCGCGCGGACAGGGCAAGTATGTCGAGTTCCACAATGCGCTGATGGGCCAGCGCGGCCAGCTCGACGAGGAGGTGATCTTCCGCCTCGCCAAGTCGGTCGGGCTCGACACCGACCGGCTGAAGAAGGACATGGACGGCCCGGACATCCAGAAGACCATCGCCATGAACCAGGCGCTCGCCGAATCGCTGGGCATCCGCGGCACCCCGGCCTTCGTCATCGGCGACGAGCTGGTGCCCGGCGCCATCAAGCTGGACGAGATGAAGCGCCTCGTCGCCGCGGCGCGCGGCAAGAGCTGAGGGCAGGTCGTTCCATGATCGAATCGATTACGCCGGACCATCGCCCGACCAAGGTGGTGTTCGACATCGGCCGGGTGCTGATCGAATGGGATCCGCGGCACCTCTACCGCGAGCTGTTCGACGGCGACGAGGATCTGATGGAGGAGTTCCTCTCCACCGTCTGCACGCCCGCCTGGAACCTGGAGCAGGACCGCGGGCGCCCCTGGAGCGAGGCGGTCGCCCACCTGACCGCCGAGCACCCGCACTGCGCCGAGCTGATCCGCGCCTATGACGAGATGTGGGACGCCATGGTGCCCGGCGCGATCGCCGGCACGCCGGAGATCCTGGCGGAGCTGAAGGCCCGCAAGGTGCCGGTCTATTCCATCACCAACTTCTCGGTGGACAAGTTCAAGCGGGCGCAGCAGCGCTTTGACTTCCTCAATCGTTTCGATGGCGTCATCGTTTCGGGTGAGGAACGGCTGATCAAGCCGGACCCGGCGATCTATCGCTGCCTGATGGATCGTTACGGGCTCGATGCGGCGGATCTGCTGTTCATCGACGACAACCGCGAGAATGTCGAGGCGGCGATCGGGCTCGGCATGGCGGCGCATCACTTCAGCGATGCCGACGCCCTGCGGCTCGACCTGGAGCGGGTCGGGCTGCTCTGAAGCGGGGGCCGGGGACAAGAGGGGTGCATCGGCGGCGATGAGCCGCTACATATGCACCGGATTGTGTTCAACTTTGGCTGACGAGGAGGACCGCGATGCGGGCCGAGATCGAAGCGGCCGCTGGCGAGATCAGGGAATCGCTGGCGCTGCTGAGGAGGCATCTTTGACTGGGACAACGCACTGCGACGTCTCGACGAACTGAACGCGCTGGCCGAGGACCCCAAGCTCTGGGACGATCCCGACCGGGCGCAGAAGATCATGCGCGAGCGCACCCAGCTCGAGACCTCGGTCTCCGGCTACCGGGCGCTGGAGCGCGACCTGTCCGACAGCCTGGAGCTGATCGAGATGGGCGAGGCGGAGGGCGACCAGACCGTCGTCACCGACGCCGAGACCCAGCTCTACGCGCTGCGCGACCGCGCGGCCAAGCTGCAGCTCGAAAGCCTGCTGTCGGGCGAGGCGGATGCCAACGACTGCTATGTCGAGGTCAATGCCGGCGCCGGCGGCACGGAGGCCCAGGACTGGGCGCTGATGCTGATGCGCATGTACACGCGCTGGGCGGAGCAGCACGGCTTCAAGACCGAGTGGCTGGACGAGACGCCGGGCGAAGAGGCCGGGCTGAAGTCCGCCACCGTGCAGATCAAGGGCCACAACGCCTACGGCTGGCTGAAGACCGAGGCCGGCGTGCACCGGCTGGTGCGCATCAGCCCGTTCGACAGCCAGGCGCGGCGCCAGACCAGCTTCGCCGCCGTCTCGGTGTCCCCGGTGATCGACGACAAGATCAACATCGAGGTCAACGAGAAGGACTGCCGCATCGACACCTTCCGGGCGTCGGGCGCCGGCGGCCAGCACATCAACAAGACCGACTCCGCGGTGCGCATCACGCACATGCCGACCGGGATCGTGGTGAGCTGCCAGCAGGAGCGCTCCCAGCACAAGAACCGCGCCAAGGCGTGGGACATGCTGCGCGCCCGCCTGTACGAGCGCGAGCTGAAGATCCGCGAGGACGCAGCGGCGGCGCTGGAGGCCACCAAGACCGACATCGGCTGGGGCCATCAGATCCGCTCCTACGTCCTGCATCCCTACCAGATGGTGAAGGACCTGCGCACCGAGGTGGAAACCTCCCAGTCGCAGGCGGTGTTGGACGGCGACCTCGACATGTTCCTGGAAGCGGCGCTGGCGTCGCGCATCAAGGGACAGAGCGACGAGGCGGACGCCTGATCGCGGCGCCCGATTGCGGCATGACCGGGGTGGAGGAACGAACGATGACGCTGAGACTGCTCGCCGCCGGACTTTTCCTTGCCCCGCTCCTGCTCGCGGGGCCGGCGTCCGCGGCTTCGCCGGCGTCGGGCTGCGGCTACGAGGGCATGCCGCCGGAGATGTTCCGGGCCTATGTCCAGGGCGCCCAGGAGGCGCTGAACGAGCACGGCTTCCGGGCCGGGGCGGTGGACGGCAGGTTCGGCCCCCAGACCCGGTCGGCCGTCCGTGCCTACCAGCGCGCGGCGAAGCTGCCGGTGGACGGCTGCGTCAGCCAGCAGCTTCTCGACCACCTGAACTTCGCCCAGCCGAAGGTCTACGCGAAGGGGCGGCGCGGCTGAGCCGCCCCCTCCGCGTCAGCACGGCCGCGACCCTCGATGCAAGCGAAGGTCGCCGGTGCAAACAAAGATTGCATAAGAAAGAAGATTGCCGACCAGAAGCAATCTTCTGATCGTTCAAAGAAACCTTGCGACAGTCACCCGTATATTTAATGCCGAGTTAATGAACTCACGCGTCCGTGCTGCTCCTGATCTTGAAAAATCGACCCGGCAGTGAAAATATCAGTCATATACTGAATGGCTGAGGGCCGGGATGCTGCCGGGCAGTGTTAAAAGAGGCATTTTCCGGCTCTGGCCGCGCATAGGGTTGCGCGCGCAGGTCGAGATCTTCGTCTTGATCGCGATCATGCCGCTGATCCTCCTGATCTTCGTCCACTTCCTGGAGCACCGGGAGGACCAGCTCGCCCAGGCGCGGGACCGGGTGATCAGCCTGGCGGAGCGCGGGGCGGCGGATCATGCGGCGACCATCCTTCATGTCCACAGCACGCTCCGCATGCTGGCGCTGGTCCCCGACGTGCGCTGGGCGATGCCGCGGAGCTGCAAGGACATCCTGTACCAGGCCAAGGATCTGAACCCCTGGGCGGTCGGCTTCGCCGTGGCGGACACCAAGGGGACGCTTCTCTGCAGCACGGTGGACGGCGCGCCGGACGCCACCGTGGGGGAGCACGACTTCTTCCGCCGGACGCTGCGGGAGAAGACCTTCGTGACCGGCGGCTATTGGCACCGGGGGGAGGGGAAAGGCCGGCGCTGGCGGCCGGGCTTCCCATCCTGAGCCGCAAGGGCGCCGTGGAGCATGTCATCCTCACCGGCATCGATCTGGAATGGATGTCGGGCATCTCCCAGGAGATCGCCCGGTCGACCGGCGGCGCCGTCGCCCTGGTCGCCTCGGACGGCACGGTGATCACCCGGGTTCCGGATGCGCAATCCTTCTCCGGGCGCATGATGGCGGACCATCCGGTCATCGCCCATGCCATCCGCAACACGAAGGGCACCGTGGACGGGACAGGTCTCGACGCCGTGCCGCGAATCCACGGATTTGCGCGGCTGCCGGCGTCCGACTCCACGCTGATCGTCGGCATCGCGCGCGACGACGTGGTCGGCCCGATCAATGCGGAGGTCATGACCAGCGCCGCCGTCGTGCTGGCGGTGGTGCTGGGCATCACGGTCGGCGTCTGGTTCCTGATGGATGTGCTGGTGCTGCGGGGGCTGCGCCATCTCCAGCAATCGGCCGCGCGGCTGTCCACCGGGCAGATCGACGGCCTGTCCCCCTGTGCGCCGGGCGGGATCCCGGCGCTGGAGGTCGGCAAGGCCGTGCAGGCGGTCCGGCGCATGGGGCAGACGCTGCACACGGTCGCCTTCACCGATCCGCTGACCGGGCTCGCCAACCGCCGCTTCTTCGACGCCTTCGTCGAGCGGTGCGAGGCCCTGCCGCCCGAGGAGAGGACGCCGCAGGCCATCCTGTGCATCGACCTCGACGGCTTCAAGCCGGTCAACGACCGCTACGGCCATGCCGTCGGCGACGCGGTGCTGAAGGCGGTCGCCAGCCGGCTGATGCGCTGCGTGCGCGAGGTCGATCAGGTGGTGCGGTTCGGCGGCGACGAGTTCGCCATCCTGCTGGACATGGCCGATCAGCCGGACGAGGAGCAGGCGCTGCGCGTCGCCGAGCGGGTCGTCAAGGCGCTGTCGGTTCCGGTCAAGGCGGAGGGGGTGGAACTGCAGATCGGCTGCAGCGTCGGCATCGCCGTCTGGCCGACCGACGACCGGCGATTCGACACGGTGCTGCGCTATGCCGATCAGGCGCTCTACAGCGCCAAGCGGCGCGGGCGCGGGCAGGCCCGGCGCCATCGCGACCTGGTCGAGGAGCGGGAGCAGCGGCCGGACGCGGTGTGATCCCCGTCCGGTTCCCGCTGCCCGTCCCGGCGGCTGTCGTCGTTATTGGCCGACGAAGCTGAGGTCCATGACCGACCTGGCGTCCAGCGCCTTGTCCACCTGTCCTTCGGACTGCCAGAACTTCACCTGGTTGACCACGTCGTCGACCAGCAGGCGGCCCTGCGGATCGACGTAGGGCAGGCCGATGGCGACCAGCTCCGGCTTCTGCTTGGTCGCCTCTGCGATGATGCCCAGCAGCTCGTCATAGCCCGGCCCCTTGACGATGGTGCCGGCGGCGTCCTTCGTGTTGAAGGCGGCGTGGTATTCCGCCAGCGCCGTCCTGTAGGCACGGACGAACTTCTCCACCACCGGGCGGCGGTCCTTGATGGTCCTGGGCGCGGTGAAGAGGGCGCCGAGCTGCCAGGGCGTCTCGTCGCCCGCCCAGCCGATCACCTTGCCGGCCCCGTCGGCGACGAGCTGGCGCGCCACCGTCGCCGGGGAGAGGATGGCGTCGACCTGGCCGCCCTTGAAGGCGGCGGTCATCTTCGGCACGTCCTGCAGCGGCACCATGGTCACGTCCTTGACCGTGAAGCCGTATTTCTGGCCGAGCAGGCCGATCATGTAATGGAAGGTCGAGCCCGCCGTGGTGATGGCGATGCGTTTGCCCTTCAGGTCGGCCGGCGTCTTCAGCCCGGCGTCCCAGGCGGCATTGGTGGCGAGATAGGCGGAGAGCTGGAAGCCCGGCTCGTCCCGGCTCTGCGCCGCGACGATGGTGGCGGCCCCCTTGGCGGCCAGATTGTAGAAGCCGGCGGTCAGCCCGGTGACGCCGAAATCCACGTCGCCCGAGGCGACCGCCACCGGCACCTGCTGGGCCGAGGTGAACATCTTCAGCTCGACGTCCAGCCCTTCCCTGGCGAAATAGCCCTTGGCCTTGGCGATGAAGATCGGTCCCGACGACGAGAGCGCCAGCACGCCGACGCTGGCCTTCTCCAGCCCCTGGGCGAAGGCCGGCAGGCTGGTGGCGGCGACAGTCGCGGCGGCGGCGCCCAGAAAGGCCCGCCGGGTCCAACGCGCAAAGCTCATTCGCAAATCCCCCCTGTTCAAGCTCGGATCGAATTCCGCCGACCGCGACCGGTCGCCGGGTGGCATTGTCAGCGCCAGCGCAGCAGCCGGCGCTCCAGGACCGACAGGACGGTGCCGATGGCCAGCCCCAGCAGGGACAGCACCAGCACGCCGGCCAGCAGCGCGTCGGTCTGCATCAGGTTGCCGGCGGTCAGCACGAAGGCGCCGATGCCGTACTCGGCCCCGATCATCTCCGCCGCCACCACCAGGATCAGCGCGATCGAGGCGGTGATGCGGAAGCCTGCCAGGATGCCGGGCATGGCGCCGGGCAGCACGATGGAGCGCAGGATCGACCGCCAGGGCAGGCCGAAGCTCTGCGCCATGCGGATCAGGTTGCGCGGCACCGCGTCAATGGCGCTGTAGGTGGCGATCACCGTGGGGAAGAAGACGCCGAAGCCGATGGTGGCGAACTTCGACGGCTCGCCGATGCCGAACCACAGGATGAACAGCGGCAGCAGCGCGATCTTCGGGATCGGGAAGAAGGCGGAGACCAGCGGCACCCCGACCGCCCGCGCCACCGAGCCGATGCCCATGGCGAAGCCCACCAGCATCCCGCCCAGCGTGCCCAGCGCCCATCCCACCCCGATCCGCATCAGCGAGGCGCGCAGGTTCTGCCACAGCGACCCGTCGGCGATCATGGCGACCAGCGCGTTGGCGACCGAGCTCGGCGGCGGCAGGAACAGCGGGCTGACCAGTCCGCTGCGGTTCGCCCCTCCCACAGCCCGACCAGGACGAGGAAGGCGACCAGTGCCGCCCAGGGATGGCGGCGCACCGTGAAGCCGCCGCCGCGAAAGCGCACCGGCTGGCGGTTGATGTCGGCGGCCGGTCCGTCAGGCATCGGCGATCTCCCGGTCGGCAAGCTGCGCCTCGGCGCGGATCAGGTGCCAGAGCCGGTCGCGCACCTCGGCGAGATGGAGCTGGGCGGCCGGCGTCTGGCGGGCGTCGCGCGGCTCCTCGACGGCGACGATCTCGCGCAGCCGTCCGGGCCGCCGGCTCAGCACCGCCACGCGGTCGGCCAGCCGCAGCGCCTCGTCCAGATTGTGGGTGACATAGACGGCGGTGGTCCGCTCCCGCCGCCAGAGGTCGAGGAAATCCTCCATCAGCAGCTCGCGCGTCTGGGCGTCCAGCGCCGACAGCGGCTCGTCGAGCAGCAGCAGGGCCGGGCGGACGGCCAGCGCCCGGGCGATGCCGACGCGCTGGCGCATGCCGCCGGACAGTTGCTTGGGCAGCGCCTTGCGGAAGTCCCACAGCCCCATGCGGCGCAGGCCGGTCTCCACCCGCTCCCGCCGCTCGGCGGCCGGCAGGGGATGATGCTCCAGCACCAGCGCCACATTGTCCTCGACGCTGCGCCAGGGCAGCAGGGCGAAGTCCTGGAAGACGAAGGTGATGGGGTTCAGGCAGCCGTCCGGCCGCTCCCCGTCACCTCCACCCGGCCGGCGGTCGGCGCGACGATGCCGCCGGCGATGCCCAGCAGGGTGGATTTGCCGCAGCCGCTGGGGCCGATGACGGCCAGCACCTCTCCCTCCCGCACCGTCAGGTCGATGCCCTCCAGCACGGTCAGCTCGTCATAGCGATGGGTCAGGTCGGAAAGGATCAGCCTCATGCCTTCGGTCCGGATGCCGGGAAGCCCTTCGCGAGAAGGCCCGCCCAGGCGATGAGCAGGTCGTCGCGGGACTTCAGCCCCGGTTCCGGCAGGGCATGGTTGACCACCGCCTTGGCGGCCCCGCCGGTCGCCTCGGGCAGCCGGTTCTCCCACATCGCCTGATGAAGCGTCGGCAGATCGTCCCAGGGTCCGAGGTATGTCGGCGGGACGCGCACCGCACCAGAGGCGATGACGCGGTTCAGCCCTGCGATTTCCGCCGCATTCGACAGATGGGTGCCGATGATGGCGGCGGTCGGCATCAGGATGCGGCGCTGGCGCATCCACACCTGCGGCGCATAGAAGCTGTAACGCCGGCCCGCCATGTCGCCGCAGTAGACGACGCGGCCGGTGTGCGGCCGCAGGATCATGGTGGAGACGGCCAGCGTGTCGCGCCGCGCCCGCTCCACCACCACGTCCGGCATGCCGCGCGGGTTGTCGGAGGAGCGCAGGATGCGGCCGACCGCCTGGCCGAGCGGCTTGAAGGTCTCCTCGGTGAAGAGGCGGACGGCCTCCTTGAAGGCGGCGGTCTCGCGCTGCGGGTCGGGCAGGTCGGGCATGGTGTCCGGCCAGACGAAGTGCGGCACGCGCCGCGCGATCTCGGCCAGCGACACCGCGCCGGCCAGCGCCTCGCCATAGCCGAGCGACAGGACGAAATCGCGCTCGGCATCCTGGTCGGTGACGACGCAGATGCGCCCGCCCGCCTCGCGCGCCGCCTCGATGGCCGCCAGCGCCGTGTCGTCGCGCAGGCCGACCGCGCCGGCGCCGTAGAAGACCAGCACCGCCTCGCCGGGGCGCAGCCGGGCGCGGGCGAGCATGTCGGCCGGCGTGGCGCTGCCCGGCTTGCCGAGGAAGGTCATGTGGTAGCCGCTGGAGGCGCCGAAGAAGGTCAGCGCCCCGCCATCCGCCAGCGCCTGGAAGCTGCGCGGGAAGGCCGTCTCGCCGGCATGGCTGACCGCGGCGTCGACCAGCCGGCCGTCGTTGACGGCGCGCACCGCGTCGAGGAAGGGGCGGCCGGCCTCCTCCCAGGCGCGCCATCGGGCGGGATCGGCCGGAATGCGGGTGAAGGCGGCCTCGTGCGGGCTGCGGTCGACGGCGCCGGCGCCGCGGGCGCGGATGGCGGCGGCGCGGCGCTCCGACGACACCATGCCGGTGACCTTCACCCGGCGGGCCAGCGCCAGTTCCACCGTCCAGGCGCCGGTTCCGCCGGCCGCCCCCTCCACCAGAAGCCGCTGGTTGGGCCGCAGGTCGAGCGCGGTGAACAGGGCGCGATAGGCGGTGCCGGCGGCCAGCATGTAGCTGCCGGCCTCCTCCAGCGTCAGGTCGGGCGGCAGGTGGAAGAGCTGCGGGCCGTCGGCCAGCATGAACTGCTGATGACTGCCGTCCGGCGACTGGTAGCCCTGGATGTGGAAGTCGGTGAACATCGGATCGGCGCCGGCCTCCGGATCCAGCAGGTCGGAGACGCCGGAATAGACCGCCACGAGGTCGCCGACGCCGAGGCGCCCCTGCGCCTGCAGCGCCTCGCCCAGCCGGACCACCAGCCCGACGCCGCCGCTGCCGGTGATGTGGGCATCCTCGTCATGCTCGTCGAACAGCGAGATGGGGATGCCGGTCAGCGCCCAGACGTCGTTGTAGTTGACCTCCGACGCCAGGACATAGACGAGCGCCTGGTTGGGACCCGGCTCCGGCACCGGGACGACGAGCTCGACCTCCGAGTCGATCGGGTCGCCGTGGCGGGCAGCGCCGGTCTCCGCGTCCCGCACCACCGCCTGGGCGAGCTGCCAGCGCGGCAGCGGCGTGGCGCCGGGGAAGAAGGGGCTGCCGATGGGCAGAAGCGCGCCGGCCGCCGCGAGGTCCGACTTCGGCGTCCGGACCCGCGGCCGGGCGGGCAGCGGCGGCGACCGCTTTTCCAGGAAGAGCGCGATGCCCTTGCGCGCGCCGGTCTCGCTGTCGAGCAGGAACCGGGCGAAGGCGGCGATCTCCGCGGCGCATCCGGCCTCGAAGCCCTCGCGCAGCCCCGTGTCGACCAGGGCGACGATGGTGTCGGCGACGGGGCCGCGGCCGACCGCGTGGGCCTGGCGCAGCAGGGCGGCGATGCGCTCGTCCCGCGCCGGGACGGGCCGCGGGACGGTGTCCTCGTCCGCTCCCCGTCCCGGCGGGGGAACGGCGTCCGCGTCGCCCAGCGCCATCCGCCGCGCCATGCTGCGGGCGAGCGTCAAGGCGTCGTCGGCGCCGCGGGCGATCACGTCGACCAGCCCGCAGTCGAGCGCCGTCTGCGCGTCGATCTGGCGGCCGGACAGCAGGATCTCCAGCGCGCGGGCGTAGCCGGCCTCCGGGTCCTTGCGCAGCAGGAGGCGCGGCAGCCGCTGGGTGCCGCCATAGCCGGGAGGCAGGAACAGGTTGATCTCCGGCTGGCCGAGCCGCGCGCGCGGATCGGCGACGCGCAAATGGCAGGCCATCGCCAGTTCGCAGCCGCCGCCGAGCGCCACGCCGCGGATGGCGGCGATCACCGGCTTGCCCATCGTCCCGATGGCGCGGAAGACGGCATGGGCCTTGGCGGGCAGGGCGCGCGCCTCGTCCTCGTCATGCACCTCGTCGGCGAGCTGGCGGATGTCGGCGCCGGCGACGAAGCTGCGGCCGCCCGCCCCGGTGATCACCACCGCCCGCACGTCGGCCCGACGGGCGAGGTGGTGGACCAGCGTATCCAGCTCGTCCAGCAGCCGGTCGGACAGCGCGTTGACCGGAGGGTTGTCGATGGTCAGGGTGGCGAGCGTCACCCCCTCCGCCAGCCGGTCGTACTGCACGGTCAGGAAGCGCTGGCGCTCGATCAGCGTCTGCTCCTCCGCCCGCTGCTGGCCGCGGGTCCACGCCTCGACCTGCGCCCGCAGCGCCGTCAGGCATTCCGGATTGCGCAGGGTGGAGGTGTCGCCGAGCGGCTCGCCGGTCATCATCGCGGTCAGGAAGCGGCGCATGTATTTGCCGGACCGTGTCTCCGGAAAGGCCTGGACCACCAGGATGTCGGAGGGCACGGCGACCGCCCCCTTCTCCTGGCGCACGAGGTCCTTCAGCCGCCGCTCGTCGTCGGCGGTCAGGTCGCGCCCCTTGGCCGGCAGCACGAAGGCGACCGGGGTCAGCCCCTTCTCGCGGTGCGGGGCGCCGACGACGATGACGTTGCCGACCGGGCTGTCGGGGTTGATCTGCTTGTCGCGCAGGATGGCGCCCTCGATCTCCTCGGTGCCCATACGGTGGCCGGACACGTTGATGACGTCGTCGGAGCGGCCATGCAGGCTGAAGGAGCCGTCCTCGTACCGGCGCGCGAAGTCGCCCTGCAGATAGGCCAGCACCGGCCGGCCGTTCCCGTCGCGGAACCGGCCGAAATAGGTCCTGGCGAAGCGGTCGAGATCGCCTGTCCAGTCCGGCCGGCCGACCCGCCCGGCATCGCCCCAGATGGTGCGGGCGAGGTAGGGGTAGGGGGCGGTGATGACGATCTCGCCCTTCTCCTCCAGCTCCGCCGGGCGGAAGGCGTGGCGCCCGTCGGCGTCGGGCTCGCCCTCCGTCACCCAGACGTCGCCCAGCACCCAGGGCAGCGGGTAGGTGTGGGCGTCGGCGCGCAGCGGCTGGTCGGGGTTGCCGTAGGGGTGCGTCCAGACGATGCCGCCATGCTCGGTCGCCCAATAGCTGTTGATGTATTGCGGGGTCATCACCTGCATGCCGAAGGCCTGCACCGGCGGGCTGGTCGGTTCGGCGCAGAAGGTGGCGACGCGCAGGCTGGAGCGGTCGTAGCGTTCGACGTCGGCGCGGTTCTCCGGGTTGGTCATCACCGTCTTCAGGAAGGTGACGCCCGCCTTGAAGATGGTCACCCGATGCCGCTCGATGATCGAGGCGAAGCGGCCGGCGTTGGGGAAGACCGGCGCCCCCTCCGTCACGATGCCGGGGATGCGGGCGGCGAGGCTGGCGGTGATGAGATAGCTCTGGCCGGTGATCCAGCCGGGGTCGGCGACGACATAGATGACGTCGCGGCCGGGCAGCGCGTCGAAGCTGACCGTCATGGTGTGGGCGAGGCCGGCGACATAGCCGCCATGGACATGCACCACCCCCTTGGGCTTCCCGGTCGAGCCCGAGGTGTAGATGATGAACAGCGGATAGTCGGCGTCGACCGGCCGGCAGGGCACCGCCTTCGCCAGCACCGCATAGAGCGCCCGGTCGTCGAGTGCCCGCAGCGCCGCCATGTCCGGCAGCCCGGCCTCGCGGCAGATCTCCCGCTCCGCCGCGGCCAGCAGGTCGTGCGCCCAGACGTCGCGCCCTTCGGTCCAGGCCATCTCCGGCAGGGCGGCGTGGCGGACGACGATCACCGTCCCGACGCGGGAGGGGGCGTGGGCCAACGCCTCGGCCACGCTGGCGCGCAGGTCGGCGACGGTGCCGGCGTCGAGCCCGCCCGTCCGGTCGAGTGCGCGGCCGAGCTCGCGCATCAGGTCTGCCGGGGCGACGGTGATCTCGGACCCCAGCGCCTCGCGCACCGGCTCCATCAGCGCCCCCATCAGCGCCTCGTCGCCGAGCTTGGCGCGCACCACCTCGCCGGCGATGCGCAGGGCGGTCGGGACCGCGACGTAGCGGTCGAGCGCCGGGTCGGTGTAGGCCTCCTTGAAGGGGGCGACCTCGGCGTTGCGGCTGGCGCCGTCGGCGGTGATGACGACGCGGGCGCCGGCATTCTCGATGCGGTCGGACAGCGTCTTGTCGGAGAAGCCGCCGAAGACCGCGGTGTAGATGACGCCCAGCCGCTTCGCCCCCTCGGTCCAGACGATCTGGTCGAGGATGTTCGGCATGTTGAGCGCGATGCGGTCGCCGGGCTCCAGCCCCAGGCCGGTCAGGGCCCGGGCGGCGAGGACGGAACGGATCAGCAGTTCCCGGCGGGTCAGCGCGACATGGTGGACCGGGCCGCCGCGCCCGCCGTTGGCGGTGGCGTCCCAGCGGTCGCCCTCGTACCAGTAGGCGACCTCGCCGCCGTGGCCGGACAGGACGTGGCGGTCGACCTCGTTGAAGGCGGCGTTGGTCAGCCCGCCGGAGAACCAGCGGTAGAAGGGCGCGTCGCGGTCGTCGAAGGCGGTGGTCCAGGCTGTCCAGTCCCGCCGCTCCGCCGGCTCGCCCGTCGTGGCGTTCCAGCCGCGCCATGTGCCGTCCGCATCGCGCATCAGCCAGTTGGCGCCGTCGAACCAATGGATGGTGGTGGCCGCGATGTCGCCGTGGAAGGCGCCGGGATCCCGCTCGCAGGCCGTGCGCATCGCCTGCCAGTCGGCGGCGCTGCGAATCGGGTTGACGGCGACGTCGCGCGGCACGGGCGGCAGGGTGGCGGTCTCGCCCATCGTCTCACTCCCCGGACTGTTATCATTGGTGGCCGCTGATGATCAGCGGCACCAGCACTATAGCGCGACGCCGCGGCCCGCATTCAAGCACTTGCAATCCAGAGAATTGAAATCGCGGGGGAAAGCGCGGACAAAGGGGACCCTCCCGCGGCGCGGGCGGACGACAGGCTCACTGGCAGGGACCGGCAGATGCAACCCGTGGAGATCACGCGCGAGGAGTCGACGTCCGGCCCGGTCTTCATCGCGACCCCGGCCAAGGCGCCGCCGATCCGGACGCGGGCGCTGCTGATCGCCGGAGCGATCTCCATCATGCTGATCGGGCTGGCCGGACTGGCGCCGGAGCCGCATGCCGGCCTGCTGCGCTGGCTGGCGGCGCTTTGCACCCTGCCGGTGCTGCTGATGTGGGTGGTGGCGCTGGTGCGCACCGTGCGCAGCCACGGGGTGCGGCTGGCGGTGACGCCGGTCGGGCTGACGGTGAACGGCCGGATGATCTATCCGCACAAGACGATCCGCGACCTCGTCCTGATGCCGATGACGAGCAGGAAGCCGCTGTTCATCGCCCATGTCTCGCCGGACGCCGACTATGGCCACCGGGCGGAGCTGGATCTCGTCACCGGGGCGGTGCCGGTGGAGGGGCCGGAGGAGCTGAAGCGGGCGGCGGCCCGGCCGGTCCGTCTGGTGATGCGCCGCAAGGGCAAGCAGCCCGCCATCGTGCTGGTGCGGGGCCTCAGCCTGTCGGCGGGGGAGACGCTGCTGGCGGCGCTCGCGGCGGAGCTGCGGCCCCACGCGCGTTGAGCGCCCCCGGCGGACGGACCCCGTCGGCGCGTCTCAGCGCTTGGACGGAAGCTCCGGCAGATCCTCTTCCAGGATCACCACATGCAGGGCGTAGGACACCTCGCCCTCGTCGAAGTCGCGGTGGAGCGTCCCGACGAACTCGCCGTCCAGCGTGACCTCGGCCGACTGGCCGGCCTTGGCGGGCGGTTCGATGGTGATCTTGGTGTTGCCCAGAGTCTTGCGCAGGTAGGCCTGCACCCGGGCGATTTCGGTGTCGGTCATCTTGGCGACCGTCGGCTTTGCGGGCGGCATGGCGCTTCCTCGCTGTCTATGGAAAGGGCGTCATATAATGGTGTTCGCCGCAAAGGGAAAGCGCCGTGCCGCAAGCGGGGTGCCACCGCGGTGCCGGGCAGATGTGCGCATCGGTCACTACGCCCGATCGTTCCGGCTAGGCCCCCTTCCTTCGGGCTATCCGAAAGAGCCGGACCGGCCGGCGCCCGCCGCCGCTACTGTCCTGTTGGTTTACGGGCATGGTGCAGGTGCGAAAGGAACGGGTCGGGACGATGGTTTGGCGCAGGCTTCTGGTCGCCGCAATGCTCGTCGTCGCGGGCAGCGGGGCCGCAGCGGGGCAGGAGCGCCGGGTGGCGCTGGTGGTCGGCAACGGTGAGTACCGCAACGCCGGGGGGGCTTCGCAGTCCGCCGCGGCGGTGGCGGCCAATGTCGGCGCCATGGCGACGGCGCTGCGCCGCGCCGGATTCGAGGTGACGACCATCGACAACCTCGACCGTGCCGCGATGGCCGCGGCGCTGGCGCGCTTCCGCGACGCGCTGGGCCAGTCGGAGCTGGGCTTCCTCTATTACAGCGGCGGCGCCCTGAGCGTCGGCGACCGCGAGTATCTGCTGCCGGTCGACGCCCGGCTGGCGGCGGCGGGCGACGCGGCGGGCGAGGCGATCGAGCTGGACGGGCTGCTGCGCCAGATGCAGCAGACCGGCCGGCGGGCGGTCGTCGTGCTCGACCCGGTGCCGGGGAATCCGCTGGCCGAGCGGCTCGCCAAACAGTCGGCCGGGGCGGCGAGGCCGGTGCTGGGCGCCCCGCCGGAGGTGGAGAGGCTGTTCGTCGTCTATGCCCACCGGCCCGACACGCCGCCCGTCGCCGGCGCCGGCGGTTCCGGCCCCGACTCCTTCACCGCCACGCTGGCGCGGGAGATGGTGAAGCCCGGCGTCGGCTTCCGCGATTCGCTGGCGGAGGTCGCCCGCACGCTGGTCGCCCGGACCGGCGGCCGGCAACACCCCTGGCTGCAGGACCGGCTGGGCGGCGACCTCGTCCTCGTGCCCGCGACGGCGGCCGCGCCGCAGGCCGCGCCGACGCCCCGTCCCCCGGCCAAGCCGGACACGCCGAAGGGCGAGCAGATCGCCCGCGCCGAGGCGCCGAAGCCGCCCCAGCAGGAGGAAGCGGCTCCGCAGCTCCCGCCGCCGCCCGCGGCGCTGGCGCCCGGCATCTATGCCGTGGTGCGTCCCGGCATGATGTTCACCCAGCCCGTACTGGGAGCCCGCGGCATCAGGGAACTGGAGCCGGGCGGCATGCTGACCGTGCTGGACTCGGTGCCCGACAGCAGCTGGGTGCGCGTGCGCGACCGCTTCGGCCAGGAGGGCTTCGCCACCGCCTCGATCCTGTCGGACCGCTGGAGCGAGGCGGCGCCCGGCACGGCGGTCGCGGTCAGCCCCGGCGCGGTGGCGGCCAGCCCGCCGCCGCAGGTCGGGGCGCCGATCCCGATCCACGGCAGCAGCGGCCGGGGGGAGGGCGGGGCGTCCGGTTCCTCGCCGAACCCGCCCTCCGGGTCGCCATCCGGCTCCTGGGGCGGCAGTTCCGATCCGGCCGCCCGTGCCGCGGCAAAGGCCGCCGCCCAGGCTGCCGAGAAGGCCGAGAAGGAGGCCCGCTCCGCCCAGACCGAGGCGCGCCAGGCCGCCGCAAAGGCGCAGCGCGGCCGGTCCGACAGCCACTGGGAGTACAGCTTCCCCAACGGCGACGTCTATCAGGGCGCGTGGGCCGTTCCGTCCGATCAGCCCGGCGACCGCCGGCAGCTTCGCCAGGGGACGGGGGTCTACCGCTTCGCCAACGGCCAGCTCTACGAGGGCGAGTGGGCGGACGATGCGATGAACGGCTATGGCGTGATGAGCTTCTCGAACGGCGACCGTTATGCCGGGGCCTTCCGCAACAACCAGCCGGAGGGGGCGGGCGTCTACCGCTATGCCAACGGGATGGAGCGGGCCGGCACCTGGCGGGGCACCACGCTGGTGGAGGGCGAGTAGGGGCGTCCCGGCCTGCCGCCTCCGGCCGCCGTCGCCGGAGAGCGCCGCGCCGCCCTACCGGGGCTTCAGGGCCTCGACCACCTGCACATGGCCCTGCAGCGCGCCCAGCGTCAGGGCCGAGTTGCCGTTGGTGTCCATGCGGTAGGGATTGGCGCCGTGGTCGACCAGCAGCCGGGCGACCCGGTCGTGGCCGTTGTTGGCGGCATACATCAGGGCGGTCCAGCCGTTGGCCGTGCTGCGGTCCACCTGGACGCTGCGCTGGATCAGCGCCTGCACCACGCCGAGATGGCCCCGCGCCGCCGCCGCCATCAGGGCGGTCTTGCCGTCGTCGTTGGTGGCGTCGAGGTCGGCCCCGCCGTCGGCCAGTGCCGTCACCGTGCTCTCATGCCCGCCCCAGGCGGCATACATGACCGCGGTCGCCCCGTCGGCGGTGCGCAGGTCGGTGCGCGCCTTGCGGTCCAGCAGCAGCTTGACCGCATCGGTCAGCCCCTGCTCGGCGGCGATCATCAGCAGCGTCTTGCCGTTGCCGACCCGCGTGTCGGGCGCGGTGCCGGACTGCAGCATCCGCGACAGCTCCGCCGGGCGGCGCAGCAGGGCCAGGACGGCCTCGCGGCTGTCCAGGCCGGGCTCGACCTCCGGTGTGGTGCTTGTGGTGGCCGTGGCCGCCATGTCGGAGGCGAGGCGCTTGTCTCCTGCGGACTTCAGCCGTTCCTGCAGGTCTGCGCTGTCGGGGGAGACGGACAGGGCGCGTTCGTA
The DNA here is from genome assembly GCF_003130795.1 of Azospirillum thermophilum. Taxonomy (NCBI): domain Bacteria; kingdom Pseudomonadati; phylum Pseudomonadota; class Alphaproteobacteria; order Rhodospirillales; family Azospirillaceae; genus Azospirillum; species Azospirillum thermophilum. The sequence continues at coordinate 884,326 of NZ_CP029353.1, forward strand.
GAAGCGGCGCGCCTCGCCGAAGTCGCCGTCGCGCTCGGCGGCGGCGGCCCAGCGGCGGTAGGTCTGCTCGATGGCGCCCTGGATGTCCGCGGCCTCCGGTGCCGTCGGCGCGATCTGCCGCAGGCGCTGCAGCGTTTCGAAGGCGTTGTCGCCCGGCGGGGTGGTCAGGCGCTTGCCGGCGATCTGCCGCTTCGCCTGATCGGCCAGCGAGCGCACCCGCTGCTGCTGCCCCTGGTCGCCGTCGCCGCTCCCCGTGGAGGTGAGGGCGGAGCCGGCGGCAGGACCGGCGGCGGGCTCCTCCAGCGGGGGCAGGGCGGCGGCACCGGCCGGCGCGGCCTCGGCATTGGGCGACTTGCTGGGCACCGGCCCGCCGGGGCCCGCGTCGGTGCGGACGGTCGTGTCGGAGGGCGGAACCGCGGCGACCTGCGTCCCGGACGGCGCGGCGGCGGGCGGGGTCCCGGCCGGCGGCTTCGCGGCGGCCTCCGGCCCGGGGGCCGCGGAGGGTGCCGCGTCGGCCCGCGGCGCAGGAGCGCTGCCGGTATCCTTGGCCGCGGCATCCTTGGTGGTCACGATCGACGGCTGGGCAGGCACGATGACCCGGGAGCCGGCCGAGGCGCCGGCCGCGGGGTCGGCCCGCGGTTCGGTCATGCGGGAGGCGAGCGCCAGCGCCTCGTCCTCCTGGCGGTCGCCGAGCAGGCTGCGCACCGCCCGCTCGACGGCGCCGGTGGCGCGGTCCCAGCTCCGCTCGATGCCGCCGAGGGCCTGGGCGGCACCGGAGTGGGCGGCACCGGAGTGGGCGCTGCCGGGCTGGGCGCTGCCGGGCATGGCGGTCCACACGGCGACGCCGGCCCCGGCCAGCAGGACCAGGGTGGTCAGCGCGGCGCCGGCGACCAGCGCGGTCCGGCGATGCGGGCGCGACGGCGGCGGGAAGGAGGGATCGCGCGCCGTCCAGTCGAAGGACCGGTCCCAGTCGTCGACCGGCTCCGGCCGCGCGGCCGGCGTCGTCTCGGAACGCGGCATCATCTCGGGCGGCGCCGGGGCGCTGGGTGCCGGCTCGATGAATCTGCGCGGACGGGGGGAGGAGGGCGCCGGCTCCGCATCCTCCTCCGGCGCCCGGGGCGTCACGGTGGGCGATGCGCCCGGCGACAGCCGGTAGATGACGCCGAGATCGCGAACCGCCTCGGCCAGGCCGGGGCGGGCGAGCGTGCGCTCCAGCTCCGGCGTGCCGCACAGCAGGATCTGCAGGAACCGGCCGCTCGGGGTTTCGGAGCGGCTGAGGTCGATCAGGTCGCCCAGCACCGGCGGGGCGAGCAGCCCGGCGTTCTCCACCGCCAGCAGGCCGGTGCCGGCGAGCTCCAGCCTCTCCTCCAGCGCTTCGATCAGCGCGTCGAAGTCGCGCTCCTCGTCCTCCTCCGCCGGCAGGGCGGCCTCGCCGGCTTCGCGCATCAGGTCGTCGACCTCGGCCCCCAGCCGTGCGGTGACGGGCAGCACCATGGCGCCGTCGGAGGCGACATGCTCGACCAGATCGCGGAAGATGGCGCGGCGGCCGGACCCGACCTCGCCGACCAGCACCAGCAGGCGCTTGCGGGCCAGCAGGGCGAGCAGGAGACCCTCGTAGACCTCGGCCCGCTGCGCATCGGCTCCGGCCGGCCCTGCGGCGGCGGCCGGCGGGCAGGAGGTCTGGGGTCGTGGCGCCTGCGATGCTGAACGGTCCATGGGTGCTGCACAAGCCTCTGGGGACGCGGATACTCGATCCTGACTTTAGCGACCGCTTGTCTGCGCGCGGACGGTGCAAAGGGCGGGTGGTCCCCCTCTTCCGGGGTGGGCCACCCGTTCGAGGTCTGGTATGCCGTTCGGCGGGCGGTATAGGGTTGCTCCCAAAGCCGAACCCACCCCGAAAAATCCACGTCTCCGGAACGTCCAGGCAGGGCAGCCCATGCGCATCGGCATCGACCTCGGCGGCACCAAGATCGCGGCCGTCGCCCTCGACCGGCAGGGCGAGCGCGCCCGCTGCCGTGCCGCCACGCCCCGCGACTATGCCGGCACCCTGGCGGCGCTGGCGGCCGCGGTGGCGGAACTGGAGAACCGGGCCGGCGACGGCCCGCTCGGCATCGGGATCAGCCTGCCGGGGATCGTCGACGCGGCGGCCGGCACCGTGCTGCGTGCGGCGAACCTGCCCTGGCTGGAGGGCCGGCCGCTGGCCGGCGACCTGTCGGAGCGGACCGGCCGCCCGGTACGCATCGCCAACGACGCCAACTGCTTCGCCCTGTCGGAGGCGGTGGACGGGGCCGCCGCCGGCGCGCCGGTGGTGTTCGGCATCATCCTCGGCACCGGGGTCGGCGGCGGCATCGTGGTGGACGGCCGCGTGCTGCCCGGTGCCAACGCCCTGGCCGGCGAGTGGGGGCACGCGCCGCTTCCCTGGCGGGAGGAGGCGGACGGCCCGCCGGTGCGCTGCGGCTGCGGCCGGCCGGGCTGCATCGAGACGGTGCTGTGCGGCGCCGGGCTGGCGCGGCTGCACGCGGCGCGGGCCGGTGAGGTGGTGGAGCCGCCGGAGATCGCCGCCCGCGCCCGGTCCGGCGACGCGGCGGCGCTCGCCACGCTGGAGGCCCATGCCGATGCGCTGGCCCGCGCGCTGGCCCCGGTGCTGAACCTGCTCGACCCCGATGTGGTGGTGGTGGGCGGCGGGCTGTGCGACCTGCCGGGACTCTACCGGACGGTGCCGGAGCGCTGGGGCCGCTGGACACTGGCCGCCAGCCCGCGAACCCGCTTCGTCCAGGCCCGCTTCGGGGCGGAAAGCGGAATGCGCGGGGCGGCCTGGCTGGTGCCGGACCCGGCGTGACGGCCGGGACCCGTCCGGCGGCCGGCGTCCGGCAATCGTTGGCGGACAATCGATCGTTGGGTTGGCACGGCTTTTGCCCGTTTTAGGGGCAGACAACAGGGGGCCAGCCCATGATTCGCAGAAGACCGGGGATTCGAAGCGTCTCTGCCGCGACGCCTTTGCATTCTGCAAACCGTTTCGCAAATCGAGCCGGAGGGCTTCACGGCGAACTGCAATTTGCAAAGCCGCTGGAGACCTCCCGCCATCTCGAGGAGGCCTGCGCGCGCCTGCAGGAGGCGGCGGCCGAGCTCGAGTCGGCGCTGCCCGCCGTGCCGGATGCCGGCGGACGGGCCGACCTGACGGAGGCCATCGGCTCCATCATGGAGACGATGCGGATGATCTCCGCCGCCCATTCCCATCTCGGCCCGCAGGGCGCCGACTGAGCGCCGGCGGGAAGGCCGGCCTCGGAAGACGGAACTGCCGCAAACCGGAAAGGGCGGCCCTGGAGACCGGGGCCGCCCTTTCCGTGTTCTTGGTGCTGGGTTTCTTGGTGCTGGGTTTCTTGGTGCTCGGGCAGTCCTGCCGCCGGGCGCAGACCGGCCGCTCTCCGGGTGGGTTACTCGGAGATGGTCTGCCAGAAGAAGAACACGACGGCCAAGACCATCAGGGCGATGTCCATGGGGTATCTCCTCGCTCCAGGTTCGCCGGCTTCTATACGACAGATGCGGCTGCGGTGGCAGTGATTCCATGTCGCGGGGCGAGCATTTTTGCGCGGGAGTCCGGCCGGGCCGGAGGCGAAGTCGGTCGCAAGGCAAAAAATCAGCAGTCCGAAGGATTATCCCGCATGTCGGGGGTTGCCTTCGGGGCCGGGTTTCTGGCAGAAAAAAGGCCGCTGAAACCAGCGGCCTTGAGTTTAGGGAGGAAACGCCCAAGAAGGGCGAAGCAGCAATCGCTTGCTGCACTGCAACATTAACAAATCCCCAGGGGGGCGCAACCCCCTAATGCATCGGCCCCGTCACGGGGCCGAAGCTTTTGGAGGGGGTCTGTGGCGGTTGGGCCACAGATTGTTGGCGATCCTTCCAATATGGGGCCGGTATCCGCCGCCGCCGCTCTCCGGACCTTTCCGCAGCCTGACCCGTTGAGAATGTCGAGCCCAAGCCGACTGCGGCTGGGATCGGCCGGACCCTTGCCGGCCGGAGACAGGACGGAGACGCATCCCGTGGCACAGGCGACAGACACCGGCAGACCAGACACCGGCAACCAGGAAACCGGCGCGGACCGCGCGGCCGGCCCGTCCGCGCTGGCCTGTTTCGGCGATTTCATCGCGGCGCTGGCCGGCCGGCGGCCGGCCCTGTTCCTCGACTATGACGGCACGCTGGTGCCGCTCGCCCCGCGGCCCGAGCTCGCCGTGCTGGACGAGGCGGTGCGGGGCACGATCCGGCGGCTGTCCGCCCTGTGTCCGGTGGCGGTGGTCAGCGGCCGCGACCTCGACGACGTGGCGCGGATGGTCGGGCTGGAGGGGCTGGTCTATGCCGGCAGCCACGGTTTCGACATCCGCGGCCCCGGACTGCGCACGCAGATCGGCCAGGAGTATCTCGGCGAACTGGAAGGCGCCGACATCGACCTGCGTGCCCGCCTCGCCGCGATCCCCGGCACGCTGGTCGAGCGCAAGCGGTTCGCCATCGCCATCCACACGCGTCAGGTCGCCCCGCCGGACAAGCCCGCGGTGGCCGCCGTGGTCCGGTCGGTCGCGGCGGAGCGGGCGCAGCTCCGCGTCACCGGCGGCAAGGAGATCCTGGAGCTCCGCCCCAACCTGCCCTGGGACAAGGGGCGGGCGGTCCTGACCCTGCTCGACGCGCTGGGCCTCTCGGGGGAGGGGACGGTGCCGCTCTATCTCGGCGACGACGAGACGGACGAGGATGCCTTCCGCGCGCTGTCCGGCCGCGGCTTCGGCATCCGGGTCGGCGACGACACTTCCGGGACCGCCGCGCAATGGCGCCTGCGGGACCCGGCGGAGGCGGCGCGCTTCCTCGACCGGCTGGCCGGCCGGCTCGCCGGCTCCTGACGGCCGCGGGCGCCATTCAGGAAGGCTTTACCGGTGCGGCTGTAGGATCATGGCTCGACCGATCGCGGGAAGGGCTTCGCCATGGACATCGGGTCCGTTTCCAGCATGCCGCTGCCCGGCCAGCCCCAGCCGGCCGCGGTACCGCCGGGCCTGGAAGGGCTGCAGGCCGCGCAGGCGCGGCTGGACGGTGCGGCGGAGCGGATCGCGGCCGGCAGCGTCGATCCAGCCGTGGTGCTGGACATCTCCTCCGCCAGGATCGACTTCGCCGCCAGCGCCAAGGTGATGGAGGCGAGCCAGGAGAACACCAGGCGGCTGCTGGACATGCTGGCCTGAGCGCAGGCGCCGTCAGACCGCCAGCCAGTTGCGCCGGGCCTGCTCGTCCTGCAGCAGGGCCGGCATCGCGCCGGTCCAGCGGATGCGTCCCGTCTCGATGACCGTGGCGCGGTCGGCCACCGCCGCCGCGAAGCCGAGGTTCTGTTCCGACAGCAGGATCGACAGCCCCTCCGCCTTCAGGGCCTTCAGCGCCTCGGCCATCTGCTGGACGATGCGCGGGGCCAGCCCCTCCGACGGCTCGTCGAGAAGGAGGAGCGACGGGTTGCCCATCAGCGTGCGCGCCAGCGTCAGCATCTGCTGCTCGCCGCCGCTCATCCGGGCGCCGCGGCGGCCTCGCATCTCCGCAAGGTTGGGGAACAGGGCGTAGAGCCGGTCCGGCGTCCAGTGCGGCGCGCCGGGGCGGGGCGGCTGGCGGCCGACCTCCAGATTCTCCTCGACCGTCAGCTCGGCGAAGACGCGCCGGTCCTCCGGCACATAGCCGACGCCGAGCCGGGCGATGCGGTGCGGCGGCAGCGCCGCGATCTCCCGCCCGTCGAAGCGCACCGAGCCGGCGCGGGCGTCGATCAGCCCCATGACCGCCTTCAGCGTGGTGGTCTTGCCGGCACCGTTGCGGCCGACCAGCGCCAGGACCTCGCCGCGGCCGACGGTGAGATCCACGCCGTCCAGAATGTGGGCGCGCCCGTACCAGGCCTGCAGGCCGGTGACGCTCAGCAGCGCGTCGCTCATGGCTCGCTCCCCAGATAGACCGCCCGGACCCGCGGGTCCGCCCGCACCTGCGCCGGACTGCCCCCGGCGATCGGCTGGCCGCGGTCGAGCACCAGGATGCGGCTGGCGTGGCCGAAGACGACGTCCATGTCATGCTCGGTGAACAGCACGGCGAGGCCGCTTTCCCGGACCAGCGCGGCGGTCAGCGCCATCAGCTCCAGCCGCTCGGCGGGCGCCATGCCGGCGGTCGGCTCGTCCATCAGCAGCAGCTTCGGCGCGCCGGCCAGCGCCATCGCCAGCTCGACCCGCTTCAGGTCGCCATAGGCCAGCACGGCGCAGGGCCGGTCCGCCTGGTCCGCCATGCCGACGCGGTCCAGCACCTCCAGCGCCTCGGCGCGGAAGCGGCCGGCCGCCGGGCGCCACAGGCCGAACAGGGCACGGGCCTTCGACAGCAGGACCATCTGGACATTCTCCGCCACCGTCATGGAGGCGAAGGTGGCGGTGATCTGGAAGGTGCGGCCGACGCCCAGGTCCCAGATGCGCCGCGGCGGCAGCCCGACCAGCGGCGTGCCGTCGAGCGTGACGCTGCCCTCGTCGGGGCGGAGCTGGCCGTTCAGCAGGTTGAAGCAGGTGCTCTTGCCCGCCCCGTTGGGGCCGATCAGCGCCAGCAGCTCCCCGCCGTCGAGCGTGAAGGACACGCCGCGCACCGCCTTCACCCCGCCGAAGGAGCGGTGCAGGTTCTCCACCACCAGCCGGCTCACGACGCGCCTCCGCCCATCCGTTCCCGCAGGAAGCCGACGACGCCCTTGGGGAACGCCAGCACCAGCGCCAGGATGACGACGCCGAGCGCCAGTCGCCACAGGTCGGTCAGCCGCATCACCTCGGCCTCCAGCAGGTGGAAGAGGGCGGCGCCGGCCACCGGGCCGGACAGCGTCTGCAGCCCGCCCAGCAGGACCATCACCAGCCCGTCCACCGACATCGGCACCGCCAGCAGGGTGGGGAAGACGCTGCCCTTGGCGAAGGCGTAGAGCCCGCCGCCGAAGCCGGCGGCAGCCCCGGCGAGGCCGAAGGCCGCCCACTGGTGCGCCCGCACGTCGATGCCCACCGCCTCCGCCCGCAGCGCCGAATCGCGCCCGGCCCGCAGCGCATAGCCGAAGGGGGCGAAGGCGGCCCGCCGCAGCAGGGCCAGCGCGCCGCCGCAGAGCGCCAGCGTCAGCAGGTAGAAGGCCGGCTTGCCCGCCGCCCAGCCCGGCGGCCAGATGCCGAGCAGGCCGTTGTCGCCGCCCGTCACCTCGTACCACTGGAAGGCGACCGACCAGACGATCTGCGCGAAGGCCAGCGTCAGCATGGCGAAATAGAGACCGGAGCGGCGCACGCAGAACCAGCCCGCCGCCAGCGCCCCGGCGCCGGCCAGCAGCGGCGCGGCGGCCAGCGCCAGCGGCATCGGGGCGGCCAGATGCTTCACCGCGAGCGCCGCGCCATAGGCGCCCAGCCCGAACCAGGCGGCATGGCCGAAGGACACCAGCCCGCCCAGCCCGATCAGCAGGTGGAGGCTTGCCGCGAAGAGGGCGAGGATCACCATCTCCGTCAGGACGATCAGCGTGTAGTCGCCGGCCGCCAGCGGCGCCAGGGCCAGCAGCCCCAGCAGCAGGGCCGGCGCCCGGCCCCGCCATCCCGTGGCGGCGACCAGCGGCGGGCCGGGATTGGCGGCGGTCGGCGGCACCTCCTCCGCCCGGCCGAGCAGACCGTGCGGGCGCAGGACAAGCACCACCGCCATGAACAGGAAGACCAGCACCAGGGTGATCTGCGGGAAGACCAGGATGCCGAAGGCCTGAAGTTGGCCGATCAGCAGCGAGGCGAGGAAGGCGCCCGGCAGGCTGCCCATGCCGCCGACCACCACCACCACGAAGGCCTCCACCACGATGGCCATGTCCATGTGCAGGGTCACCGCCTCGCGCGGGACCTGCAGCGCGCCGCCGAGACCGGCCAGCGCCGAGCCGAGGAACAGCACGCCGGTGAACAGGGTCGCCTGGTTGACGCCGAGCGCCGCGGTCATCTCGCGGTCCTGGGTGGCGGCGCGGACCAGCGTGCCCCAGCGCGTGCGGTTGAACAGCAGCCACAGCGCCCCCAGCACCAGCGGCCCCAGCGCCACCAGCACGAGGTCGTAGAGCGGGAAGGGCTGTCCCAGGATCTCGACCGAGCCCTTGAGGCCCGGTGCCCGGCGGCCCAGCAGATCCTCCGGTCCCCAGAGGGCGGCGGCCGCGTCCTGCACCACCAGAACGACACCGAAGGTGGCGAGAAGCTGGAACAGCTCCGGCGAGCGGTAGAGCCGGCGCAGCAGTGCGACCTCCATCACAGCACCCAGCAGCCCGACCGCCAGCGCCGACCCGGCGACACCGCCCCAGAAGCCCAGCGGCGTGCTTCCCCAGCGCTCGATCAGCGACCAGCCGACATAGGCGCCGAGCATGTAGAAGGAGCCGTGGGCGAAGTTCACGATGCGCGTAACGCCGAACACGATGGTCAGCCCCGACGACACCAGGAACAGCGTCGCCGCGGTCGCCAGACCGCTGAGGCACTGGACGAGCAGGAAGGACATGGGACGGGCCGGGTTACGGCGCCGGCCGCAGGGCCTTCACCGCCTCGTCCGACGGCAGGTAGGCGGCACCGTCGGCATAGCGCCAGCCCGTCAGCGTACCGCGCCCGTCCTTCACGGCGGTGGTCCCGACGTACGCGCCCATGGTCGCCTGATGGTCGGAGGCGCGGAAGACGACCCGGCCGAAGGGGCTGTCGATGGTCAGACCGGCCAGTGCCTCCACCAGCTTCTCCGGATCGGTCGACCCGGCCTTCTCCACCGCGGCGGCGATCGCCTTCATCGTGGCATAGCCGACGACCGAGCCCAGCTTCGGCAGATCCTTGAAGCGGGCCTGATAGGCGTCGCGGAAGGCCTTGTGCGCGGGGGTGTCGATCTGCTCGACAGGGTAGCCGGTGACGATCCAGCCCTCCGGCGCCTCGTCCTTCATCGGTTCCAGATACTCGGGCTCGCCGGTCAGCAGGCTGACGACCTTGCGGTTGCGGAACAGGCCGCGCCCCTCGCCCTCGCGCACGAACTTGGCGAGGTCGGCGCCGAAGGTGACGTTGAAGATGGCCTCGGGATTGGCGGCGGCCAGCGCCTGCACGGTCGGCCCGGCCTCCAGCTTGCCCTGGGCCGGCCACTGCTCGGCGACGAACTCGACGTCCGGGCGCTTCTCCTTGAGGAGCTGGCGGAACCACCCCACCGCCGACTGGCCGTATTCATAGTTGGGCGCCACGGTGGCCCAGCGCTTCGCCGGCAGCTTCGCCGCCTCCTCCACCAGCATGGCGGCCTGCATGTAGGTGCTTGGGCGCAGGCGGAAGGTGTAGCGGTTGCCCTTGGACCAGGTGATGGCGTCGGTCAGCGGCTCCGCCGCGACGAAGGGCACCTTGTTGCGGGCGGCGAAATCGGCGACCGCGAGGCCGATGTGCGAGAAATAGGTGCCGGCCAGCAGGTCGACCTTCTCGCTGCTGAGAAGCTCCTGCGCCACGCGGACGGCGTCGTCCGGCTTTCCGGCGTCGTCGCGCGACACCACCTCCAGCCTGCGTCCGCCGAGCAGGCCACCCCCGGCGTTCACCTCCTCCACCGCGAGCTGCCAACCCTGGCGGTAGGGGATGGTGAAGGCGGGCAGGCCGGTATAGCTGTTGATCTCGCCGACGCGGACGGGATGCGCCGCAGCGCCCTGCGCACCGGATGCGCCGGCGCCCTGGGCCCGGGCTGCGGAGGGAAGCGCGACGACGGTCGCCGCGCAAGCGGCGGCGCACAGGGCTGCGCCGAAGAGCGGGAGGAGCTGGCGGCGGTTCATGATGCTGCGGTCGTCCGGAGTGGTTGAAGCCGGAATGGGTCGGGCCGGCTGTCGCCCGGCGGGCACGGCCGCCCGACGGACGACGCGCACCCCGGCGTTCATACCAAACCCCGAGCAAAAGCCAAACCCGGCGAAACGGGTCCGCACCGGCTCCCGGTCCGCAGCGGCGCCTTACATCAGCCGGGCGAGCAGCCCCATCAGGGTCGCCTGCTCCTCGGCGTTCAACGGCTCCAGCGTCTTGTCATGGGCGCTCGCGGCTCTGGCGAGCAGGGAGGTGACGATGGTCTGGCCGCTGCGCGTGAGCTGGACGCTGGTGCGGCGGCGGTCCTGCGGGTCGGGGTGGCGCTCCACCAGCTTGCGCTCCACCAGGCGCAGGATGACGCCCTGGGTGGTCGCCGGATCCATGTAGGTCAGCCGGCCGAGCTGGTTCTGCGACAGCGCCCCTTCGGTGTGCAGGGTCACCAGGGCGGCCCACTGGGTGGGCGTGAGCTGGGCGTCGCCGATGCAGTCGAGGAAGACCGCCGACGCGCGCTGATGGACGCGGCGCAGGCGGTGATGCACCTGATCCGAAAGCTGGTAGAGCACGGGCGGCGGCCGGGCGAGATCGTCCATGGAACCCACATGCGTTCGCGTCCGCCTTCCGTCCGGGCAAAGGCGGACCGGTCATGGAGCGCCGCTCCCGGTGTCGGTGATGGCGTCCGGCCGGATGGCGGGTGCAGGCTGCCGTTCCACCCCGCTCCGCCGTTCCGTTCCGGCACGCGCATCAACGGACGCGCTCCGTACAAAACCGTACGGAGGCAATGACCGGGAAGCAATGTTCGCAACTGCGGCATACAGCCACAGTTGTAGAGTGCTCATGCATTTATAACCAGTAGCATCCGCCAGGAAACGTGGTGGAGCCAACCGCGATGCATTATCAAAAGTGGGGGGATTGCATTGCGGCTCGCAGGCCTCCGCTCCACCCGCCCTTCCGTTCGTCACGGGTTCTGTTTCGGAGGATAGGTTCGCGGTGGAACGGTTTTCTCCGTATCTGATTTAGGGACTTCACCGTCGGGCGCGGTTACGCCGCCGGGGGTGTAGGGCGGGGTGGTCCGGTCCTCCGGTCGCTTGGGCGAACTCGGCGGCGGCGGGGTGTCCAGGTGCTTGGCCATGTCGGTTCCGTCTTTCGCTTCCTCTCCGATGCTGCCGACAGAACGGCGGCACCCCGCGACCGGTTCCCGCCCCTCGGCGGTGAATACCTGCCTCCTATGCCAATAGGCTTAGACCAAGGAGGTAAAAGCGCGACCGAATGCGCCAGGTGGCAAGTCTTGTGGCGCGGACAACACAGGCAGTGGCAAAAACGGTATTGCCGTGGCTTGGCTGTTGCATTGCGGGCACGCAGTAAGTTGACTTGCGGCAACTCGGTGCTTCCCGAAGGGGCGCCAGCCGACCGCTCTTTCCACCGCCGGCCGCCGCCGGACCGCCGGAAGGGAAGGGCCGGGCGGCCGACTGAACCAGCCACGCGCGGTGACACGAATGAAGTCCAGCACCCTGTCCGTCCTCGCCCTCGCGCTCGCCACCACCGGGCTGTCGTCGCTCCCGGGGGCCGCCCCCGCGTCCGCCCAGGACCTTCAGCGCGGCGAGACCGTTCTTGAGCGCCGGCGTCCGGAGGTGGAGCAGCTCGGCATCCGGGCCGGCTCCTTCAACATCCTGCCGCGCCTGGAAACTGGCGTGACCTATGACAGCAACGTCTTCGCGACCAGCTCCAACCGGCGCGACGACTACATCTGGGTCGTGCGGCCGCGCCTGGACATCCGCTCCGACTTCTCCTCGCATGCGCTGAACTTCTCGGCGCTGGCCAACGCCGGCCGCTACAGCGACTACACCAGCGAGAACTACACCGACTATCAGGTGCAGGCGGACGGCCGGTTCGACGTGTCGCGCAACGGCTCGCTGGACGGCGCGCTGTTCCACCGGCGCAACCACGAGGGCCGCGGCGACACCGACAGCTTCACCGGCAACGCCGAGCCGGTGGTCTACCGCGTCAGCGGCGGCGAGGCCGGCTATACCCAGCGCTTCAACCGCATCCGCGCCCGCCTGGCCGGCCACGCCAACTACTACGAATACGACGACACCCCGCTGAACGCCGGCGGCGTGTCCCGACAGGGCGACCGCGACCGCTGGGAGTATGCCGGCACCGGCCGCGTCGGCTACGAGTTCATGGACGGCTACGAGACCTTCATCCAGGGCACCTATTCCTGGACCCGCCACCGCATGGACCGGGACTTCTCGGGCGTCAACCGCGACTCGGACGGCTACGAGATCGTCGCCGGCCTCAGCACCGACCTGACCGGCCTGATCACCGGCGAGGTGTATGCCGGCTATCTGGCCAAGAACTACGACGACTCCCGCCTGAAGGACTTCAGCGGCGTGTCCTTCGGCGGCCGGGTGAACTGGTCGGTGACGCAGCTCACCACCGTCAGCGGCTCGGTCAGCCGGTCGGTGCGCGAGACCAGCAGCAGCATCGGCCGCAGTGCCGCCTCCAGCTACACCCGCACGCTGGTGGCGGTCGGCGTCGACCACGAGCTGCTGCGCTCCCTGCTGCTGAACGCCCGCGCCCAGTACCGCCTGGACGACTTCAACGGCATCAGCCGCCAGGACGACGTCTATACGCTGGGGGCGGGGGCGACCTATCAGCTCAACCGCTATCTGTCGCTGACCGGCGGCTACACCTATGAAAAGCGCAAGTCCGACGCGGCCGGTCTGGATTACAGCAACAACCTCGTGTATCTGCGCGTCGGCGCCCAGATGTAGGCCGAATATCCATACCGGCCGATTACCTCGGAAAAAGGGCGTCCGTCTTGCGGCGGGCGCCCTTTGCATAGGACCTCCTCGGCCGGAAGCGTTCCTGGCCGGCGTCCGAAGGCGGTAATTCCTCTCCACTTTTTCCCAGGCGCGTGCGAGTTGCTAGTCTCCGGCCCGAGATCATTGGGGGTCGGGGAGCGGGCCGCAGCAGCGCCGTTTCCCTTGCCGCCCCCGCGAGCCAGGGAAGGGTTTGGGATGAAACGACGTCAGATGTTCCGTGGGCTGGGCCTCGCCACGGTCGCGCTCGTCATGGCCGGCTGCGCCGGGCAGGACTACCCGCTGGAGCCGCCTGAGGCCGCCCAGGTGTCCGAATACAGGCTCGGCCCGGGAGACGCCCTGCGCGTGATCGTCTTCGGCGAGGAGCAGCTCTCCGGCGAGTTCCGCGTGGACGGCGGCGGCAAGGTCGCCATGCCGCTGATCGGCGACATCAACGCGCGCAACCGCACCACCCGCGACCTGGAGAAGGACATCACGCAGCGCCTGTCGCAGGGCTATGTGCGCGATGCCAAGGTCAGCGTGGAGGTGATGAACCACCGCCCGTTCTTCATCCTGGGCGAGGTGCGCAACCCCGGCCAGTACCAGTATGTCAACGGGATGACCGCCATGTCCGCGGTCGCCATGGCCGGCGGGTACACCTACCGCGCCAAGGAGGAGTATGTCCTCATCACCCGCGGCAACGATCCGCAGAAGCAGATCCGCCGCGCCCCGGTCACCACGCCGGTGATGCCCGACGACGTGGTGCGCGTTCCGGAGCGCTACTTCTGAGCAACCAGGGATCCGGGATCAGCTTTCCAGCGTATCGCCGCCCTTCTTCTGGCCGGGCGGGATGCGCTGGTCCTCGGGCACGGCATCTCCCGTATCGCGGATCAGGGGGGAGGTGCCGGCCGCCTCGTCGTCGGTTCCCAGCGGGGCGGCGGCCGGGTCGGTCGCCGGCACCTTGTCGCCGGTCAGGCCCTGGTCGATCCGGTGGCGCAGCCGCTGGGCGTCCGCCGTCGCGCTCGGGTCGCGGCCGGTGCGGTTCGGAGGCTCGGGGGTAGGGGGCATGGGGCGGCCTCTGCTTTCGGGAATGGGGATGACTGCCCATTCCAACCGCGACCTGCCGCCGGGGTTCCGTGCCGCCGGGAGAGCCGCCGGTCAGGAGGCGGTGAACTCCGGGTGCTCCAGCGCAGCCATCATCCCCTTCATCGTTCCCAGATCCGGCAGGGCGCCATGTGGCCCGGCCGACTCGGCAAGCTCCGCATCGGCCGTGTTGGAATGGACGACGAACCACAGCATCAGCGGATAGATGTCGGCGTTGCCCACGGGCTGGCCGGTGTCGCCGCGCGCCAGCAGCCCGTCGACGGTGCGCAGGAAATGGTCATGGGCCTCCTGGTGCGCCGTCCGCCGGTCCGGCCGCAGCCGCGGAAACTCCCGCGCCTCGGTGGCGAAATGGTCGGCCATCATGCGCCGCAGGCCCCGCAGGGTGTCGGGCGGGACCACCTCCTGCCCGAGCATCAGCGTCAGGGAGCCGAGGATCGCCTCATGCTCGGCATCCAGCTCGGCGGCGCCGGTCGGGAGCAGGTCGCAGCCGCAGACAGACCCGGAGAGGACAGACCCGGAGACCTCGATCGTCATCGCCCACCATCCCGTTCGCGTCGGACAGCAGGGGTGGTGCCGGATACAGGATTCGAACCCGTGACCTTCTGATTACAAATCAGCTGCTCTACCAGCTGAGCTAATCCGGCGCGCCTCCCAAGCGGGCGGCTACACTAGCGTTCCGGCGCGACGGGAACAACCCCCGGCGCATGCCCGCCCACGGCTATCGCATTTGAGCGAGGATTGAACGGGCGTAGTCGTCGGACCATCCGGCGCGCTTGCGTCTGGCGCGGATGGAGTCGTCGTTTTTCGCGGCGCGCACGACGTTGAGGGCGAGCTTTCGCAGGATGGCGAGGTTTTCGGGGCCATGGTCCTTGCGGTTGCGGGCGCGGTCCTCGTCAAAGCTGGTGTCGAGCACCCAATGGACGGCGGCCTCGATGCTCCAATGGGCGCGCACGGCGCGGGCCAGGGCTTTGGCATCCAGTCGAGCGGAGGAGAGATAGAGGGTGCGGGTGGTCGTCGTGCGCTGGTCGGCCGCGGTGACGGTGCGCTCGATCAGGCCCAGGGTCTTCAGGCCCGGCAGGGCGGCCTCGTCGGGAAAGCGGCGGTCGGAGGCCAGCCACGCCACCTCCGGGCTGGTCCAGTGCCGGCGAACCTCGATGCGGCCGTGATCGGCGTCGGTGGTGACGTGGGCGTCGCCCAACGCCGCCGCCGGGTCGGCGAAGTAGCGCTCCACCTCGGCCCGCAGCGCCGGGCGGTTGTCCTTGAGCGGGAACAGCCAGTCGCCACCCCGCTCCAGAATGGTCTGCGCGGTCTGCGCCTGACAATGAAGGGCGTCGCCGGTGACCAGCACGCCGTTGAGGTCGAACAGTTCCAGCAACGCCCGCGCCGCGGTGATCTCGTTCTCGCCCGCCGCCACCGCCCGCTGCCCCACCACCATCCGGGCGCCGGAGGCAAACGCGGTGACGACATGCAGGGCCGAGCGGCCGGCGGCCCGATCGAAGGAGCCGCGCAGCGTCTTGCCGTCGATCGCCAGCACTCCGGCGCCATCCTCGCCCAACTGGCCGAGAAATTGCTCAAAGCAGCGCGCGAGCGCCGCCGGGTCCAGCAAGCGGAAGATGCGTGAGAAGGTGTCGTGGCTGGGCAACCCGCCCGCCAGTTCCAGAAACTCCGCGAACAGCGCCCGCCGGTCGCGGGCGAACAGGGCGAAGTCCACGCAGCTTTCCGCCCCGCAGATCGATGCCGTCAGCGCGATGGTCAGCACCTCCAGCAGGTCGTGACGCCGGGCATTGCCCGTTCGCGGATCGGGTAGCCCTTGAAAGGAAATGCGAAACACACCGGCCATCGACACAGTTCCTCTGCCTTGGGCCGATAGTCAGAATCCATTTCCACCCACGACGCTACTCCTCTTTTTCAAATGCGATTCCCGTGCATGCCCGCCGCCTCCCGACCACTTCCGCGCTCAGCCCGGGCGCTCAGCCGCGCAGCCGGGCCACCTCGTAGAGTGCGACCGCGGCGGCGTTGGAAACGTTCAGGCTGCCGATCGGTCCGCCGGTGGGCAGGCGCGCGATCATGTCGCAGCGCTCCATGGTCAGCCGGCGCAGCCCGGCGCCTTCCGCCCCCAGGACCAGCGCCGTCCGCCCGGAAAGGTCGAGCTGCGCCAGCGTGCTCTTTCCCGATTCGGCGAGGCCGACGCTCCAGAACCCCGCCTCCTGCAACTCGCCGAGCGCCCGCGACAGGTTGGTGACGCGCACCAGCGGAACCGCCTCCAGCGCGCCCGACGCGCTCTTGGCGAGCACGCCCGTCGTCTCCGGCGCATGGCGCTCCGTCACCACGACCGCCTTCGCCCCGAAGGCGGCGGCGGACCTCAGGATGGCGCCGACATTGTGCGGGTCCGTCACCTGGTCGAGGACGACGACCACCGCGGGCGCCTCCTCCTCCAGCTCGGCGACGACATCTTCCAATCCGAGCTCGGGCAGCGGGGCCGTGTCCAGCACGACGCCCTGGTGGACCGCGCCGGGCGGCAGCATGCGCTCCAGGTCCGGCTTGTCGGCCGGGCTCGGCATCGGCCGGACGAGACCCTTGGCCCGCGCCTCGGCCAGCACCGGCTCCATCGCGGCGCGCCCGGCCTCCGTCACCAGCAGCCGGTGGATGCGCCGGTCCGGGTTCAGCCATGCCGCGGTCACCGGGTGCAGGCCGTAGAGCAGCACGCCCTGGGCGCCGCGCGGCCGCTCGCCGCGGTTGCCGCCGCGGCCGGAGGAGGGCGGCTGGTCGTGGCCGTGCTGGGGCTGCGGCCGGCTCTGCGCATAGGGGGAGTTGGACGGGGCGGCGGGCTTGCGGGGGCGGGTCATGGTATCCGGTATGGGAGGGGGAGGGGCGCCGGAACGGCGTGCTCACGAAAAAGTGATTTGAACCGCTTCGGACGTGTTGACAAGGCGCAAAAAATTCGCATAGTGCCGAACTCCGCGGCGGGCACAACCCGCTGCGGACCTGAGGAAGGGTGGCCGAGTGGTTAAAGGCAGCAGACTGTAAATCTGCCCGCGTTAGCGTACGCTGGTTCGAATCCAGCCCCTTCCACCACTTACTTTCCACGGCTTGTCCGTGACCACGTTACCCCGGAGGGTTGTGCCGGCGGGATGGCTTAGGCGGGTGTAGCTCAATGGTAGAGCAGAAGCCTTCCAAGCTTACGACGGGGGTTCGATTCCCCTCACCCGCTCCATTCCGCGCGCACCAGGGAGCGACGGTCCCGGCCGGGCCATTGTGTGCGTCCGGAACGTCGGGAACGAAAGACCAAAGCGATGGCGAAGGCAAAGTTTGAGCGGAACAAGCCGCACTGCAACATCGGCACGATCGGGCACGTCGACCACGGCAAGACGTCGCTGACGGCGGCCATCACGAAGGTGCTGGCGGAAAAGGGCGGCGCGACGTTCACCGCCTACGACCAGATCGACAAGGCGCCGGAAGAGAAGGCGCGCGGCATCACGATCTCGACCGCCCACGTGGAGTACGAGACCGACAACCGCCACTACGCGCACGTCGACTGCCCGGGCCACGCCGACTATGTGAAGAACATGATCACCGGCGCCGCCCAGATGGACGGCGCGATCCTGGTGGTGTCGGCCGCCGACGGCCCGATGCCGCAGACCCGCGAGCACATCCTGCTGGCCCGTCAGGTCGGCGTGCCGGCGCTGGTGGTGTTCATGAACAAGGTCGACATGGTCGACGATCCCGAGCTGCTGGAGCTGGTGGAGCTGGAGGTGCGCGAGCTGCTGTCCTCCTACCAGTTCCCGGGCGACGAGATTCCGATCGTCAAGGGTTCGGCGCTGTGCGCGCTGGAGGACCGCGAGCCGGCGATCGGCCGTGACGCCATCCTGCAGCTGATGGCCGAGGTCGACCGCTACATCCCGCAGCCGGAGCGTCCGAAGGACCGTCCGTTCCTGATGCCGATCGAGGACGTGTTCTCGATCTCGGGCCGCGGCACCGTGGTGACCGGCCGCGTCGAGCGTGGCGTGGTGAAGGTCGGCGAGGAAGTCGAGATCGTCGGCCTGAAGGCGACGGTGAAGACGACGGTGACGGGCGTCGAGATGTTCCGCAAGCTGCTCGACCAGGGCGAGGCCGGCGACAACATCGGCGCGCTGCTGCGCGGCACCAAGCGCGAGGACGTGGAGCGCGGCCAGGTTCTGGCCAAGCCGGGCTCGATCACCCCGCACACCAAGTTCAAGGCCGAGGCCTACATCCTGACGAAGGAAGAGGGCGGCCGCCACACCCCGTTCTTCACCAACTACCGTCCGCAGTTCTACTTCCGCACGACCGACGTGACGGGCATGGTGAAGCTGCCGGAAGGCACGGAGATGGTGATGCCGGGCGACAACGTCGCCATGGAAGTCGAGCTGATCGCTCCGATCGCCATGGACGAGGGCCTGCGCTTCGCCATCCGCGAGGGTGGCCGCACCGTCGGCGCCGGCGTTGTTGCGTCCATCATCGCGTAATGCTATAAGCCTGCCTCCGCCGCCGGGCAGCAATGGTCGGCGGCGGAGTTCTTGATGCACCGGACCCGTTCCCCTTCTGTCAGGCCGAGCCTGATCGGTCAGGCCAAGGCGGCAGGGAACATGTAAGGTGCAGGCCAAGGGGGGTCTCCGGACTCCCCCGGCTGACGGGTTCTAGGAGTGTAGCTCAATTGGTAGAGCACCGGTCTCCAAAACCGGGGGTTGGGGGTTCGAGCCCCTCCACTCCTGCCACCCGTCCCTGATCATCGGACATGGTTTATGTCAAGGGCACAAGCGACGCCCCAAGTCGCCCCGGAGCTCGCACGGTCGGTTCAATGGCTAAAGTCAGTCCTGCAGAATTTGCGCGCGAGGTCCGCCGCGAGGTTGCCAGGGTGACCTGGCCGACCCGCAAGGAAACCGGTATCACGACCGCCATGGTCTTCGTCATGGTCGTTCTGGCCGCTCTGTTCTTCCTCGTTGTCGATCAGGTGATGGCTGTCGCCGTCCGACTGGTCCTGGGGCTGGGGGGCTGATCCATGGCTATGCGCTGGTACGTCGTTCACGTTTATTCCGGATTCGAGAAGAAAGTCGCCCAGTCCATCCGCGAGAAGGCGGCCCAGAAGGGACTGGAGGACAAGTTCGAAGAGATCCTGGTGCCGACCGAGCAGGTGGTCGAAGTCCGCCGCGGCGCCAAGGTGAATGTCGAGAACAAGTTCTTCCCCGGCTACGTCCTCATCAAGATGGACCTGACGGACGAGTCTTGGCATCTGGTCAAGAACACGCCGAAGGTCACCGGCTTCCTGGGCGGCGGCGGCAAGCCGCAGCCGATCAGCCAGCGTGAGGCGGAGCGGATCATCCATCAGGTGCAGGAAGGCTTTGAGCGCCCGAAACCGTCGGTCACCTTCGAGGTGGGCGAGCAGGTCCGCGTGAGCGACGGCCCCTTCACCTCCTTCAACGGCGTCGTCGAGGAAGTGGACGAGGAGAAGTCCCGCCTCAAGGTGGCGGTGTCGATCTTCGGCCGCTCCACCCCGGTCGAGCTGGAGTACACCCAGGTCGAAAAGGTCTGAGTGGTCTGAACAGCGTTTCGCGGAGCCGCCGGCCTCGAGCCGGGGGCTCCATTCTGTTGCGGGAGGCACGCCATAGCCGTACCGCAAAGCCCCGACGGCGCTGAGGCAGCGTCGCAGCGCCGTCCCAGGAGGTTCTGACATGGCAAAGAAGATTGTCGGATACATCAAACTGCAGGTCCCGGCCGGCAAGGCGAACCCGTCGCCGCCGATCGGCCCGGCGCTCGGTCAGCGCGGCCTGAACATCATGGAGTTCTGCAAGGCTTTCAACGCCAAGACGGCGGACCTGGAAGTCGGCATGCCGATCCCCGTGGTGATCACCGCCTACGGTGACCGTACCTTCACCTTCGTGACCAAGACCCCGCCGGCCAGCTACTTCCTGAAGAAGGCCGCCGGTCTGGACAAGGGTTCGCAGACCCCGGGCAAGGGTGGCTTCGTCGGCAAGGTGACGATGACCCAGGTCCGCGAGATCGCCCAGAAGAAGATGGCCGATCTCAACGCGAACGACGTCGAGCACGCCGCCAGCATGATCGCCGGCTCGGCCCGCTCGATGGGCCTCGAAGTGGTGGAGGGCTGATCAGATGGCGAAGGTCGGTAAGCGTCTGACGGACGCCCGCAAGAACATCAACCGCGACGCCTTCTACAAGCTGGAAGACGCCGTGTCGCTGGTCAAGAACAACGCCAAGGCGAAGTTCGACGAGACCATCGAGATCGCCATGAACCTCGGCATCGATCCGCGCCACGCCGACCAGATGGTCCGCGGCGTCGTGAACCTGCCGAACGGCACCGGCAAGACCGTGCGCGTCGCCGTGTTCGCCCGCGCCGGCAAGGCCGACGAGGCCCTGGCCGCCGGTGCCGACATCGTCGGCGCCGACGATCTGGCCGAGAAGATCCTGGCCGGCAACATCGACTTCGACCGCTGCATCGCGTCCCCGGACATGATGGGCGTGGTCGGCAAGCTCGGCAAGGTGCTCGGCCCGCGCGGCCTGATGCCGAACCCGAAGCTCGGCACCGTGACCCCGGACGTCGCCTCGGCCGTCAAGGCCGCCAAGGCGGGCGCCGTGGAGTTCCGCGCCGAGAAGACCGGCATCGTCCACGCCGGCATCGGCAAGGCCAGCTTCTCGGAGCAGGCCCTGGTCGAGAACGTCCGCGCCTTCGTCGACGCCATCACCCGCGCCAAGCCGACCGGGGCCAAGGGCACCTACATCGAGAAGGTGTCGCTGTCCTCGACCATGGGCGCCGGCCTGAAGCTCGACGTCGCCACTCTGGCCGCGCAGGCCTGAGTGTCATGAGTTTCGCCGCCGGTTCCTCCGGGACCGGCAGCGATCGGACGGAGGGCCTCGTGTCCTCCCTCCACCCCTGTCCGAGACCGCTGGTGCCCGTCCCCTCCCGTAGGGGAAGGGCTTAAAACCCAAAGCCGGCGCAGACAGGAGTTGAAACCGTTGACCACCGCGGGTTCGCCCGCGTCAGGAACGGCTTGAACTTCTGGGACAGGTTCGCCGGAGCCCCCGACCGTCCGCGGGACGGGGTTCCATGTACACCTCTGTGCAAGGAGGCGATCCGTGGATCGTACACAAAAAGAAGCGACGATCGCGGACCTGCACTCGAAGCTGCAGGACACGGGCCTGGTGGTGGTGACCCACCATCTGGGCCTGACGGTGAAGGAAGTCACCGACCTGCGCGGAAAAGTGCGGGCCGCGGGTGCCGGCTTCAAGGTGACGAAGAACCGGCTCGCCCGTCGCGCCCTTCAGGGCACGCAGTTCGAAGGTCTGGACGGCCTCTTCAAGGGCCCGACGGCGATCGCTTACTCGAAGGATCCGGTTGCGGCGGCGAAGGCCGTCGTCGACTACGCGAAGACCAACGAGAAGCTGCAGATCGTCGGCGCCGCCCTGGGCAACCAGATCCTCGACGCCGAGGGAGTCAAGGCGCTCGCCACGCTCCCGTCGCTGGACGAACTGCGCGCCAAGCTCGTGGGCATGATCCAGACCCCGGCGACCCGTATCGCCGGTGTCCTCCAGGCTCCGGGCGGCCAGGTCGCCCGCGTGCTGGCGGCCTACGCGAAGAAGGACGAGGCGGCCTGAGCCGCATTGTCGCGTTTTCTACCGAACCCAGAACTCAAGTCGTTGGAGTAGTTAAATGGCTGATCTGCAGAAGCTGGTCGACGATCTGTCGGCCCTGACCGTTCTCGAGGCCGCCGAGCTGTCGAAGATGCTCGAGGAGAAGTGGGGCGTGTCCGCCGCCGCTCCGGTGGCCGTCGCCGCCGCCCCGGCCGCCGGTGGTGGCGCCGCCGCCGCTCCGGCCGAGGAGCAGACCGAGTTCACGGTCATCCTCGCCGACGCCGGCGACAAGAAGATCAACGTCATCAAGGAAGTCCGCGCCATCACCGGCCTGGGCCTGAAGGAGGCGAAGGATCTCGTCGAGGGCGCTCCGAAGACCGTCAAGGAAGGCGTGTCGAAGGACGAGGCCGGCAAGATCAAGAAGCAGCTTGAAGAGGCCGGCGCGAAGGTCGATATTAAGTAAGACCTTGCAGCGTAACGGGTTACATAGTTCCACGTCGGACGGCGGCCGGCCCCCAGCGGGGGTCTGCCGCCGCACGGCGTTTTCTGCCTTCCACCGGACCGGGTTTCCCGGCCCGGCTCTTTCCGTCCCTTTTTTCGGGACGGTCCGCGCGGTCGCCATTGCGGTTGGTTGAGCGCATCACGTAGCAGACGCTTGGGGACATCCATGGCCAAATCCTTTACGGGTCGTAAACGTGTTCGGAAGAGCTTCGGGCGCATCCCGGAAGTCACCCAGATGCCCAACCTCATCGAGGTGCAGCGCAGCTCCTACGACCACTTCCTGCAAATGGACGTCCCGCCGGAGAAGCGGGCCAACCTCGGCCTCCAGGAGGTCTTCCGGTCGGTCTTCCCGATCAAGGATTTCTCGGACCGCGCCGTGCTCGACTTCGTGAAGTACGAGCTGGAGCAGCCGAAGTACGATGTGGAAGAGTGCCAGCAGCGCGGCATGACCTTCGCGGCGCCGCTGAAGGTGACCCTGCGTCTGTCCGTCTTCGACGTGGAGGAGGACACCGGCCTCCGCTCCATCCGCGACATCAAGGAGCAGGACGTCTACATGGGCGACATGCCCTGATGACGGCCAACGGCACCTTCATCATCAACGGCACCGAGCGCGTCATCGTCTCCCAGATGCACCGCAGCCCGGGCGTCTTCTTCGACCACGACAAGGGCAAGACCCACTCGTCGGGCAAGTATCTCTTCGCCGCCCGCGTCATCCCGTACCGCGGCTCCTGGCTGGACTTCGAGTTCGACGCCAAGGACCTCGTCTACGTGCGCATCGACCGCCGCCGCAAGCTGCCGGCCACCACGCTGCTGTTCGCCCTGGACGGCGCGGATACCGAGGCTCTGCGCGCCGAGCGCAAGGCGCAGCGCAAGGACCTGCAGCCCTATGAGGCGCAGGGCATGTCGAAGGAGGAGATCCTCAACTTCTTCTACGACACCATCACCTATGCCCGCGCGTCGGGCGGCTGGAAGACCCCTTCAACGCCGACCGCATGAAGGGCGTGAAGCTCGCCTCCGACCTGGTGGACGCCAACTCGGGCCAGGTGGTCGCCGAGGCCGGCACCAAGATGACTCCCCGCCTGATCAAGAAGCTGGTCGAGGGCGGCCTGACCGAGATGCTCGTCTCGACCGAGGAGCTGACCGGCCGCTATCTCGCGGTGGACATCATCAACGAGCGCACCGGCGAGGTGCTCTACGAGGCGGGCGACGAGCTGTCGGCCAGCGATCTCGACAAGCTCGAGAAGGCCGGCGTCGACGAGCTGCCGGTGCTGGCGATCGACCACCTGAACGTCGGCGCCTACATCCGCAACACCATGAATGCGGACCGCAACGCCAGCCGTGAAGACGCGCTGATCGACATCTACCGCGTCATGCGTCCGGGCGAGCCGCCGACCCTGGAGTCCGCCGAGGCCCTGTTCAACGGCCTGTTCTTCGACAGCGAGCGCTACGACCTCTCGGCCGTCGGCCGCGTGAAGATGAACGCCCGCCTGGGCTTCCAGACGGACGACCAGATGCGCGTGCTGCGCAAGGAGGACATCCTTGCGATCCTGAAGATCCTGGTGAACCTGAAGGACGGCCGCGGCGAGATCGACGACATCGACCACCTCGGCAACCGCCGCGTCCGCTCGGTCGGCGAGCTGATGGAGAACCAGTACCGCGTCGGCCTGCTGCGCATGGAGCGCGCGATCCGCGAGCGCATGAGCTCGGTCGAGATCGACACCGTCATGCCGCACGACCTGATCAACGCCAAGCCGGCGGCGGCCGCGGTGCGCGAGTTCTTCGGCTCCTCGCAGCTCTCGCAGTTCATGGACCAGACCAACCCGCTGTCCGAGATCACGCACAAGCGTCGTCTCTCGGCCCTCGGCCCGGGCGGTCTGACCCGCGAGCGCGCCGGCTTCGAGGTGCGCGACGTGCACCCGACGCACTACGGCCGCATCTGCCCGATTGAGACCCCCGAAGGTCCGAACATCGGCCTGATCAACTCGCTCGCCACCTATGCCCGCGTCAACCAGTACGGCTTCATCGAGAGCCCGTACCGCAAGGTCGCGGACGGCCGCGTGACCGACGAGGTCGTGTACCTCTCCGCCATGGAGGAGGGCCGCTACGTCATCGCGCAGGCCAACGCCGAGCTGGACGAGAACAACCGCTTCGCCAACGACCTGGTGTCCTGCCGCCAGGCCGGCGAATACCTGATGTTCCGCCCCGAGGCGATCGACCTGATCGACGTGTCGCCGAAGCAGCTGGTGTCCGTCGCCGCGGCGCTCATCCCGTTCCTCGAGAACGACGACGCCAACCGCGCGCTGATGGGCTCGAACATGCAGCGTCAGGCGGTGCCGCTGGTCAAGGCCGACGCCCCGCTGGTCGGCACCGGCATGGAGGCCACCGTCGCCCGCGACAGCGGCGTGACCATCGTCGCCAAGCGCAAGGGCATCGTCGACCAGGTGGACGCCACCCGCGTCGTGGTGCGCGCGACCGACAACGCCGACTCCACGGCGCCGGGCGTCGACATCTACAACCTGCTGAAGTTCCAGCGCTCCAACCAGAACACCTGCATCACCCAGCGTCCGCTGGTGAAGGTGGGCGACCGCGTGGCGGCCGGCGACATCATCGCCGACGGTCCCTCGACGGAGCTGGGGGAGCTGGCGCTCGGCCGGAACGTGCTCGTCGCGTTCATGCCGTGGAACGGCTACAACTTCGAGGACTCGATCCTCATCAACGAGCGCATCGTCAAGGATGACGTCTTCACCTCGATCCACATCGAGGAGTTCGAGGTCATGGCCCGCGACACCAAGCTGGGCCAGGAGGAGATCACCCGCGACATCCCGAACGTCGGCGAGGAGGCCCTCAAGAACCTCGACGAGGCCGGCATCGTCTACATCGGCGCCGAGGTCCGCCCGGGCGACATCCTGGTCGGCAAGGTGACGCCGAAGGGCGAAAGCCCGATGACGCCGGAAGAGAAGCTGCTGCGCGCCATCTTCGGCGAGAAGGCGTCCGACGTCCGCGACACCTCGCTGCGCCTGCCGCCCGGCGTCGCCGGCACGGTGGTCGAGGTCCGCGTGTTCAGCCGCCGCGGCGTCGACAAGGATGAGCGCGCGCTCGCCATCGAACGGGCGGAGATCGAGAAGCTGGCCAAGGACCGCGACGACGAGCGCGCGATCCTGGAGCGCAGCTTCTACACCCGCCTGAAGGAAGTGCTGCTCGGCCAGACCGCCCAGTCCGGTCCGAAGGGCATGAAGGCCGGCACCATCATCACCGACGAGGTGCTGGCGGGTCTGTCTAAGGGGCTGTGGCGCCAGATCGCCATTGCCGACGAGCAGGTGATGGAGACGGTCGAGAACCTGGGCAAGGTGTTCGACGACTCCATCCAGGCGCTGCAGAACCGCTTCGAGAACAAGGTCGAGAAGCTGCAGCGCGGCGACGAGCTGCCGCCGGGCGTCATGAAGATGGTCAAGGTGTTCGTCGCGGTGAAGCGCAAGCTGCAGCCCGGCGACAAGATGGCCGGCCGTCACGGCAACAAGGGTGTCGTCTCGCGCATCCTGCCGCAGGAGGACATGCCGTACCTCGAGGACGGCACCCCGGTCGATCTCGTGCTGAACCCGCTGGGCGTGCCGTCGCGCATGAACATCGGTCAGATCCTCGAGACGCACCTGGGCTGGGCCGCCGCCGGTCTCGGCCGGCAGATCGGCCAGGCCGTCGACCAGTACCGCCTGGCGATGCGCGGCAAGGGCGACGCGCAGCAGGGGATCGAGACCCTGCGGCAGCGCCTGAAGACCGCCTACGGCGACAGGATCTACGCCGAGGACATCGCCGACATGAGCGAGGCGGAGCTGCTGGAGCTGGCCGGCAACCTGCGCAAGGGCGTGCCCTTCGCGACGCCGGTCTTCGACGGCGCCCGCGAGGACGACATCTGCCGTCACCTGGAGCTGGCCGGCTTCAACCGCTCGGGCCAGTCCACGCTGGTCGACGGCCGTACGGGCGAGACCTTCGACCGTCCGGTGACCGTCGGCTACATCTACATGCTGAAGCTGCATCACCTGGTGGACGACAAGATCCACGCCCGGTCGATCGGTCCGTACTCGCTCGTCACCCAGCAGCCGCTGGGCGGCAAGGCGCAGTTCGGCGGCCAGCGCTTCGGTGAGATGGAGGTGTGGGCACTCGAAGCCTACGGTGCCGCCTATACGCTGCAGGAGATGCTGACGGTGAAGTCGGACGACGTGTCCGGCCGCACCAAGGTCTACGAGGCGATCGTCCGCGGTGACGACAACTTCGAGGCCGGCATCCCCGAATCGTTCAACGTGCTGGTCAAGGAGCTCCGCTCGCTCGGCCTGAACGTCGAGCTGAACCAGCGGACGTACTGAGCCATCAAGACTTGAACTCGCCGGAAGAGGGCCTACCTAGGCCCCTTTCGGCGAGCACTGCCCCTAACCGACAACGCGGCGCCGCCAGCGGGAGACGGTCATGAATGAGTTGATGAACATTTTCGGCCAGGTCCAGGGTCCCCAGAGCTTCGATCAGATCCGTATCCAGATCGCGAGCCCCGAGCGGATCCGCTCCTGGTCGTTCGGCGAGATCAAGAAGCCGGAGACCATCAACTACCGCACCTTCAAGCCGGAGCGCGACGGCCTCTTCTGCGCGCGCATCTTCGGGCCGATCAAGGATTACGAGTGCTTGTGCGGCAAGTACAAGCGCATGAAGTACCGCGGCATCATCTGCGAGAAGTGCGGCGTCGAGGTGACGCTGTCGAAGGTCCGGCGCGAGCGCATGGGCCACATCGAGCTGGCGTCGCCCGTCGCGCACATCTGGTTCCTGAAGTCCTTGCCGAGCCGCATCGGTCTGCTGCTCGACATGACGCTGAAGGATCTGGAGCGGATCCTCTATTTCGAAAACTACGTCGTCATCGAGCCGGGCCTCACCCCGCTGAAGCTGCACCAGCTTCTCGGCGAGGAAGAGTTCATGAACGCCCAGGACGAGTATGGCGAGGACGCCTTCACGGCGTCCATCGGCGCCGAGGCGCTGCGCATCATGCTGTCCGCGCTCGATCTCGAGGAGGAGAAGAAGCGCTGCCGCGAGGACCTGCGCGACACCTCGTCCGAGGCCAAGCGCAAGAAGCTCGTGAAGCGGCTGAAGCTGATCGACGCCTTCCTGGCGTCGCAGTCGCGTCCGGAATGGATGATCCTGGAAGTCATCCCGGTCATCCCGCCGGAGCTGCGCCCGCTCGTCCCGCTGGACGGCGGCCGTTTCGCGACCTCGGACCTCAACGACCTGTACCGCCGCGTCATCAACCGCAACAACCGTCTGAAGCGGCTGATCGAGCTGAAGGCGCCGGACATCATCGTGCGCAACGAGAAGCGCATGCTGCAGGAGGCCGTCGACGCCCTGTTCGACAACGGCCGCCGCGGCCGCGTCATCACCGGCGCCAACAAGCGTCCGCTGAAGTCGCTGTCAGACATGCTGAAGGGCAAGCAGGGCCGCTTCCGCCAGAACCTGCTCGGCAAGCGCGTCGACTACTCCGGCCGTTCGGTCATCGTGGTCGGCCCGGAGCTGAAGCTGCACCAGTGCGGCCTGCCGAAGAAGATGGCGCTGGAGCTGTTCAAGCCCTTCATCTACGCCAAGCTGGAGCTGTACGGTCTCGCCTCCACCATCAAGGCCGCCAAGCGGATGGTTGAGAAGGAGCGTCCCGAGGTGTGGGACATCCTGGAGGAGGTCATCCGCGAGCATCCGGTGATGCTGAACCGCGCGCCGACGCTCCACCGCCTGGGCATCCAGGCCTTCGAGCCGACGCTGATTGAGGGCAAGGCGATCCAGCTCCACCCGCTGGTCTGCACGGCCTTCAACGCCGACTTCGACGGCGACCAGATGGCCGTGCACGTCCCGCTGAGCCTCGAGGCCCAGCTGGAAGCGCGCGTCCTGATGATGTCGACCAACAACATCCTGTCGCCCGCGAACGGCAAGCCGATCATCGTGCCGTCGCAGGACATCGTGCTGGGTATCTACTACATCACGATGGAGCGTCCGGGTGAGAAGGGCGAGGGCATGACCTTCGCCAACGTCGGCGAGATCGAGCAGGCGCTGGACGCCAAGGTCGTGACGCTGCACGCCAAGGTGAAGGCCCGCTACAAGGGCGTCGACTCCGAGGGCAACCCGATCACCACGATCGTGGAGACGACCCCGGGCCGCATGCTGCTGTCCGAGATCCTGCCGCGCCACCCGCAGGTGCCGTTCGCGCTGATCAACCGCCTGCTGACCAAGAAGGACGTCGGCAACGTCATCGACGCCGTCTACCGCCATTGCGGTCAGAAGGAGACGGTGATCTTCGCCGACCGCCTGATGAAGCTGGGCTTCGGCCACGCCTGCCGCGCCGGCATCTCCTTCGGCAAGGACGACATGGTCATCCCCGAGGCGAAGAAGAAGCTGGTCAACGACGCCAAGGACCGCGTCAAGGAGTACGAGCAGCAGTACCTCGACGGCCTGATCACCCAGGGCGAGAAGTACAACAAGGTGGTCGACGTGTGGTCGGAGTGCACCGAGAAGGTGGCCTCCGAGATGATGAAGGTCATCTCCGACACCGCCCCGGGCAAGCAGGTCAACTCGGTCTACATGATGGCGCACTCCGGTGCCCGCGGCTCGGCGGCCCAGATCCGTCAGCTCGCCGGCATGCGCGGCCTGATGGCCAAGCCGTCGGGCGAGATCATCGAGACGCCGATCATCTCGAACTTCAAGGAAGGCCTGACCGTGCTGGAGTACTTCAACTCCACCCACGGCGCCCGCAAGGGCCTGGCCGACACGGCGCTCAAGACCGCGAACTCCGGTTACCTCACCCGCCGTCTGGTCGACGTGGCGCAGGACGCCATCATCGTCGAGCACGACTGCGGCACCGACAAGGGCATCACGGTCAAGGCGGTGATCGACGGCGGCGAGGTCATCTCCCCGCTGGGCGACCGCATCCTGGGCCGCACGGTGGTGGGCGACCTGATCGACCCGCTGAACGGCGAGCTGATCGTGCCGGACGGCGGCCTGATCGACGAGCCGACGGTCGACCGCATCGAGCGGTCGGGCATCGACTCGGTGAAGATCCGCTCGGTGCTGACCTGCGAGACCAAGGACGGCGTCTGCGCCAAGTGCTACGGCCGTGACCTGGCCCGCGGCACGCTGGTCAACGTCGGCGAGGCGGTCGGCGTCATCGCGGCGCAGTCGATCGGCGAGCCGGGCACCCAGCTCACCATGCGTACCTTCCACATCGGCGGCGCCGCCCAGCGCGGTGCGGAGCAGAGCCAGGTGGAGGCGGCGTTCGACGCCACGGTGCGGATCGTCAACCGCAACGTCGTCATCAACTCCGCCAGCATCCCGGTGGTCATGGGCCGCAACACCGAGGTGGTGCTGCTCGACGAGCAGGGCCGCGAGCGGGCGCGTCACCGCGTGCCGTACGGTGCCAAGCTGCTGGCCGACGAGGGGGCGAAGGTCGCGCGCGGCCAGAAGCTGGCCGAGTGGGACCCCTACACCCTGCCGATCATCACCGAGCGCGACGGTACCGCCAGCTATGTCGACCTGGTCGAGGGCGTGTCGGTCCGCGAGGTGATGGACGAGGCGACGGGCATCTCCTCGCGCGTCGTCGTCGACTGGCGTCAGCAGCCGCGCGGCGCGGATCTGAAGCCGCGCATCGTGCTGCGCGACGAGCGCGGCGATGCGATCACCCTGCCGAACGGCCTGGAGGCCCGCTACTTCCTCTCCGTCGACGCGATCCTGTCGGTGGAGAACGGCGCGAGCGTCAAGGCCGGTGACGTGCTGGCCCGTATCCCCCGCGAGTCCTCCAAGACCCGCGACATCACGGGCGGTCTGCCGCGCGTGGCCGAGCTGTTCGAGGCGCGCCGTCCGAAGGACTTCGCGATCATCTCGGAGATCGACGGCCGCGTGGAGTTCGGCAAGGACTACAAGACCAAGCGCCGCATCGTCGTCCGCAACGACGAGACCGGTGACGAGAAGGAGTATCTGATCCCGAAGGGCAAGCACATCTCCGTGCAGGAGGGTGACTATGTCCAGCGCGGCGATCTCCTGATGGACGGCAACCCGGTGCCGCACGACATCCTGTCGGTGATGGGTGTGGAGGCTCTGGCCGACTACCTGATCAACGAGATCCAGGACGTCTATCGACTGCAGGGCGTGAAGATCAACGACAAGCACATCGAGGTGATCGTCCGCCAGATGCTGCAGAAGGTCGAGATCACCGACGCCGGCGAGACCACCTTCCTGGTGGGCGAGCAGGTCGACCGCCAGGAGTTCGACGAGGAGAACGAGAAGACCATCGGCGAGGGCCTGAAGCCCGCGTCGGGTCATCCGGTCCTGCAGGGCATCACCAAGGCGTCGCTGCAGACCCGCTCCTTCATCTCCGCCGCGTCGTTCCAGGAAACCACCCGCGTCCTCACGGAAGCGGCGGTCGGCGGCAAGGTCGACAACCTGGAAGGCCTGAAGGAGAACGTCATCGTCGGCCGCCTGATCCCGGCCGGCACCGGCTCGGTGGTCAACCGCCTGAAGCAGATCGCCGCGGAGCGCGACCGGGCCGCCAGCCTGGAAGCCGGCGCGCCGGAGGAGGCTCCGGCCCTGCCGCAGCCGGGCGAGGAGAGCACCGCCGCCTGACGTCCGGGCAGCGGAAGAGCGCAGGGGAGGGGGCTGCCCGCGAGGGCGGCCCCTTTCTTTTGGTGGTGCGGCCTTTCAAGGTCGCGGGAGGGCGGGTTCCTCGCGGATCGCGAGTCATTGCGCTTGACGCTCCCGGGGCGCTTGCCTATAGTCCCGCCACTTCAAAGGGACCCTGAGGCCGGAGTGTATCCTGTCCCGGACCCGCTGAACTCATGGACATAGCCGGTCGAAGCGATTTGATTGGCGTTCGCTCATTGGGCTCGCTCGAAGCCACCATGCTTCGAAGGCGGGCCTTTGCATCGTCCGGCTCCGCCGGGCGACTTACCGGAATCGACCGGCTCCGCCGGCCGAGTGACCTGAAGGGATGAAGGGCAGATATGCCGACGATCAACCAGTTGATCCGTAAGCCGCGCGAGCCTTTGGCCGCGCGCAACAAAGTGCCCGCGATGGAGGCGTGCCCGCAAAAGCGCGGCGTCTGCACCCGCGTGTACACCACGACGCCGAAGAAGCCGAACTCCGCTCTTCGTAAGGTCGCCCGCGTGCGCCTGACCAACGGCTTCGAAGTCACCAGCTACATCCCTGGCGAGGGTCACAACCTCCAGGAACACTCGGTGGTGATGATCCGCGGCGGCCGCGTCAAGGACCTTCCCGGTGTCCGCTACCACATCATCCGCGGCACGCTCGACACCCAGGGCGTCAAAGATCGTAAGCAGCGTCGTTCGAAGTACGGCGCGAAGCGTCCGAAGTAAGGAGTATTCACGATGTCCCGTCGTCGTCGCGCCGAGAAGCGTGAGGTCCTGCCGGACGCCAAGTATGGCGATCGCGTCCTGACCAAGTTCATGAACTGCCTGATGCTGGACGGCAAGAAGTCGGCCGCCGAGCGCATCGTCTACGGCGCCCTGGGGCGTATCGAGACGAAGACCAAGAACGACCCGGTTCAGGTCTTCCACGACGCTCTGCTGAACGTGAAGCCGCACCTGGAAGTCCGCTCCCGCCGCGTCGGCGGTGCGACCTACCAGGTTCCGGTAGAGGTCCGTTCCGACCGCGCCCAGGCCCTGGCCATCCGCTGGCTGATCAGCGCCGCCCGCGCCCGGTCCGAGAACACCATGACGGAGCGCCTGTCGGGCGAGCTCCTTGACGCGGCCAGCCAGCGCGGCACCGCGGTCAAGAAGCGCGAGGACACGCACCGCATGGCCGAAGCCAACAAGGCGTTCTCGCACTACCGCTGGTAAGGCACGCGCCGCTCCGGGTGATCGTCCATGCCTCGTTCGCATCCTCTCGACCGTTACCGCAACATCGGCATCATGGCCCACATCGATGCCGGCAAGACGACGACGACCGAGCGGATTCTGTTCTATACCGGAAAGTCCTATCGCCTCGGCGAGGTCGATAACGGCACCGCCGTGATGGACTGGATGGAACAGGAACAGGAACGCGGCATCACGATCACCTCGGCGGCCACGACCTGTTTCTGGCGCGATCACCGCATCAACATCATCGACACGCCCGGCCACGTCGATTTCACCATCGAGGTCGAGCGGTCGCTGCGGGTGCTGGATGGCGCCGTTGCCGTGTTCGACGCCGTCTCCGGCGTCGAGCCGCAGACCGAGACGGTGTGGCGGCAGGCCGACAAGTACGGCGTGCCCCGCGTCTGTTTCGTCAACAAGCTGGACCGTGTCGGCGCCGACCATCCGCGCACCGTCGCGATGATCCGCGAGCGGCTGGGCGTGACGCCGGCCGTGCTGACGCTCCCCATCGGCTCGGAGTCCTCCTTCGTCGGCCTGGTCGATCTGGTGACCATGCAGGCGACCATCTGGAAGGAAGAGACCCTCGGCGCCGAGTTCTACCACACCGACATTCCCGAGGACCTGCGCGAGGCTGCCGCCGATGCGCGCCAGCAGCTCCTCGACACCGTGCTCGATTTCGACGAGGCGGCGCTCTCGGCCTATCTCGAGACCGGGGCCGAGCCGTCGCCCGACGTGCTGCGCCGCTGCATCCGCGCCGGCACGCTGCGCGCCGCCATCGTCCCGGTGCTGTGCGGCTCCGCCTTCCGAAACAAGGGCATCCAGCCGCTGCTCGACGCCGTCGTCGACTATCTGCCGGCGCCGGTCGATGTCGGGCCGGTGAAGGGCCATCGCGTCGACTCGTCCGAGGGCGACGAGCGCGATCCGTCCGACGCCGCGCCCTTCTCGGGCCTCGCCTTCAAGGTGATGAACGACCCGGTGGTCGGGCCGCTCACCTTCTTCCGCATCTATTCGGGCACGCTGCAGTCCGGCGCCACCGTCCTCAACCCGCTGAAGGGCGAGCGCGAGCGCATCGGCCGCATGCTTCTGATGCACGCCAACAGCCGCGAAGACATCGAGACCGCCTTCACCGGCGACATCGTGGCGTTCACCGCGCTGAAGAGCACGGCGACCGGCGACACCCTGTGCGATCCCGCCAGGCCGATCGTGCTGGAGCGGATGGAGTTCCCGCTGCCGGTCATCGAGGTGGCGGTCGAGCCGAAGTCCGACGCCGACCGCGAGAAGATGAGTCAGGCGCTCTTCCGCCTCGCCCAGGAGGACCCGTCCTTCGGCGTCTCCACCGATCCGGAGAGCGGCCAGACGGTGATCCGCGGCATGGGGGAGCTCCATCTGGAGATCATCGTCGACCGCATGCGGCGCGAGTTCAAGGTCGACGCCACCGTCGGCCTGCCCAAGGTCGCCTACCGCGAGACCATCACCCGCAAGGCCGAGCTGGACCACACCCACAAGAAGGTCATCGGGCCGACCGGCCAGTTCGCCCGGCTGAAGCTGCTGTTCGAGCCGCAGGCGCCGGGCAGCGGTTTCCAGGTCGACGCGCGGCTTCCCGCCGCCTCGCCGGTGCCCCGCGAGTTCGTCTCGGCCGTCCGGCAGGGACTGGAGATCGCCAAGGAGGCCGGCACGGTCGCCGGCTTCCCGACCATCGACTGCCGCGTCTCGCTGACCGACGCGACGGCCCACGACGTCGACTCCTCGGCGCTCGCCTTCGAGATCGCCGCCCGCGCGGCCTTCCGCGAGGGCATGGCGCTCGCCGGCCCGGTGTTGCTGGAGCCGGTGATGCGGATCGAGGTGGTGACGCCGGAAGATTATACCGGCGACATCATCAGTGACCTGAACAGCCGTCGTGGTACGATCACCGGCATGGATCGCCGCGGAAACGCCGGGGTGATCACGGGAATGGTGCCATTGGCAACCATGTTCGGTTATGTGAACAGCCTGCGTTCCATGAGCCAGGGACGCGCGCAGTACAGCATGCAGTTCGACCACTACGAGCCGGTGCCGCAGGCCATTGCGGAAGACATCCGCGCGAAAGTGGCCTGATAAACCGCTGGAACGCTTGATAAACGGAGAGAGCAAACCATGGCGAAGGCAAAGTTCGAGCGGAACAAGCCGCACTGCAACATCGG
Organism: Azospirillum thermophilum; assembly: GCF_003130795.1. Lineage (NCBI taxonomy): Bacteria > Pseudomonadati > Pseudomonadota > Alphaproteobacteria > Rhodospirillales > Azospirillaceae > Azospirillum > Azospirillum thermophilum. Next base: position 918,207 of record NZ_CP029353.1, read on the forward strand.
CACGATCGGGCACGTCGACCACGGCAAGACGTCGCTGACGGCGGCCATCACGAAGGTGCTGGCGGAAAAGGGCGGCGCGACGTTCACCGCCTACGATCAGATCGACAAGGCGCCGGAAGAGAAGGCGCGCGGCATCACGATCTCGACCGCCCACGTGGAGTACGAGACCGACAACCGCCACTACGCGCACGTCGACTGCCCGGGCCACGCCGACTATGTGAAGAACATGATCACCGGCGCCGCCCAGATGGACGGCGCGATCCTGGTGGTGTCGGCCGCCGACGGCCCGATGCCGCAGACCCGCGAGCACATCCTGCTGGCCCGTCAGGTCGGCGTGCCGGCGCTGGTGGTGTTCATGAACAAGGTCGACATGGTCGACGATCCCGAGCTGCTGGAGCTGGTGGAGCTGGAGGTACGCGAGCTGCTGTCCTCCTACCAGTTCCCGGGCGACGAGATTCCGATCGTCAAGGGTTCGGCGCTGTGCGCGCTGGAGGACCGCGAGCCGGCGATCGGCCGTGACGCCATCCTGCAGCTGATGGCCGAGGTCGACCGCTACATCCCGCAGCCGGAGCGTCCGAAGGACCGTCCGTTCCTGATGCCGATCGAGGACGTGTTCTCGATCTCGGGCCGCGGCACCGTGGTGACCGGCCGCGTCGAGCGTGGCGTGGTGAAGGTCGGCGAGGAAGTCGAGATCGTCGGCCTGAAGGCGACGGTGAAGACGACGGTGACGGGCGTGGAGATGTTCCGCAAGCTGCTCGACCAGGGCGAGGCCGGCGACAACATCGGCGCGCTGCTGCGCGGCACCAAGCGCGAGGACGTGGAGCGCGGCCAGGTTCTGGCCAAGCCGGGCTCGATCACCCCGCACACCAAGTTCAAGGCCGAGGCCTACATCCTGACGAAGGAAGAGGGCGGCCGCCACACCCCGTTCTTCACCAACTACCGTCCGCAGTTCTACTTCCGCACGACCGACGTGACGGGCATGGTGAAGCTGCCGGAAGGCACGGAGATGGTGATGCCGGGCGACAACGTCGCCATGGAAGTCGAGCTGATCGCTCCGATCGCCATGGACGAGGGCCTGCGCTTCGCCATCCGCGAGGGTGGCCGCACCGTCGGCGCCGGCGTCGTGGCGTCCATCATCGCCTGACGATCCTTCGGGATCACGGGACGCGGGGCCGGTTCGCCGGCCCCGTTTCCGTTTCCGGACCCGGCCGGTTTCCGCCGCTGCGGCCGGCCCGCGACTCCTCCTGTCCAAGGGGGAAAATGTGGGTTGACACCGAAGCGGGGAGGGCATACAAGTTGCGCCCTCAGGATCAAGGGTTGGTGGTAGGCAGGTCTCGGCCTAGACGCAGCCCGCTACGAACGGCAGGACACCTTCTTCCACGGATGTGATCCGCCGCTTGAACATCCCCAGGTCGCGGTACGCGCGGGGGGTGCTCTTTTCGTATCGGCTCGTCATATGGTCAGCCTGGGCCAGCCGCCCGCCGCTTCGGTGGATCGGTGCGCGGCCTCGCGCTGCGTTGTGGTTCGCGGAAAGATTGTTTTGTCGGTTTTCGATGGCGCCGTCGCCGTCGACACGAGGTGCAAGGGACGTTTGGACATGGATAGCCAGAACATCCGCATCCGCCTGAAGGCGTTCGATCATCGCGTGCTGGATCAGTCCACCAGCGAGATCGTCAACACCGCCAAGCGGACCGGTGCGCGCGTGCGGGGCCCGATCCCGCTGCCGACGCAGATCGAGAAGTTTACGGTGAACCGTTCGCCGCACATCGACAAGAAGTCGCGGGAGCAGTTCGAGATCCGCACCCACAAGCGTCTGCTCGACATCGTCGACCCGACGCCCCAGACGGTGGACGCGCTGATGAAGCTCGATCTCGCCGCCGGCGTGGATGTCGAGATCAAGCTCTGATTTTCAGTTGGTAAAGGGACCTCTCCGGTAAGCGGATGTCCCTGGTCAGGAGAGAAAGAACAATGCGATCCGGTTTGATCGCGCAGAAAGTCGGCATGACCCGCGTCTTCACGGACGACGGGCAGCATGTGCCGGTGACTGTGCTGAAAGTCGACGGCTGCCAGGTGGTCGCGGTTCGGACGGAAGAGAATGACGGCTACACCGCCGTCCAGCTCGGCGCCGGCACCGTGAAGGTCAAGAACGTCACGAAGCCGATGCGCGGGCATTTTGCCAAGGCGCGTGTCGAGCCGAAGCGCAAGATGGCCGAGTTCCGCGTCAGCGCCGACGCGCTGATCGAGGTCGGCGCCGAGCTGTCGGCCGCCCACTTCGTGCCGGGCCAGTTCGTCGATGTCACCGGTACCTCCATCGGTAAGGGCTATGCCGGTCCGATGAAGCGCTGGAACTTCGGCGGTCTGCGCGCCACGCACGGCGTGTCGGTGTCGCACCGCTCGCACGGCTCGACCGGTAACCGCCAGGACCCCGGCAAGGTCTTCAAGAACAAGAAGATGGCCGGCCATCTCGGCGACGAGAAGGTGACCGTCCTGAACCTGCAGGTCGTGTCGGTTGACGAAGACCGCGGTCTGATCCTGCTCAAGGGTGCCGTCCCCGGCGCCGAGGGCAGCTGGCTGCGCATCCGCGACGCGGTGAAGAAGAAGGCTCCGGAAGGCCTGCCCTTCCCGGCGGCCATCAAGTCGGCTCCGGCGGCGGAAGCCCCGGCCGAGTCGCAGGAGTGAGCGCCATGAAGGCCACGATCAAGAACCTCAACAACGAGACGGTTGGCGAGATCGAGCTGTCGGATGACGTGTTCGGCCTGCCCGCCCGTACCGATCTCCTGGCCCGCATGGTGAACTGGCAGCTGGCCAAGCGCCGCTCCGGTAACCACAAGACCAAGGGCATCAGCGAAATCCAGGGTACGACCAAGAAGCCGTACCGTCAGAAGGGCACCGGTCGCGCCCGCCAGGGTTCGACCCGCTCGCCGCAGTTCCGCGGCGGCGCGACCATCTTCGGCCCGGTCGTCCGCTCCCACGAGCACGACCTGACCAAGAAGGTCCGCAAGCTGGCCCTGAAGACCGCCCTGTCGGCCAAGGCCGCCGAGGGCAAGCTGGTGGTGCTCGAGGCCGCCAAGGCCGAGACCCACAAGACCAAGGAGCTGGCGGCCCGTCTGGCCGGCCTGGGTCTGACGTCGGCGCTGATCATCGATGGCGCCAACCTGGACGTGAACTTCGCTCGTGCCGCCGGCAACATCCCGTTGATCGACGTGCTGCCGGAGCAGGGCGCCAACGTCTATGACATTCTCCGCCGCGACACGCTGGTCCTGACCCGCAACGCGGTCGAGCAACTGGAGGCTCGCCTGAAATGAGCAAGCAGTCGAAACCTGCGGTGAGCCGGGAGCGGATGTACGACCTGATTCTGGCTCCTGTCATCACCGAGAAGTCGACGATGGCCTCGGAGCATAACCAGGTCACCTTCCGCGTTCCGCTGACGGCCTCCAAGCCGGAGATCAAGGCGGCCGTCGAGGGCCTGTTCAATGTGAAGGTTACCGCGGTCAACACCCTGATCACCAAGGGCAAGACCAAGCGTTTCCGCGGCACCATCGGCCGTCGCTCGGACTTCAAGAAGGCCGTCGTCACCCTCGCCGAGGGTAACAAGATCGACGTGACCACGGGCATCTGAGCGGGAGTGTGATCCGATGGCTCTGAAGCAATACCGCCCGATTACGCCGTCGCTCCGCCAGCTGGTCATCGTCGACCGCTCGGAGCTGTGGAAGGGCAAGCCGGTCAAGACCCTCACCCAGGGCCTGACCAAGTCCGGTGGCCGCAACAACACCGGCCGCATCACCGCGCGCCGGATGGGCGGCGGTCACAAGCGCGTCTACCGTCTGGTGGACTTCAAGCGTCGCAAGTTCGACGTTCCGGCCACCGTTGAGCGGCTGGAATACGATCCGAACCGCACGGCCTTCATCGCGCTGATCAAGTACGAGGACGGGACCCTGTCCTACATCCTCGCGCCGCAGCGCCTGAAGGTGGGCGACATGGTCGTGTCGGGCGAGCGCGTCGACGTGAAGCCCGGCAACGCCATGCCGTTGAAGAACATCCCGGTCGGCTCGGTCGTGCACAACGTCGAGCTGAAGCCGGGCAAGGGCGGCCAGATCGCCCGCTCCGCCGGCACCTACCTGCAGCTGGTCGGCCGCGATGGCGGCTACGCCCAGCTCAAGCTGCCCTCGGGCGAGCTGCGCATGGTCCGCGGCGAGTGCATGGCCACCCTGGGTGCGGTGTCGAACCCCGACCAGATGAACATCAATCTGGGCAAGGCCGGCCGCAACCGCTGGCTGGGCAAGCGCCCGTCGGTCCGCGGCGTCGCCATGAACCCGATCGACCACCCGCACGGTGGTGGTGAGGGTCGCACCTCGGGCGGCCGTCATCCGGTCACGCCGTGGGGCAAGCCGACCAAGGGCAAGAAGACGCGTCACAACAAGAAGACGGACGGCCTGATCCTGCGCCGCCGTCATTCGAAGTAAGGAGGTCGGACGATGGCACGCTCCGTCTGGAAGGGCCCGTTCGTCGACGGCTATCTGCTGAAGAAGGCGGACAAGAGCCGGGCTTCGGGACGCAATGAGATCATCAAGATCTGGTCGCGTCGTTCGACCATCCTGCCGCAGTTCGTCGGTCTGACGTTCGGCGTCTACAATGGCCACAAGTTCCTGCCGGTGCTGGTGACCGAGCACATGATCGGTCACAAGTTCGGCGAGTTCGCTCCGACGCGGACCTTCTACGGCCACGCGGCGGACAAGAAGGCGAAGAGGAAGTAAGCGATGGGCAAGCCTTCCAACCCCAGCCGAGTCGCGGAGAACGAGGCGCTCGCCTCCAATCCGATGATCCGCACCAGCCCGCGCAAGCTCAACCTCGTCGCGCAGCTGATCCGCAACAAGGACGCCGGCAGCGCTCTGGCCGAGCTGACCTTCTCCAAGCGCCGCATCGCCGGCGAGGTGAAGAAGGTCCTGCAGGCCGCGATCGCCAACGCGGAGAACAACCATCAGCTCGACGTCGATCGGCTGTATGTGTCCTCCGCCACGGTCGGCCGCGCTCTGGTGATGAAGCGCTTCCACGCCCGTGCCCGCGGTCGCGGCGCCCGGGTCGAGAAGCTGTTCAGCAACCTGACGATCATCGTTCGCGAGCGCGACGCCGCCGTTGCCGAAGGGGCCGAGTAAGATGGGTCAGAAAGTCAATCCGATCGGGCTGCGCCTCGGCATCAACCGCACCTGGGACAGCCGGTGGTTCGCCAAGCGCGACTACGCCAACCTGCTGCACCAGGACCTGAAGCTTCGTGGCTACCTGCAGCAGCGCCTCCAGCAGGCGGGCTGCTCGCGCGTCGTCATCGAGCGTCCGGCCAAGAAGGCCCGCGTCACCATCCACTCGGCCCGTCCGGGCGTGGTGATCGGCAAGAAGGGCGCGGACATCGAGAAGCTGCGGTCCGAGCTGTCGAAGATGACCGGCAGCGAGGTCAGCCTGAACATCGTCGAGATCCGCAAGCCGGAGATCGACGCCCGGCTGATCGCCGAGAACATCGCCAGCCAGCTCGAGCGCCGCGTCGCCTTCCGTCGCGCCATGAAGCGCGCCGTGCAGTCGGCGATGCGTCTGGGCGCCCAGGGCATCCGGATCAACTGCTCCGGTCGTCTCGGCGGCGCCGAGATCGCCCGCATGGAGTGGTACCGCGAGGGCCGCGTTCCGCTGCACACCCTGCGCGCCGACATCGACTACGGTGTGGGCACCGCGAAGACCACCTACGGCACCTGCGGTGTCAAGGTGTGGGTGTTCAAGGGCGAGATCATGGCTCACGACCCGATGGCGCAGGACAAGCGCATGGGTGGCGAGCCGGTGTCGACCGATGGCGAGCCGCGCCGCGAGCGGCGCGAGCGCGGTGACCGCGAGGATCGGGGCGGCCGCGGCCGTGACCGGTCCGAGCGCACCGAGCGCGAGTAAAGGGGCTGAGCGATGCTTTCTCCGAAGCGTACGAAATACCGCAAGGCCCATAAGGGCCGCATCCACGGCAACGCCAAGGGCGGCACCGAGCTGAACTTCGGGTCCTTCGGCCTGAAGGCCCTGGAGCCGGAGCGCATCACCGCGCGTCAGATCGAGGCGGCCCGCCGCGCGATCACCCGCACGATGAAGCGTCAGGGTCGCGTCTGGATCCGGGTGTTCCCGGACCTGCCGGTGACCACGAAGCCCGCCGAAGTCCGCATGGGTTCCGGTAAGGGTTCTCCGGAATACTGGGCGGCCCGCGTCAAGCCCGGCCGCATCCTGTTCGAGCTCGACGGCGTTCCGGCCGACGTGGCGAAGCTGGCCTTCGCCCTGGCGGCGGCCAAGCTGCCGATCAAGACCAAGGTCGTGAGCCGCCTCGGCGGCGTTGAAGAGGTGGCGGCATGAAGGCCGTGGACATTCGGACCAAGAGCACGGACGAGCTGAACGATCAGCTCCTCCAGCTCAAGAAGGAGCAGTTCAACCTGCGCTTCCAGCGGGCCTCCGGCCAGCTGGAGAACACCGCGCGGGTTGGTGTGGTGCGTCGCGACATCGCCCGCATCAAGACCATTCTCGGCGAGCGCGCCCGCGCTCCCGAGGCCGGCAAGTAAGGGGGGTTGACCAATGCCTCGCCGCGTTCTGCAGGGCACGGTGGTCAGTGACAAGGAAGACAAGACGATTACCGTCCTTGTCGAGCGCCGCGTCATGCACCCCGTGTACAAGAAGTTCATTCGTCAGTCGAAGAAGTACGCCGCCCACGACGAGGGCAACCAGTTCAAGGTCGGCGATACGGTTTCGATCATCGAGTGCCGTCCGATCTCCAAGCGCAAGCGCTGGATGGTCGTGACGGAATCCGCCGCCACCGGCGGCGCCGCGTGATTACCGAAAGGTCGTAAACCATGATCCAGATGCAAACCAACCTGGAAGTCGCCGATAACAGCGGGGCGCGCCGGGTGCAGTGCATCAAGGTGCTTGGCGGGTCCAAGCGGAAGGTTGCCACCGTGGGCGACATCATCGTCGTCTCGGTCAAGGAGGCCATTCCGAAGGGCCGCGTCAAGAAGGGCGACGTGCATCGCGCCGTCATCGTCCGCACCGCGAAGGAACTGCGACGGGAGGACGGGTCGGCGATCCGCTTCGACCGCAATGCCGCCGTGCTGATCAACAAGCAGGGCGAGCCGATCGGCACCCGTATCTTCGGGCCGGTCACCCGTGAGCTTCGTGCGAAGAAGTTCATGAAGATCATCTCGCTGGCGCCGGAGGTGCTGTAATGGCCGCCAAGATCAAGACCAAGGACAAGGTCGTCGTCCTGGCCGGCAAGGACAAGGGCAAGACCGGCGAGGTGCTGAAGGTCCTCCCCAAGGAGGAGCGCGTCGTCGTCCAGGGCGTGAACGTGGTGAAGAAGCACCAGCGTCCCAGCGCCCGCTCGCAGGGCGGCATCGTCGAGTTCGAGGCGCCGATTCACGTCTCGAACGTTGCCCATGTCGATCCCAAGGACGGCAAGCCGACCCGCGTCGGTTTCAAGGTCCTTGAGGATGGCCGCAAGGTGCGTGTCGCCAAGCGGTCCGGCGAAGTCATCGACGTGTGAGGACCGGACCATGGCTGCACGTTTGAAGGAAGTCTACGAGAGCAAGATCCGCGCGGCTCTCAAGAGCGAGTTCGGCTACAAGAACGACCTCGAGGTTCCGCGTCTGGAGAAGATCGTGATCAACATGGGCGTCGGCGAGGCCGTCGGCGACTCCAAGAAGATCCAGAACGCGGTCGCCGAGCTGACCGCGATCTCCGGCCAGAAGCCGGTGGTGACCAAGTCCCGCAAGTCCATCGCGCAGTTCAAGCTGCGTGAGGGCATGGCGATCGGCTGCAAGGTCACGCTGCGCCGCGACCGGATGTACGAGTTCCTGGATCGCCTGGTGACGATCGCTCTGCCGCGCGTCCGCGACTTCCGCGGCATTCCCGGCAACAGCTTCGACGGCCGCGGCAACTATGCCATGGGCGTGAAGGAGCAGATCATTTTCCCGGAGATCGACTACGACAAGATCGATCAGATCCGCGGCATGGACATTATTTTCGTCACCACGGCGAAGACCGACCAGGAGGCCAAGGCTCTCCTCAAGGGCTTCGACATGCCGTTCGTGAGCTGACGGGAGCACGATCATGGCCAAGACCAGCGCTGTCGAAAAGAACAAGCGTCGTGCGAAGATGGTTCAGCAGTACGCCAACCGGCGTGCCAAGCTGAAGGCGATCGCCAACGACAAGACCCTCCCCCCGGAAGAGCAGTTCGCCGCCCGCCTGAAGCTGGCGGAACTGCCGCGCAACTCGTCGAAGGTGCGCATCCGGAACCGCTGCGAGATGACCGGCCGTCCGCGGGCGTTCTATCGCAAGTTCAAGCTGTCCCGTGTCACCCTGCGCGAACTGGCCTCCACCGGCCAGATCCCGGGCATGGTGAAGTCGAGCTGGTAAGGGGGGTCTGAGAATGTCTTTGAGCGATCCGCTCGGCGATATGCTGACCCGCATCCGCAACGGTCAGCACGCCCGCATGTCCGTTGTCGTGAGCCCGGCGTCCAAGCTGCGCACCAACGTCCTGGAAGTCCTGAAGCGCGAGGGGTTCATCCGCGGTTATTCCGAGGAAGAGCTGCGCCCCGGCGTGAAGAACCTGAAGATCGAGCTGAAGTATCACGAGGGGGAGCCTGTCATTAAGCAGATCTCCCGCGTGTCGAAGCCCGGCCGCCGCGTCTACTCGAAGATCGCCGACCTGCCCCGCGTCTACAACGGCCTGGGCATGGCGATCCTGTCGACGCCGCGCGGCGTGATGTCGGATAACGAGGCCCGCGCCGCCAACGTCGGCGGCGAAGTCCTCTGCCGCGTGTTCTAAGGGGGATCCGCGATGTCGCGCATTGGCAAGCATCCCGTGCCGGTCCCCGCTGGCGTTGACGTCTCCGTCAACGGCCAGCAGGTGACGGCCAAGGGCAAGCTGGGCTCGCTCAGCATGACCCTGATCGACGACATCTCGGCCAAGCTGGAAGACGGCAAGGTCGTGGTGACGCCGGCGAACGACAGCAAGCGGGCCCGCACCATGTGGGCCACCTCGCGCACCCTGATCAACAACATGGTCACCGGTGTCAGCCAGGGCTTCACCATCAACCTCGAGATCAACGGCGTCGGTTACCGCGCGGCCGTGCAGGGCAAGGAGCTGGTCATGCAGCTCGGCTTCTCGCACGACGTGAAGTACCCGATCCCCGAGGGTATCTCGATCAAGTGCGACAAGCCCACCTCCATCTCCGTGTCGGGTTTCGACAAGCAGAAGGTCGGTCAGGTCGCCGCCGAGATCCGCGGCTGGAAGAAGCCCGAGCCTTACAAGGGCAAGGGCATCAAGTACGAGACCGAGACCGTCCTCCGCAAGGAAGGTAAGAAGAAGTAACCGCCATGCTGAAGCCCAAGCAACTTCACGAGCGCCGCAAACTGCGTGTGCGCGCGCAGATTGCCAAGAAGGCTGGCGGGCGTGTTCGCCTCTCTGTCTTCCGGTCCAATCTGCACATCTATGCCCAGGTCATCGACGACGAGAGCGGCCGCACCCTTGCGTCCGCCTCGACGCTGGAGAAGGAGCTGCGCGAGCAGCTCAAGCACGGCGGCAATGTCGAGGCAGCCAAGCGGATCGGCGGTCTGATCGCCGAGCGCGCCAAGGCGGCGGGCGTCACCGAGGTGGTCTTCGACCGCGGTGGCTACATCTACCATGGCCGGGTCAAAGCCCTGGCCGACGCCGCCCGTGAGGGCGGGCTGTCGTTCTAAGGAGGCCCGAATATGGCACGTGAACGAGGGGAGCGGGACAACCGCGACCGGCAGCCGCGCGAGCGGGAAGAGAGCGAGCTGATCGAGAAGCTCGTCGGCATCAACCGCGTCGCCAAGGTGGTGAAGGGTGGCCGTCGCTTCGGCTTCGCCGCCCTGGTCGTGGTCGGTGACGGCAAGGGTCGCGTCGGCGTCGGCTCGGGCAAGGCCCGCGAGGTGCCGGAAGCCATCCGCAAGGCCACTGATCAGGCCAAGCGCGGCATGATCCGCGTCCCGCTGCGCGAGGGCCGCACCCTGCACCACGACACCAACGGCCACTTCGGTGCCGGCAAGGTCGTGCTGCGTGCGGCTCCGGCCGGTACCGGCATCATCGCCGGCGGCCCGATGCGCGCGATCTTCGAGGCTCTCGGCGTCCAGGACGTCGTGACCAAGTCGATCGGCACGTCGAACCCGCACAACATGATCAAGGCGACCTTCGACGCCCTGTCGCAGGTCACCAGCCCCCGCTCGGTCGCCGCCCGCCGCGGCCGCCGGGTCAGCGACATCCTCGGCCGTCGCGAGACCGCCGCCGGTGCGCAGGAGGCCTGATCATGGCTGACAAGAAGACTGTCGTCGTCACCCAGATCGCCAGCCCGATCGGGCGGAAGAACGACCAGCGTGCCACGCTGGTCGGTCTGGGTCTCAACAAGCTGCACCGGACCCGTGAGCTGGAGGATACTCCGGCGGTGCGGGGCATGATCGCCAAGGTCGCGCACCTGGTCCGCGTCGAGAACGAGGGCTGATGCCATGACGAAGCTCAACGACCTCCGGGACAACCCCGGTGCCCGCAAGTCGCGCATGCGCGTCGGTCGCGGTATCGGCTCGGGCAAGGGCAAGACCGGCGGCCGTGGCGTGAAGGGTCAGACCTCGCGCACCGGCGTCGCGATCAACGGCTTCGAAGGCGGTCAGATGCCCCTGCATCGCCGTCTGCCGAAGCGCGGTTTCCGGAACATCTTCGCCAAGGAATACTCGGTGGTGAATCTGGGCATGGTCCAGAAGGCCATCGACGCCGGCAAGCTGAACGCCGGCGAGACCGTGGACGCCGCGGCCCTGCAGGCCGCCGGCGTCACCGGCAAGGTGAAGAAGGACGGTGTCCGTCTGCTGGCCAAGGGCGCGCTGACCGCGAAGGTTTCCTTCACGGTCGCCGGTGCCTCCAAGTCGGCGGTCGAGGCGGTCGAGAAGGCGGGTGGCAGCGTCACGCTGACCGCTCCCGCCGCCGAAGCCGCCGAGTAAACCGGTCCATCCGGTGACGGGCCGGTCCCGTGCGGTCTTGCGCACGGGCGGCCTCCGGCACTAAAAGAAGCGCAGTCGCGAGGGGCGGCCTGCATAAAGCAGGACCGCCCCGTTCGCACGTAAGGGACAGGGATTCTACCCATGGCATCAGCGGCCGAGCAGCTTGCCGCAAACATCAACTTCGGCGCCTTCGCCAAGGCGACCGAGCTGAAAAAGCGGATTTGGTTCACCCTGGCGGCTCTGATCGTGTACCGCCTGGGCACCTACATTCCGCTCCCCGGGATCGACCCGCACATCCTGCAGGACGTGTTCAAGCAGCAGGGCGGCGGCATCCTCGGCATGTTCGACATGCTGGCGGGCGGTGCGCTGCACCGCATGACGATCTTCGCGCTCAACATCATGCCGTACATCTCGGCGTCGATCATCGTGCAGCTGCTGACCGCCGTGTCGCCGCAGCTCGAGGCGCTGAAGAAGGAAGGCGAGTCGGGCCGCAAGAAGCTGAACCAGTACACCCGCTTCGGCACCGTCGCGCTCGCCACCGTCCAGGCCTACGGCCTCGCGGTCGGGCTCGAGGCGATGAGGGGCTCGACGGGGGCTGCGGTCATCGATCCGGGCCTGTTCTTCCGCGTGTCCACGGTCATCACGCTGGTCGGCGGCACGATGTTCCTGATGTGGCTGGGCGAGCAGATCACCGCCCGCGGCATCGGCAACGGCATCTCGCTGATCATCTTCGCCGGCATCGTGGCCGAGCTGCCCCGCGCGCTGGTCAACACGCTGGAACTGGGACGCCAGGGTGCGCTGTCCACCGTCTTCATCATCTTCATGCTGCTGATGGCGGTCGGCGTCGTGTTCTTCATCGTGTTCATGGAGCGCGCCCAGCGCCGCCTGATCGTGCAGTATCCGAAACGACAGGTCGGCAACCGCGTGTTCGGCGGCGAGGCGTCGCACCTGCCGCTGAAGCTGAACACCTCGGGCGTCATTCCGCCGATCTTCGCGTCCTCGCTGCTGCTGCTGCCGCTGACGGCGGTCGGCTTCGCGGGCGGGGAGGGGCCGGAGTGGCTGCAGGCGGTGTCGCGCTATCTGGCGCACGGCACGCCGCTGTACATGTTCATGTACGCCGCGCTGATCGTGTTCTTCTGCTTCTTCTACACCGCCATCGTGTTCAACCCGTCCGAGACGGCCGAGAACCTGCGCAAGTATGGCGGCTTCATTCCCGGCATCCGTCCGGGCAAGAACACGGCCGACCATATCGATTACGTGCTGACCCGCCTGACGGTGATCGGCGCGGCCTACCTTGTGGCGGTTTGTCTCCTGCCCGAAATCCTGATTTCCCAGCACTCGGTTCCGTTCTATTTTGGCGGCACCAGTCTGCTGATCGTCGTCACCGTGACGATGGACACGGTCGCGCAGATCCATTCCCATCTGCTGGCTCACCAGTATGAAGGGCTGATCAAGAAAGCGAAGCTTCGGGGGAGAAAGTAATGAACCTCATTCTGCTCGGCCCGCCGGGCGCCGGGAAGGGGACCCAGGCGCGCCGGCTCGAGGACAAGCGGGGGCTCGTCCAGCTGTCGACCGGCGACATGCTCCGCGCCCTGGTTGCCGAAGGCGGTCCTCTCGGGCAGCAGGCCAAGGACATCATGTCGGCCGGCAAGCTGATGCCGGACGACCTGATGGTCCAGATGATCGGCGAGCGGATTGCGAAGCCGGACGTCAAGAACGGCTTCATCCTCGACGGCTTCCCGCGGACCGTCGCGCAGGCCGAGGCGCTGGACAAGATGCTGTCGGACAAGGGCCTGAAGCTCGACCATGTGATCGAGATGAAGGTCGTCGACGACATCCTGGTCGAGCGCATCACCGGCCGCTACACCTGCGCCAAGTGCGGCAAGGGCTATCACGACACCTTCGAGACTCCGAAGGTGGCCGGGGTCTGCGACGTCTGCGGCAGCACGGAGTTCAAGCGCCGGGCCGACGACAACGCCGAGACGGTGAAGACCCGCCTGACCCAGTATCACGAGCAGACGGCGCCGATCCTGCCCTATTACCAGGGCCGCGGCGTGCTGAAGTCGGTGGACGGCATGGCCGACATCGATGAGGTCACCAGGCAGATCGAAGCGATTCTCGGCGCCTGACGCCGGAGATCGGACCATGAGGAAAGCCGCCGTCCCGCGTGGGGCGGCGGCTTTTTGCCGTCTGCCGCGGTGTGGTCGGGGCCGCCGGTCAGGCGGCGGGCGGGGAGGGCGGCCGGGCGGCGGTCTGCTCGCTGATGCCCATGGCGCGGTAGCGCGCCAGCACCCAGCCGAGATGGGCGGTGACCGCCTGGGCCGCGGCGTCGGCGTCGCGGCGGGCGATGGCTTCGTAGATCGCGCGGTGATGCTCGATCATCAGCGCCTCGTGGCCCTCCATGAAGGGTTCGGTATGGTGCATCTCCACCATGTCGCTGAGGATGTCGCGGATCGTGGAGAGCAGGTGCAGATAGACCGGACTGCCGGCCGCCTGCGCCACCGCGACGTGGAAGTCCATGTCGCTCGCCACCCGTCCGCCGTCGCCCTTGGTCTCGCCCATGCCGGCGAGGATATGGCCGAGCCCGGCGATCTGCTCCTCGGTGGCGCGCAGCGCGGCGCGGCGGGCGGCCCAGCTTTCCAGCGCCATGCGGATCTCGACCAAGTCGCACAGGTTGTCGTGCTTGCTGCGCACCATGGCGGTCAGCGCGCCGTCCATCACGCCGGCCGACGACACCACGCGGGTGCCGCCGCCCTGGACCGCGGTGAGGAATCCCTGGGTCTTCAGCTTCTGCAGGGCGGCACGGACCGAGACGCGGCTGACGCGGAGCTGTTCGGCAAGCTGGCGTTCGCCGGGCAGCCGCTCCCCCGGGACCAGCTCGCCACGCGCAATCCGGTCGAGCAGTTGCTGGGCAACCCACTCCGAGATGCGCTGCGCGGAGGGCTGCGGAGAGAGGGAGTCGTCGGTGTCCGGCACTTGGTCAATCCCCTTCAGGATCTTCAAGGACTATAACTACCCGTAGCGGGGTTCGGCCCGGTAATCAACGGCACAAGGGGTGCGCCCAATCGGCCCACCCCTGCACCGGGCGCGGGGGCCGGGCGCGGGGCGGGGGAAACGCTCAACGGCTTCCGCGCCGTGCCAGCAGGATGCCGCCCAGGATCACCGCCGCGCCTGCCGCCTGCAGCGCCCCCAGCGGTTCGGCGAACAGCACCCAGGCGAGGATGGCCGCGCCGGCCGGCTGCAGCAGCAGGCTGACGGAGGAGAAGGCGGCCGGCAGATGGGCCAGCGCATGGGCGATCAGGCTCTGCCCGCCGACGTGGCTGACCAGCGCCAGCCCGGCCAGCACCGCCCAGCCGTCGAGGCTCGCCGGCAGCATCGTCTCACCGAACGCCAGCGCCACCGGCAGCACGGCGACCGCGGTGATGGCCGAACTCCAGGCCATGACGGTGGCGGTGGTGAAGGCGGCGCGCAGCCGTCCGATCGCCAGGATGTAGCCGGCGTAGAAGGTGGCGGAGAGCAGGGCGAGCGCGTCGCCGTAGAGCTGGTCGGCATTCAGCCGGAAGCTCTGCCCCATCAGCAGCACCGCCCCGGCGACGGCCATCGCCAGCCCGGCCAGGAAGCTGCGGCGGAACCGCTCGCCGAACAGCAGGAAGGAGACGGGGGCGACGAACATCGGCGCGAAGTTGGCGAGCAGCGTCGAGTTCGCGACCGAGGTGTAGCGCAGCGACAGGTGCCAGATGATCAGGTCGCCGGCCAGGAAGACGCCGGCCAGCGCCAGCCCGGCGAAGTCGCGGAACCCCGTCGGCGACCGGCGGCTGAAGCCCGGGCGCTCCGCCACCATCCAGGCCGCCAGGACCGGTGTCGCCAGGGCGACGCGCCAGAAGGCGGTGGCGGTCGGTCCGACCTCCGACAGGCGGACGAAGATGGGTGCGAAGGCGATCGCCAGCGCGCCGGCGAACAGCGCGATCAACGCGGTTCGCTGGGTGCGGTCATGGCTCAGCACAAGGGCGGCGGACGCGTCGGGCATCGCTTGCTTATAGCGCGCATCCGGCGGAGCCCGCCATCCCGGCCGGGGCATGGCTGGGATGCGGCTCTACCTGGAATGGCACATTGCGGAAGGGGCTTTCGTCACTCGCGGGGGCGCAGCCGGCGCGGCGATACCGCCTCGTCGTCCTGGCGGCTGTAGCCTTCGTAGTGGATCGGGCAGCGGCCGTCGCCGCGCGGGCCGCCGGTCACCACGGCGGGATACCACTCGCCCTCCCACAGAGCCTCCACCCGCTCGCCCTTGCGGCAGGTGACGGCGGACTGGTCGGAGCGGCCGGCGACCACCATGCCCGGAGCGCCGCCCTGCGGGATCGGGCTGTAGGCCGCCGCCGGGGGCGCCGGCGAGAGGACGGGCTGGCGCGGCGCCTGATCGCAGAACATGGTGCAGACCTGCTGCGCGATCACCTGACCTCCGCAGGAGGAGAAGCAGCCGCGATAGTCGCTCTCGCACCGCTCCTCGCAGGAGCTGTTGCCGCAGGCCCAGGTCTGCTCGAAGTCGCTGGGGCTCTTCTTGATGGGCTTCTTTTCGGCCGTCTGCCGGTTGACGTAGGCCTGGTAGTCCATCATGGCGCGCGTCTTGGCGTCATTGCGGCAGGCCTGCTGTTCCAGGGTACAGCCCTGCCGGCAGATGGTGCGGCCCTGCTGGCACTGGCCGACGCACATCCGGCCTTCGGTCGAGTTGGGCGGAATGAAGCTGTACTGTGTTTCATAGATCGGCCCGCAGGCCCCGAGCAGGGCCAGCACGGCGAAAAGGAGGAAACGGAATTGGCGCATGACCATGCCTTTTGGATAGGTATAGCCCGACCGTAGCAGTTTTCGCCCCGGCCGGCCACGCGTGCCGGCGCTTCCGGGCGGCGGCGTCCTTGCGGTAGAGTTGCGACATGTCCCTGCAGTCCCCCCGACCATCCGATCCGCAGCCCGGCGATGCCCACGCCGGTCCGGCGACGCACGAGCGGCCGGTGACCGGACCGACTCCGCCGCGCCCGGCCCCGCCGAGGCCCCTGCTGGGGCCGGAGGACCCGCCGCCGGTCACCATCCTGAAGGCCGAGTCGCCGAGCCCGGTGCTTCTCGTCTGCGACCACGCCTGCCGCGCCGTGCCGCGCGGCTTGCGGGACCTCGGCCTGACGGAGGAGCAGCTCTGCCGCCACATCGCCTACGACATCGGTGCCGCCGAACTGACCCGGCACCTGTCGGAGAGGCTTGGGGCGACGGCGGTGCTGTCCGGCTTCTCGCGGCTGGTGATCGACCCCAACCGGGCGCTGGAGGATCCGACGGCGATCCCGGTGATCAGCGACGACGTGGTGATCCCCGCCAACCGCGCGCTCGACGCGGCTGAGCAGGAGCGGCGGGTGGAGGCGATCTTCCGCCCCTACCATGCCGCCGTCGCCGGCGAGATCGCCCGGCGGCGGGAGCGCGGGCAGGTGCCGGCCATCGTCTCCGTCCACAGCTTCACGCCGGTGATGCGCGGCGTGGCGCGGCCCTGGCACATCGGCGTGCTGTGGGACCGCGACCCGCGCATCCCGCTGCCGCTGATGGAGCGGCTGCGGGCCGACGGCCGCTGGTGCGTCGGCGACAACGAACCCTATTCCGGCCGCAACACCGCGGGCGGCACCATCGAGACGCATGCCACGCCGGCCGGGCTGCCCAACGTCCTGCTGGAGGTGCGGCAGGACCTGATCGCCGTGCCGCAGGGGGTGGAGCTGTGGGGTCGGGTGCTGGGCGATGCGCTGGACCCCATCCTTGCCGATCCGTCCCTCTACCGGATCGCGCTTTACCCGCGGGAGTGAGAGACCCTCATGGAACCGGCCTTCACCCTCGGCCTTGAAGAGGAATATCTGCTGGTCGACCGCGGCACGCGCGACATCGTGCCGAGCCCGCCGGAGGAGATGCTGGCCGCCTGCCAGGAGCGGGCGCCCGACCGCATCCATCCCGAGTTCCTGCGCTGCCAGATCGAGGTCGGCACGCCGGTCTGCACCACGCTGGCGCAGGCGCGGGCGGAACTCGCCACGCTGCGCGCCACGGTGGCGGGGGTGGCCGGCCAGTACGGGCTCGCCCCCATCGCCGCCTCGACCCACCCCTTCGCTGCCTGGGAGCCGCAGCAGCCGACCAACCGCGACCGCTACAACATGCTGGCGCGCGACCTCGGCGCCCCGGCACGGCGGCTGATGATCTGCGGCATGCACGTGCATATCGGGATCGAGGACGACGACCTGCGCATCGACCTGATGAACCAGGTCCGCTACTTCCTGCCGCATCTGCTGGCGCTCTCCACCTCCTCGCCCTTCTGGCGGGGGCGGGACATGGAGCGGAAGTCCTACCGCCTGTCGGTCTGGCACGAGCTGCCGCGCACCGGCATGCCCGACGGGTTTCAGAGCTTCGGCGAGTACCAGCACCATGTGAACGTGCTGGTGCAGGCCGGCATCATCGAGGATGCCAGCAAGCTGTGGTGGGACATCCGCCCGTCGCACCGCTTCCCGACGCTGGAGATGCGCATCACCGACATCTGCACCCGGCTGGACGACGCGGTGACGGTGGCGGCGCTGTTCCGCTGCCTGCTGCGCATGCTGTGGCGGCTGAAGCTGCGCAACGTGACCTGGCGTCCCTACAAGAACCTGCTGATCGAGGAGAACCGCTGGCGGGCCCAGCGCTACGGCTTCGACGACGGGCTGGTGGATTTCGGCCAGGGGCGGATCGTCCCCTATGGCGAGCTGCTGGACGAGATCATCGAGCTGACCCGCGAGGATGCCGAGCATTTCGGCTGCACGGCGGAGGTGGAGCGTGCCCGCGACATCCTCGGCCGCGGCACCAGCGCCCACCGTCAGGTCGCCATCTACCGGCAGGCCCTGGAGGACGGGGCCACGGGCTGGGAGGCGTTGCAGCAGGTGGTGGACTGGCTGGTGGAGGAGACGATGCTGGGCGTGCCCGCCGCCGAGGTGCAGCCGGCCTGATGGCCCGGCCGGACGCAGGAGCCGTCAGCCGCGCAGCGCCAGATATCCCCCCAGCAGCAGGACTCCGCAGAGGAAGCACAGGCGGAAGGCCGCCGGGGGATCCGGCGCCGCGCCCACTGGCCGGCCGCCATCCCGGCCAGCGCGGGGGCGAGGGCCAGCAGGGAGGCCAGCGCATCCCGTCCCCCGAACAGGCCCGTTCCCGCCAGACCGGACGCCAGCGCCAGCGTCGACACCGTGAAGGACAGCCCGAGCGCCTGGATGAGATCCTCCTTCTCCAGCCCGAGCGCCTGCAGGTAGGGCACCGCCGGGATCATGAACAGTCCGGTCGGCGCGGTGATCAGCCCGGTCGCCGCCCCGACCAGCGGCGCCAGCCAGCGCTCGCTTCCCGCCCGGACGCCGGGCCGCAGCGGGCTGAGGGCCAGCAGCGCGTAGACGGCCAGGGCGACGCCCATCGCCGCCGTCGCCTTGCGCCCGTCGATCCCGGCGAACAGCAGGGCGCCCGCCCAGGTGCCGGCGACGATCGCCGCCAGCATCGGCCACAGCCGGGCCAGCAGCGGACCGAAGGCCGGGCCGGAGGCGAGCTGCCAGACATTGGTGACCAGCGACGGCACCACCAGCAGGGCCGCCGCCTGGGCCGGCGGGACGGCGAGGCTCAGCAGGCCGACCGCGACGGTCGGCAGCCCGAGCCCGACCACGCCCTTGACGAAGCCGGCGATGAGGAAGGTGGCGGTCGCCAGCATGGCGAAGGGGAGCGGATCGTTCAGCATGCGTACAAGCTGAGCGGACCGGACCCCGCCCGACAATGCGGGAATGGCGGACCGAGCCTTCGTCCTGTACGAAGGCAGGACCGGCCTCTTGCCCGTCGCGGGGACATGCCATGCGCTTCGACCTCACCGACCTGCGCCTGTTCCTCCATGTGGTGGAGGCGGCGAGCATCACCCATGGCGCCGAGCGCAGCCATCTGGCGCTCGCCTCGGCCAGCGCCCGCATCCGCGGCATGGAGGAGGCGCTGGGCGTGCCGCTGCTGGAACGCGGGCGGCGCGGGGTACGGCCGACCCCGGCGGGCCGGGCGCTGGTCCATCACGCCCGCATGGTGACGGAACAGCTCGAACGGATGCGCGGCGAGCTGGGTGCCTACGCCCGCGGGCTGAAGGGCCATGTCCGGGTGATGAGCAACACCGCGGCACTGACCGAATTTCTGCCGGAACTGCTCGGCAGCTTCCTCGCCGCCAATCCCAGCGTCGACATCGACCTCCAGGAACGCCTCAGCTACGAGATCGTCCAGGCGGTGGCGGAGGGGCTGACCGACATCGGCATCGTCTCCGATTCGGCGGACCCGGCAGACCTGCAGGTCTTTCCCTTCCGGACCGACGCGATGGTGCTGGTGGTGCCGCGCGACCACCCGCTGGCCGGCCACCGGCAGATCGCCTTCCGCGAGGTGATGGGGGCGGAGTTCGTCGGGCTCAGCACGGGCAGCGCCTTCCAGGACCATCTCGACCAGCATGCGGCGCGGGCCGGCCGGCCGCTGAAGATGCGGGTGCGCTTGCGCAGCTTCGAGGCGGTTTGCCGGATGGTGGAGCAGGGGGTGGGCATCGCCGTGGTGTCGGAAACCGCCGCCCGCCGCTGCCGCCGCACCATGGCGCTGTGGACGGTGCGGCTGACCGACCCCTGGGCCAAGCGGGCGCTGACCATCGCCGTGCGCCGCTTCGACGCGCTGCCGCTGCATGCGCAACGGCTGGTCGAGCATCTGCGGGCGCCGGAGGCTGCGGCATCGCGGCCGAGCCATGCGCCGCCCGCACAGCCGGCTTGACGTTCGCGTTACCCGGCCATACGCTCGCGCATCGTCAGCTTCCCCGGCAGTCAGCGGCCGGGGCGAGTTGGACAGGGCAGGCAGAATAACGAGGGCCGCTCACCGTAAGCGGCCCTCATTCTATTTCCCATCAGGATCAAGGAGAGGACGCCCGTGGCCGAAGCCAAGTTCCTCAAGTTCGACACGCTGAGCCTGCATGCCGGCCAGCAGCCGGACCCGGCGACCGGGGCGCGGGCCGTGCCGATCCACATGACGACCTCCTACGTCTTCAACGACACCGACCATGCGGCGTCGCTGTTCAACCTGGAGCGGGCCGGCCATATCTATTCCCGCATCTCCAACCCCACCGTCGCGGTGCTGGAGGAGCGGCTGGCGGCGCTGGAGGGCGGCGTCGGCGCCGTCTGCACCGCCAGCGGGCAGGCGGCCCTGTCGCTGGCGATCATGACGCTGATGGGGGCGGGGGGCCATATCGTCGCCTCCGCCTCGCTCTATGGCGGCAGCCGCAACCTGCTGGCCTACACGCTGCCGCGCTTCGGCATCACCGCCACCTTCGTCGATCCGCGCGACCTCGACGGCTTCCGCGCGGCGATCCGGCCTGAGACGCGGCTGGTCTTCGGCGAGGTGCTGGGCAATCCGGGGCTGGAGGTGCTGAACATCCCGGCGCTGTCGAAGATCGCGCACGAGGCGGGGCTGCCGCTGATGGTCGACGCGACCTTCGTCACGCCCTATCTCTGCCGGCCGCTGTCGCACGGCGCCGACCTCGTCATGCATTCCTGCACCAAGTGGCTCGCCGGCCATGGCGTCGCCATCGGCGGCGTGGTGGTGGACGGCGGCAGCTTCGACTGGGAAGCCTCGGGCAGGTTCCCCACCCTGACCGAGCCCTATGCCGGCTATCACGGCATCGACTTCGTCGAGGAGTTCGGGCCGGCCGCCTTCGTCATGCGCGCCCGCGCCGAGGGGCTGCGCGACTTCGGCGCCTGCATGAGCCCGATGAACGCCTTCCAGATCCTGCAGGGCGTCGAGACGCTGCCGCTGCGCATGAAGGGGCACATCCACAACGCCCGCAAGGTGGTCGGTTTCCTGGAGACGGAGCTGGCGAGCGAGAAGGGTGCGGTCGCCTGGGTGTCCTACCCGGAGCTGATCGACCATCCCGACCATGCGCTGTGCGCCAGGCTGCTGCCGCATGGTGCCGGCTCCATCATCTCCTTCGGGATCCGGGGCGGGCGCGAGGCCGGCCGGCGCTTCATCGAGGCGCTGGGGATCTTCTCCCACCTCGCCAACGTCGGCGACGCCAAGTCGCTGGTCATCCATCCCGCCAGCACGACCCATGCCCAGCTCGACGCCGAGGCGCTGGCCGCCTGCGGCGTGGGCGAGGACATGATCCGCCTGTCGATCGGGCTGGAGGATTGCGAGGATCTGATCGACGACCTGCGCCAGGCGCTGCGCGCCGCGATGAAGGGGTGAGACCGCCATGGAGCTGACCGTCAACGGACAGACCGTCTTCGCCCACACCGGCGGGCGCGCCTTCGACCCGGCCCGGCCGCCGGTGGTGCTGATCCACGGCGCCGGCATGGACCATACGGTGTGGAGCCTGCAGAGCCGCTTCCTCGCCCACCACGGCCGCTCGGTCCTGGCGGTCGACCTGCCGGGCCACGGGCGTTCGGCCGGCGAACCGCTGCCGTCGATCGAGGCGCTGGCCGACTGGGTGGTCGCGCTGCTCGACGCCGCCGGCGCCGGCACGGCGGCGCTGGTCGGCCATTCCATGGGCGCGCTGGTGGCGCTCGACACCGCGGCCCGCCATGGCGGGCGGGTCGAGGCGGTCGCGCTGCTCGGCGTGGCGGAGCGGATGCCGGTCCATCCCGACCTGCTGGCGATGGCGCGCGACGGCGATCCCGTCGCCATCGAGCTGGTGGTCGGCTGGGGCCACGGACCGCGCGGCCATGTCGGCGGCTGCCGGGCGCCCGGCCTGTCGCTGATCCCCGGCGGGCGGCGCCTGATGGGGACGGTGCGGCCGGGGGTGCTGGGGGTGGACCTCGCCGCCTGCAACGCCTTCACCCGCGGGGCGGAGGCGGCGGAGGCCCTGTCCTGTCCGGCGCTGTTCGTCCTGGGTTCGGCCGACCGCATGACCCCGGCCAAGGCCGGGCGGGCTCTGGCGGCGCGGGTCCGGGATGCCCGCAGCGTCCTGCTGCCGGCGACCGGCCACATGGTGATGACCGAGGCGCCGGACGCCACCATCGATGCGCTGGCGGATTTCCTCAGGCTCAGGCGGGACTGAGCACCGGCACAATTGATGGCCGGTACAATTGGGGATCGTCACGAGCTGTTAAGATTTCCCGGCCTAGCGTTGAGGCTCTGAAGGATCAGGGCCCATCGCGGCGCCCGTCCGGCCGGGAGCACGACAGTGACGCTCAGCGAGTCCGATGTCCGTGCCTTGATGAGCGGCGCGCGGGACGTGGCGGCGGTCCTGGCGGGCGACGGGACGATCCGCTTCATCAGCGACGCGGTGCATCGGATGCTCGGCTACGACGCGCAGGCGCTGGTCGGCGGCTCCTTCTACGGGCTGCTTCATCCGGCCGACCGCGAGCGTGTGCGCCAGCGCACCGTCCAGCGGCTGCAGAGCCCGCCGGCATCGTCGGGCGAGATCGTCTTCCGCCTGCGCCATGCCGGTGGCCAGTGGATCGACGTCGAGGGGACCGGCTACAACCGGGTGGAGGATCCCGGCATCGCCGGCATCGTGGTCAACCTGCACGACATCACCGACCGTGTGCGTGCCGAGCAGGACCTGATCCGCGCCAAGGAGGCGGCGGAGATCGCCAACCAGGCCAAATCCACCTTCCTTGCCACCGTCAGCCACGAGCTGCGCACGCCGCTGAACGCAGTGCTCGGCTTCGCGCAGCTCCTGGAGATGCAGGTCGGCAATCCCCCGGCGGCGGAGCGCTGCCGCGACTATCTCACGGCCATCCGGCAGTCCGGACAGCAGCTCCTGACGATCATCGACGACATCCTGGACATCGCGCGCATCGAGGCCGGCGGGCTGGGGTTGCAGGAGGCGCCGGTGGATCTGGCGGTCCTGGTCGGCCAGAGCGCCCTGATGGCCCAGGCGGCCTGCGTCAGGGTCGGTGTCGCGCTGTCCGTGGAGGTGGCGGGCGACCTGCCGCCGCTGCATGGCGACGAGCGGCGCCTGCGCCAGGCGCTCGACAACCTGCTGTCCAACGCCGTGAAGTTCACCGGCCGGGGAGGGCGTGTCGCCGTCACCGCCCTCAACGGGCCGGCCGGCGATGTCCTGGTATCGGTGCGGGACACCGGCATCGGCATGACGGCGGCGGAGATCGCCGCCGCGCTGGTGCCCTTCACCCAGATCGACCAGTCCTTTTCCCGCAAGCACGAGGGCCTCGGCCTCGGCCTGCCGCTCGCCCGCCGGCTGGTCGAGCTGCATGACGGCGCGCTGACGGTCGAGAGCGTGCCGGGCGAGGGGACGGTGGCGACCATCCGCCTGCCGCACAGCCGCGTCCTGACGCTGGAGGCCCTGCTCGCCGCCGGCGCCTGACCCGGGAAGCCGAAAAGGGCGCCCCGGTTTCCCGGGACGCCCTCCATGATCCTGCCGGCGGTCCTGCCCGCTCACCCTGCCGGCCCCGGTTGCCGGGACGGCGGGATCAGGCGGCCTGCGGAACCTTGCGGCCGTCGTCCGCCTGCGGTTCGGCGGTCAGCGCCGGCTGGCCCTGGGGCTTCGCCTCGATCCGGATGGTGCGCGGCTTCATCGCTTCGGGTACCTCGCGGACGAGGTCGATGTGCAGAAGGCCGTTCACCAGAGACGCGCCGTTCACCTTGATGAAGTCCGCCAGTTGGAAGCGGCGCTCGAAAGCGCGCCCGGCGATACCCCGGTAGAGGAATTGGCTGTTGGCCGCGTCCTTCTTAGCTTTCCCCGTAATCACCAGCGAATTCTGGTGGGCGGTGATCTCCAGGTCCTCCGGACCGAAGCCGGCGACGGCCATGGTGATGCGGTAGGCCTCTTCGTCCATCTTCTCGATGTTGTAGGGCGGATAGGAGGCGGCCGCCTCGTCCCCGGTCATCGCGCTTTCCAGCAGGCGCGACAGGCGGTCGAAACCGACGGTGGAACGGAACAGCGGCGAAAGATCGTAGGTACGCATGTCATATCCTCCGAATAGAGCGATATTGCGGTCGGGAACCACGGCAAGGGTCGATCCCCGTCTGCGAAAGTCCGACGGACCCCGACTGGGCATCCGCCGACACCATCCAAGATAAGAACCGGGTTCCCCGGTTCAAGAGGTGTGGTCGGGACCCGCCCTGACTTGCGTCCGGGACCGGAAACCGCCACTCACAGATTGTTAATCAGTTGCGGCGAGGCTCGTGCTTGGGCCGGACGGCCGCAGGAGGGGTACGGCTGTGGACGGCTCTCGCACCTTCTTCTTCAATGGTCCCTATGACGAGACCATGGCGCTGCTGATCGAGGCGCGCAATTACATCGCCTACCACGAGGCGGTGGACCACCGGTCCTTGCCCCCCCATGTGCGCCTGCAGATTTCCTATGAGTCGATGCGCGTCACCAGCCGCCTGACCCAGGTGATGGCGTGGCTGCTGGCGCAGAAGGCCGTCCATGCCGGCGAGCTGACGAAACAGCAGGGCGCCAGCGAGGAATTCGCCCTGTCGGGCGGCGAGGTCTGCAGCGATCCCTCCGGTCCCGAGAACGAGACCCTGCCCGCCGGCCTGCGCAGCCTGCTGGAGCGCAGCCACAAGCTCTACATGCGGGTCGCCCGGCTGGACGAGATGGTGCGCGACCAGGTGCAGCAGGAGGCGGCGGTCGGCTGATCCCCCCGGCAGCGCCGGTTTCCTGCGGACAACACGAAGCGGGCGCCCGACCGGATCGGGCGCCCGCTTCGATATGCGGCAACAGCGCTGGCTTGCGGTCCCGAAGAACCGGTCGGCTTACTTCTTGAGGCCGAAGTTGGCGAAGCGCTTGTTGAACTTGGCGATCTGCCCGCCGGTGTCGAGCAGCTTCTGCACGCCGGTCCAGGCCGGGTGCGACTTCGGGTCGATGTCGAGGCGCATCGTGTCGCCCGGCTTACCCCAAGTGGAGCGGGTCGTGAACGAGCTGCCGTCGGTCATCACCACGTTGATCTCGTGGTAATCGGGATGAATGTCAGTCTTCATGGCCGGGGTTCCTGCTAAACGAGCGGCGTCTATATCAAAGCGGACCCGGCGATGCAACCGGAATCGGTCGGCCCGAGGCGGCCGGGGACCGCCTCGGCGCTTGACACCCCAAGGTCCGGCCCATAAATAAACCGAACGTTCGGTCTATTTATGGGCCGTTCCGTACGAGAGGGTTTCCGGACCATGCGCGTCGTCGATCCGGCAAGACATGACGAACGGCGGAGGGCGATCCTGCGTGCCGCCGCCCGCTGCATCGCGGACAAGGGGTTCCATGCGGCGAGCACCGCCGACATCCGTACGGCGGCGGGGGTGAGCACCGGGACGCTCTTCCACTATTTCCCCGGAAAGCAGGCGATCGCCGCCGCCATCGTCGATCTGGAAGGGGAAGAGGTTCGGGAACTGCTCGACGGCCTTGCCGCGGATGTCGCGGCCGGCGGCAGTGCGCTCGCGGCGCTGCGCCATGTGCTGGACGCCGTGGTCGATCATGCGGCGGACCCGGCGAACGTCCGCCTCGCCCTGGAGCTTGCGGCGGAGGCGGCGCGGGACTCCGACCTTGCCCGCCACATCGCCCGCAACGACGCCGCCTTGCAGGAGGGGATGCGGGCGCTGCTGGCAACGGCGGCGGCCCGGCGCGAGGCCGGAGCCGACCCCACCCTGGACGTCCGTGCGGCGGCGGCCTGGATCGGCGTGCTGATCGACGGCTTCTTCAATCGGGCCGCCCTCGATCCCGGGTTCCGGGTGGGGGAGCAGCGGGCGGCGCTGCACCGTCTGGTCGCCTCGCTCATCGGCTCCTGCAGCATGGGGGTACGATGACCGGCCGCATCGCTGAAGTGGATGCGCTGCGCGGATTCGCGCTCTTCGGCATCCTCGTTGTGAACATCCAGGCCTTCGCCTCGACCTTCTACGGCAGCGGCATCGTCGATCCCGCCTTTGCCGGGCCGCTCGACCGGATGGTCCGGCTGCTGGTGGCGGTGGTTTTCGAGACGAAGTTCTATCTGCTGTTCTCCTTCCTGTTCGGCTACAGCTTCACCTTGCAGATGGAGGCGGCGGACCGCGCGGGAGAGGCGCTGCCCGGGCGAATCCTGCGCCGTCAGGCCGGCCTGCTCCTCATCGGCCTGATGCACGCGGTGCTGCTGTTCACCGGCGATATCCTGACCATCTACGGCGTGCTCGGGGTGCTGCTGCTGGCGCTGCGCCGCTTGTCCGACCGGACGGTATCGTGGCTGGCCGGGGTTCTGGTTCTGGCGACCGGCGGCGCATGGCTGGTCCTGGGCCTCCTTCTCGCCTCCGTCGGTGCCGGAACGGACGGCCAGCAGGCTGCCGGCGCGGCCCTGGCGATGCGGGATTCCTATCGTGGCGACGCCGCGGCGATCGTGGCCCGGCATCTGGCGGATCTTCCGGACGTCTGGATCGCCCTTGTCCTGTTCCAGGCTCCTTGCGCGATGGCGATGTTCCTGCTGGGGCTGATGGCCGGGCGGCGCCAGCTTCTGCGCCGGATCGGCGAGGTCGATGCGGCCCTGCGCCGGATATCTGTGGTGGGGCTGCTCGTCGGCCTTCCCGGAGCCGTCCTCTATGCGGCCGGCGGGGCGGTTCGCGGTGGTTCTGGCTGGGAACTCGCGGCATTCGGCATCGGTCTGCTGACCGCTCCGTTCCTGACGGCGGCCTATGGCGCCGCCGTCCTGCTGGTCTTCCGGAGGCCGGGCGGGGAGCGTCTGGTGCGGTGGCTGGCGCCGGCCGGCCGGATCGCCCTGTCCAACTATCTGTTGCAGTCGGTCGTCTGCGCCTTGCTGTTCACCGGCTACGGCGCCGCGCTGGTGGGCAGGGTTTCCCCGGCCGGTGCGCTCGGCATGGCCGCTGCGATCTTCCTCCTCCAGACCGTTCTCAGCCGATGGTGGCTCCGGCGCCATGTCTACGGCCCCATGGAATGGCTGCTGCGGGCGCTGACGATCTGGCGGGTGCCGTCATGGCGGTTCTCCTAGGGCGGTTCTCCTAGGGCGGTTCTCCTAGGGCGGATCTGGCGGGGAACGGCGGGCGCCTTGTGGGGGCTGGCGGCCATTGCTATATGGCACACCGCCGGCGCCCCGTGCGCCCCGACCTGAGCAGGCGAAACCGGTGTCCAAGTCCTCCCTCGATCTCCCTGCGGCTTCGGGCACGGAGTCCGCCGCCGAGACCCGCCGCCGCGACCTGTCGCCGCTGCGCCATCTGCTGCCCTTCCTGAAGCCCTACCGCTGGCAGATCCTGGGGGCGCTGCTGGCCCTGACGGTGGCGGCGGGCACCGTGCTGGGGATGGGGCAGGGGATGCGCATCCTGGTCGACCAGGGCTTCGCCGCCGGCAATTCAGCCCTGCTCGACCGCGCGCTGCTCGTCCTGATGGGCGTCATCGCCCTGATGGCCGGCGCCACCTACAGCCGCTTCTACCTGGTGAGCTGGATCGGCGAGCGGGTGGTGGCCGACATCCGGCGGGCGGTCTACGACCATGTGCTGACGCTGTCGCCCGGCTTCTTCGAGACCACCAAGACCGGCGAGATCCTGTCGCGCCTGACCACCGACACGACGCTTCTTCAGGTGGTGGTCGGCTCCTCCGTCTCGATCGCGCTGCGCAACACGCTGCTGTTCCTCGGCGGCACCGGGATGCTGCTGGTGACCTCGCCCAAGCTGACCGGGCTGGTGGCGCTGGTGGTGCCGCTGGTGGTGGCGCCGATCATCCTGTTCGGCCGGCAGGTGCGCCGGCTGTCGCGCGCCAGCCAGGACAGGGTCGCCGACGTCGGCTCCTTCGTCGAGGAGACGCTGGCCGCCATCCGCACCGTCCAGGCCTTCACCCACGAGGCCATCGACCGCGCCCTGTTCGGCCGCCGGGTGGAGGAGGCGTTCGACGTCGCCATCCGCCGGGTGAAGGTGCGCGCCGTCATGACGGTGATCGTCATCGTGCTGGTCTTCGGCGCGGTCGGCACCATCCTGTGGATCGGCGGCCATGACGTGCTGGCCGGCCGCATCTCGGCGGGCGAGCTGTCGGCCTTCGTCATCTATGCCGTGGTGGTCGCCGGATCGGTCGGTGCCATCAGCGAGGTGATGGGCGACCTGCAGCGCGCCGCCGGCGCCACCGAGCGGCTGGTCGACCTGCTGGCGACCCGGTCGGAGATCCGTCCCCCGCCTCGCCGGTGGCGCTGCCGGTGCCGGCGCGGGGCGCCCTGTCCTTCGGGCAGGTGCGCTTCCACTACCCCTCGCGCCCCGACTGGGCGGCGCTGGAAGGCTTCACGCTCGACGTGGCGCCGGGCGAGCGGGTGGCGCTGGTCGGGCCGTCGGGGGCGGGCAAGTCCACCGTCTTCCAGCTCCTGCTGCGCTTCTACGACCCGCAGGCGGGGTGGTGCGGCTGGACGGGGTGGACGTGAAGGCCGCCGATCCGGTGGAGCTGCGCAGCCGCATCGGCCTCGTCGCGCAGGATCCCGTCATCTTCTCCGCCAATGCCTGGGAGAACATCCGCTATGGCCGGCCCGGCGCCGGCGACGCCGAGGTGCGTGCCGCCGCCGAGGCGGCCCACGCGCTGGAGTTCCTCGACGCCCTGCCGGAGGGATTCGACACCTTCCTCGGCGAGAAGGGCGTAAGGCTGTCGGGGGGCAGCGCCAGCGCATCGCCATCGCCCGCGCCATCCTGCGCGACCCGCCGGTTCTGCTGCTGGACGAGGCGACCAGCGCACTCGACGCCGAGAGCGAGCGGATGGTGCAGGACGCGCTCGACCGGCTGATGCATGGCCGGACCACGCTGATCGTCGCCCACCGCCTTGCCACCGTGCTCAACGCCGACCGCATCGTGGTGATGGAGCAGGGGCGGGTGGTGGAGACCGGGACCCATGGCGAACTGGTGCGCCAGGGCGGGCTCTATGCCCGTCTGGCCGCGCTGCAGTTCGATCAGGCGCCGGCGGTCTGAGCGGCCGGCCGCGGGGCGGCGGGGTCAGCGGAACTTCGGCCGCCGGCCCGCCTTCAGCGCCTGCACCGCCTGGTCGAGCGTCTGGAGGAACTGGGAGCGGTCGCGCTGGCTCATCGGCGCGTTGCCGCCGCCGGCCACCCCCATGTCGCGCAGGTCCTGCATCAGCGCGCGGGAGGCCAGGGCCTGGCCGATGTTGTCGCCGGTGAAGGGGCGGCCGGTCGGGCCGATCACCACCGCGCCACGCTTGACGCAGCGGTCGGCCAGCGGGATGTCGGCGGTCACCACGACGTCGGTCGGCCCGGCCCGCTCGGCGATCCAGTTGTCGGCGGCGTCGAAGCCGTCGCCGACCACCACCAGCTCCGCCCGGCATTCGGTCGGCAGGCGCAGCGGGCTGTTGGCGACCAGCAGCACCGTGCAGCCGGTCCGTCCGGCCACCTTGTAGATCTCCGGCTTTACCGGGCAGGCATCGGCATCCACATAGATATTGATCGCGATGTCGGCCACCGGCGCCTCTCCTTCGTCGTTTCACAGGGCGTCCTTATGCGCTAAAACCTCGGTCCAGCGAAGTGGCGCCGCGGGCGGCGTCCAATTTTCTTTCCCGTGCAGAAGGTCGGAGCGGCGCATGGCGTCCTACCAATACGTTTATGTCATGAAGGGCCTGACGAAGGTCTATCCTGGCGGCAAGAAGGTCCTGGACAACGTCTGGCTTTCCTTCCTGCCGGGGGCCAAGATCGGCGTGCTGGGCGTCAACGGCGCCGGCAAGTCGACCCTGATGAAGATCATGGCCGGGCTGGACAAGGACTTCTCGGGCGAGGCCTGGGCCGCCGACGGCGCCAAGGTCGGCTATCTGCCGCAGGAGCCGCAGCTCGACCCGGCCAAGACCGTCCAGGAGAACGTTCTGGAGGCGCTGGCCGACACCAAGGCGCTGATCGACCGCTTCAACGAAGTGTCGAACCTGATGGCCGATCCGGACGCCGACTTCGACGCGCTGCTGGCCGAGCAGGCCGAGCTGCAGGAGAAGATCGACCACGCCGACGCCTGGGACCTCGACCGCACGGTCGAGATCGCCATGGACGCGCTGCGCTGCCCGCCCGGCGACGCCGACGTCACCAAGCTGTCGGGCGGCGAGAAGCGCCGCGTGGCGCTGTGCAAGCTGCTGCTGGAGAAGCCGGACCTGCTGCTGCTCGACGAGCCGACCAACCATCTCGACGCCGAGTCGGTGGCCTGGCTGCAGAAGCACCTGGAGGACTACAAGGGCACCGTGGTGCTGGTCACCCACGACCGCTACTTCCTCGACAGCGTGACCGGCTGGATCCTCGAACTCGACCGCGGCTCGGGCATTCCGTGGGAAGGCAACTACTCCTCCTGGCTGGAGCAGAAGCAGAAGCGGCTGGAGCAGGAAGGCCGCCAGGAAGAGGCCCGGCAGAAGCAGCTCGCCACCGAGCTGGAATGGATCCGGCAGAGCCCGCGCGCCCGTCAGGCCAAGAGCAAGGCCCGCATCACCGCCTACGAGACGCTGCTGGCCGAGAGCGCCAAGGAGCAGACCGGCGAGACCAGGATCGTCATCCCGGTGCCGCCGCGGCTCGGCAACGTCGTCATCGAGGCGGAGCACATCGCCAAGGGCTTCGGCGACCGTCTGCTGATCGACGACCTGTCCTTCCGCCTGCCGCCGGGCGGCATCGTCGGCGTGATCGGCCCGAACGGCGCCGGCAAGACCACGCTGTTCCGCATGATCACCGGGCAGGAGGGGCCGGACGCCGGCAGCTTCCGCGTCGGCGACACCGTCAAGCTGGGCTATGTCGACCAGAGCCGTGACTCGCTCGACCCCAAGAAGACGGTGTGGGAGGAGATCTCCGACGGGCTCGACGTGATCGAGCTCGGCAAGAAGACGATGCCCAGCCGCGCCTACGTCTCCAGCTTCAACTTCCGCGGCCCCGACCAGCAGAAGAAGGTCGGCCAGCTCTCGGGCGGTGAGCGCAACCGCGTCCACCTCGCCAAGATGCTGAAGTCCGGCGCCAACGTCCTGCTGCTCGACGAGCCGACCAACGACCTGGACGTCGATACGCTGCGCGCGCTGGAAGACGCCCTGCAGAGCTTCGCCGGCTGCGCGGTGGTCATCAGCCACGACCGCTGGTTCCTCGACCGCATCGCCACCCACATCCTCGCCTTCGAGGGCGAGAGCCATGTCGAGTGGTTCGAGGGCAACTTCCAGGACTATGAGGCCGACAAGAAGCGCCGCCTGGGCGCCGATGCCGACCAGCCGCACCGCATCAAATACAAGCCGCTGGTCCGCGGCTGACCGGCCGCGGGATGTCCCGATAAGGCGAAAGCCCCTCTCCGGCGACGGAGGGGGGCTTTTCGTTTGGCCGGACTGGATCGTCCGGCCGCTCAGAGTTCGAAGAGAAGCTGGGCCGGGCCACCGGGCTTCTTGCGCTTCTTCGCCGGCTTCCTTCCGGGCGCCGCTTCCTCGCCGGCGGCGGGCTTCGCCGTTTCGGCCGCCGTCGGCTTCGTCTCCTCGGGCGGCTCAACCGGTTCCGGCGTCGGCTCCTCGACCGGTTCCGGCGCCGCCTCGGGGATGGGGGCGGCGGCCAGTTCGAGCAGAGAGGGTTCCGCGTCGTCGGGCTTGCCCGCTTCCGGCAGGGACTCCTGCGGCTTCGCCTCTTCCGGCAGGGCCTTTCCCTCCGGCGCCTGTGCTGCGGCGGGAGGCTCCCCGGCCGCGGCGGGCGGCTCGGCGGCGGCCTCGGCGGAAGCGGCGACCTCCTCCGTCTTCTTCCCCGCCTTCCTGCGCGGTGCGCGCGGGGTGAAGCCGACGCCCTGTTCGGCGCGCTCCAGCGCCTTGTCGCGGGCGACGGCTTCCGGCGCGTTGGGGTCGCCGTCCAGCCACTTGCCGCGCTTGATGACCTCGTTCACCCGGCCCTGGTTGACGCCGAGCTGGAAGGCGATCTCCTGCTGGGTCATGTCGGTGGTCTGGTGGAGGTGCAGGATCTCGGCCGCCAGCTCCGGAGTCATCTTGCGTCCGGTGACCCGGCGCGCCGGCCGGATGGAGCGGCTGGCCCGGTCGCGCTCCCGCAGCGATTCCAGGATCGCCAGGGCCTCCGTATTGCCGGCCGCCTTCAGCGCCTCCTCGAACTCCTTCAACGTCGCCATTCCTCTACCCCGCCAAGTCGGCCGTTCCCCCGGGGGCGCGGCCTGCTGTCCTGAACCGTTCCTATAGATAAGGCAAATTGACGGGAATTTGACCGTCCGTCTTGGGAGTATCCGACGATTCGTTCAGCCGCCCGCCCGGCGGATTGGGACGTCCGGCGCGGAGATTGGGACGGAGCGGCAAGTCCTGCTCCGCCTTCCCTGCTATCGTCGGAACATCGAGACGACCCGAGCGGGAGCCAGGACCATGAGCGACGAGACCAAACCCGAGGCGACGGCGGAGCACGCGCCGCAGCAGGCCGGCCCGCAGAGCGGCGAACTGTCGGACGAGGCGCTCGACGCGGTGGCCGGTGGCGCGACCTATACGATCAACATCGTCAACCAGTCGCCGGACACCAACCGCTTCCTGGTCTTCCAGAAGCCCGCCCCGGCGCCCGGCAACCATGCCCCGATCGCCTGGAGTCCCTTGACCCCCTGGCGGTGAGCCGCGACAGGCGGCCTTACCCCGCCATCTTCTGGTGGTCGAGGAAGGCGGTCTTCAGCAGGGCCTTCAGGTCGTCGCCATACTGGTGGAACCGGACGGAGAGCTGGCCGCGCTCGTCGTCGCGGTGCAGCACCACCAGATGGGCGGCGGCCTGCACCTCCTTCCGGTCGGTCATCACCACGCGGGCCGGGAACATGTCGCCGCGGCGGAAGGGCTGGTCGGGCGCCAGCAGGCACAGCCCGCCGACCGACCAGTTGCGGGTCGGGAAGACGCCATGCTCGGTATGGACCACCATGCCGGGCCGCACGAAGCGCTTCTGCCGCCGCCGCTCCTCCAGCGGGGGAGGGGGAAGGGAACCGCGGCCTCCGGCACCTTCAGGTCGGTGCCGGCGAGGATCGTCCGCTTGAAGGTGGCGCCGCGCACCACCGCCTCGCCCATGCGCGCCTCGCTCAGGTCGGCATCCGAGAAATCGGCGCCCTCGAAGTTCGTCGGCCAGGCCCGTCCGCCGGCCAGCACCGCCGGCCGGGCATCCAGCCCTCTCAGGACGGCGTGCGACAGGAAGGCGCGCCGCAGCGTGGCGCCGCGCAGTGTGGCGCCGCTGAGGTCGGCCTCGTCGAGGTCGATGTAGGACAGCTCCGCCATCTCCAGGCTGGCCTTGACCAGCCGCGCTCCCGGCAGGCGGCAGCGCCGCAGCCTCGCCGCGGCCAGAGTCCGCCCCTCCAGATCGGCGCCCGCCACCGAGACGAGATCCAGGTCCAGCCGCCTGCCGTCCGCCCCCTGGCTGTCCACCCACCGCTCGTGCGTCGCCACCAGCTCCAGGAACTCGGCGACCGGCATGGCGGTGTAGACCGGCGGTACGATGGCGTCGGGCGGCAGCGCGAAGGGGATGTAGGTCCGCTGCAGGGTCGCGTGGTCCATCACCGTGTTGCCGAAGGTGGCGCCGTCCAGCGTCGCCCCGCCGAAATCGGTGCCGACCAGCACGGCCGAGGTCAGCTCCGCCCCCGTCAGGTCGGCGTCGTTGAGGTCGGCCCCCGTCAGGTCGCAGCCGGCGAAGTTGGCGCCGGCCAGGATGGAACGCTCCATCTTCGCTTCGGTCAGCCGGGTCGTGCCGCCGCGGGTGGCCCTGCCTTCCGAGTCGGTCATCAGTTCGCCCGCCCGGAAATCCGCCCCGCGCAGGTTGGCGTCGGTCAGCTGCGCCCGGTGCAGGTTGGCGCCGCGCAGATCGGCGCCGGCCAGCATGGCGCCGGACAGGTTCACCCCCTCCATGTCGGCACCGAACAGGTCGGCCTGCGACAGGTCGGCCTTGACCATGCGGGTGCCCGACAGGTTGGCGCCGGCCAGCTTGGCGGCCACCAGGGAGACGCTGTCGAGGTTCAGGCGGGAGAGGTCGCGGAAGCTGAGATCGGCACGCCGCCCGCTGCTCGGCCGCTTGAGCCACTTCTGATGGGCGAGGATGATCGCGCGCAGTTCCTCGATCTCTTTCGGGTCGCGTTCGGCCATCGGTCGGGGGGTTCCGCAGCAGGCTCAACAAGGACGGGCGGTCGCCGGCAGAATACCGGTTCCGGCGCGCCGCGTCACGCGATGGTGGTAGGCCCTTCGTGCAATTCGCTGCAATGAAAAAGGGCCGCCCCGCGGGACGGCCCTGAGTCGGCGTGCCGGACCGTGAACCGGCGGCAGGTCAGCCGGCGGTGCCGGTCTTCTGCCGCATGGCGCGCAGCAGGCCTTCGATCTGCCCGCCGCTGGAACTGATGACCGAGGCGAACTCGGACCGCTGGGTGACGCTCATGCTGACGCCCTCGACGATCACGTCGATGATCTTGAAGCCGGCGTCGCGCTTGCGCACGCGCCAGTCGACATTCACCGGCGGGCCGTTCGGCCGCACGATCTGGGTGGTGACCACCGCGTCGGTGTCGCCCTCGGGGCGGCTGCCGGTGATCTTGAAGGTCTCGCCCGAATATTCGACGAAGCGATCGGCATAGGTGGCGACGATCATCTTCTCGAACAGCTTCTGGTACTCGTCCTGCTGCTGCGGCGTGGCCTGGTTCCAGAACCGGCCGAGCACGAAGCGCCCGATGTACGGGACGTCGAAGCCGCGATAGAGCAGGGTGCGGAACTTCTGCACCGACTGATCGCGCGGGACGCTCTTGTCCGAGAAGGTGGCGATCGCCTCGTTGCCGAGCGACTGGATGAAGGCACCCGCCCCGGCATCGGCCTGGGCGAGGACGGATCGGCCGGCCCAGCTGCTCACCGCGAGCAGGGCCGCGCACGCGACGAACAAACGACGTGTCAGCATGGCATTCGAAAAGTGGCTGCCCTGGGGGCTTTGTCAACACTCTTTGCGTGATAACAATCGCCTGGAGGGGCCTTGCGGTTCCCGGCAGGAGCGGCGGGGAGGATCCCCGCCGCCCGCCAGGATAGCGCCCTGCGATTACGGCTTGGTATATTCCGGATATTCGGTGGCCGAGCCGGTGGAGCGGTTCTCGACCTCCGCCTGGCGCTGCTGGTGGTGCAGGCTGCGCACGGTGGCGTAGAAGTCGAGCGAGTTGCGCTTCAGGTCGTCGACCTCCTTCAGCACGCGCGAGCGGCGGTCGACGGCACCGGTGACGGCGCGGGTGACCAGCACGTTCTTGTGGTCCTGGGCGTAGGCCCAGATGCGCACCGGATCGGCCACCGTGTCGACGCCGTAGCCGACCGCATCGCGCAGGTTCGACGGGCCGAGCAGCGGCAGCACCAAGTACGGCCCCTCGTCGACGCCCCAGACGGCCAGCGTCTGGCCGAAATCCTCGGGCTTGTTGGGGATGCCGGCCTGGCTCGCCACGTCGGCGATGCCGCCGGCGCCCAGGATGGTGTTGGTCATGAAGCGGCCGGTCGCGTCGCTCGCCCCCTGCAGGTCGCCCTGGAGGAGGTTGTTGGCGATGTAGAGCGGCCCCAGCAGGTTGTCGATGAAGTTGTGGATGGCGTCGCGCACGGGGTCCGGAACCACGACGACATAGACCTCTGCCGCCGGGCGCAGCGCCAGCGTGTCCACGGCCTCGTTCGCCGCGAAGACGAAGCGGTTCGGCACCTCGAGCGGGTCATAGACCTCCTGGCTCGCGGTTGCGCCCGAATCGGCCGGCTTGTTCGCGCAGGCGGCGGCGGACAGGGCCAGGGCGGCAACAGCGGCCGAACGGAGGAGGGAGCGGGTGAATTGTGCCAGCTTCATCGTGCGACGGCTCTTGTTGGGGGGCTCAAGCTCTGGGCGGGTCGCCGTCTTCCCCTCCGGTCGCGGCGGTGACCGCGCCCATCGGGGCAGTGGCGTCTGACTCGCGGGATTCGCCCGGAAGATCCGCACGAAACCCCACTCTTATCGTCCACTAGCACAGCAGTCGGGCTTTGACCAGCGTGCCCCGCGAGCATACGGCGGGGTTTCCCGCTTCTGTGGTACTCTTGCCGCGCCGCAAACCGCGCGGTCGAACGGACGGCGCGCCAGGACCCGCGCCCAGGAGGTCCCGGAGAGGTCCCGGGGAGGTCCTCGCCGCGGCCCGGCGCGGGCGGCGGGCCGCGGCGGCGGATTTCGGTTTACCTTGCATAAAGATATCTTTATATCTGTATCTGAAGGCGGTTCTATGGCGGCGATGCCGGGCGAACCCGATTTTGGAGCAAGTTGTTGGGCGGCATGGAAGAATTGCTGGCGACATTGAAGGCGGCGGCGGAGACCACGAGGCTCCGGCTGCTCGCTTTGTGCGCCAACGGCGAACTGACGGTGACGGAGCTGACCCAGATCCTGGGGCAGAGCCAGCCCCGCGTCTCGCGTCACCTGAAGCTGCTGTGCGACGCCGGGCTGCTCGACCGTTTCCGCGAGGGCACCTTCGCCTTCTACCGGCTGGCGGAGCGCGGCTCCTCGGCCGACCTCGCCCGCGTGCTGGTGGATGCCATTCCGGCCGACGATCCGACCCTGATCCTCGATCTCGAACGGCTCGAGTCGATCAAGCGGGCGCGCTCCGAGGCGGCGGCGAGCTACTTCCGCGACAATGCCGAGCGCTGGCACGAGATCCGCTCCCTCCATGTGCCGGAGCGCGAGGTGGAGGAGGCGCTTCTCCGCCTGCTGCCCGAGGCCGGGGTGGAGGAGCTGCTGGACATCGGCACCGGCACCGGCCGGATGCTGGAGGTGCTGGGGCCGCGCGCCCAGCGCGCGGTCGGCATCGACCAGTCGCGCGAGATGCTGGCCATCGCCCGCACCAAGCTGGAGGAGGCCGGCCTGCGCAACTGCCATGTCCGGCAGGCCGACATGTACCAGCTTCCCTTCCCCTCGGGGTCCTTCGACGCCGCCGTGGTGCATCAGGTCCTGCATTTCGCCGAGACCCCGGCGGAACTGCTGGCCGAGGCGGCGCGCGTGCTGCGTCCGGGCGGCTGCCTCCTGGTGGTGGACTTCGCGCCCCACGCGCTCGAGTCCCTGCGCGGGGAGCACGCCCACCGCCGGCTCGGCTTTTCCGACGAGGAGGTGGCCGGCTGGTGCCGGCAGGCCGGCCTCGCCTGCGACACGGTCGTCCATCTGCCGGGCGACCCGCTCACCGTTTCCATCTGGCCGGCGATCCGCACCGCCGCGGGCGTGCCGGCCGTCAAATCCCCCGTCCTCTCCATCAGCGGAGCCCCTTCATGACGTCCGCCGCCTCTTCCGCCGCCCCGGCGGTCAGCTTCGAGTTCTTCCCGCCGAAGACCGAGAAGATGGAGCAGAGCCTGTGGCAGGCGATCGAGCGGCTCGCCCCGCTGCGGCCGGCCTTCGTCTCGGTGACCTACGGTGCCGGCGGCTCGACCCGCGAGCGGACCCACGCGACCGTCTGCCGCATCCAGAAGGAGACGGGCATCCCCGCCGCCGCCCACTTCACCTGCGTCGGCGCAACGCGCGAGGAGATCGACTCGATCGCCCGCACCTATTGGGAGGCCGGCATCCGCCATCTCGTCGCCCTGCGCGGCGACCCGCCCGAATCGGCGGGCGGCATCGGCGGCCGCTACGAGCCCCATCCCGGCGGCTATGCCTACGCCGCCGATCTCGTCGCCGGCATGCGGGAGGTCGCGGATTTCGAGATCTCGGTGGCCGCCTACCCGGAAACCCATCCGGAGGCGCCGAGCGCCCAGTTCGACCTCGACAACCTGAAGCGCAAGGTGGACGCCGGCGCGACCCGCGCCATCACCCAGTTCTTCTTCGACAACGACGCCTATTTCCGTTTCCTCGACCGCTGTGCCGCGGCCGGCATCCATGTCCCGATCGTCCCCGGCATCCTGCCGATCACCAACTTCGCCCGCGCGGTGGAGTTCGCCGGCAAGTGCAACGCCTCGGTCCCGCAGAAGCTGGCCGACACCTTCGATGGGCTCGATTCCGACCCGGAGACCCGCCATCTCGTCGCCGCGACCGTCGCGGCGGAGCAGTGCCAGGCGCTCCAGGCCCAGGGGGTGAACGACTTCCACTTCTACACCCTGAACCGGGCCGACCTGACGGTCGCCATCTGCCGCATGCTCGGCGTGAAGGCGAAGGCCGCCGCCCCCTCGCCGGCTCCGGCGGCCTGAGGCGACGGCAGGGCTCGGCCTGTGCTAGTTTGACGCAGCGGCACGGACGGTGCGGAGGGCGGACGCGATGGACGGTCGGATCGGCTACGACGACGACTTCTATGCCTGGACGCAGGAGCAGGCGCGGCTTCTGCGCGAGGCGGCGTCCGAGCGGTCCAACTCGCCCATCGACCATGAGAACCTGGCCGAGGAGATCGAGGGCATGGGGCGGTCCGACGCACGGGCGCTCAACAGCGCGCTGATGCGCGTGATCGAACACCTCCTGAAGCTCGACCACTCTCCGGCCGCCGCGCCGCGCGCCGGCTGGCGAAGCTCGGTCATCAACCACCGGATCGAGGCGCTGGAGCAACTGGAGACCAGCCCCAGCCTGCGCAACCGCATCGAACTCGAGCGCGCCTACCGCAACGCCCTGCGCCTTGCCGCGGACGGGCTGGCCCGGGACGGCATCGCGCCGCACGCCCTGCCGGCCGAATGCCCCTACACGCTCGGCCAGCTCCTCGACCACGACTGGTGGCCCGCCGGCCGCCAGGACCAGCCCTGACCTCCCGTCTCCCGACGCCAAGCCAACGGACAAGACCCGACCCATGCCCCACATTCTCGACACCCTGCGCGACCGTGTTCTGCTCTGCGACGGCGGGTTCGGCAGCCGGATC
The DNA here is from genome assembly GCF_003130795.1 of Azospirillum thermophilum. Lineage (NCBI taxonomy): Bacteria > Pseudomonadati > Pseudomonadota > Alphaproteobacteria > Rhodospirillales > Azospirillaceae > Azospirillum > Azospirillum thermophilum. The sequence goes on from NZ_CP029353.1 coordinate 956,940, forward strand.
CAGGCGCTCGACCTCGATGTCGAGAAGGACTACTGGGGGCATGAGAACTGCACCGACATCCTTCCGCTGTCCCGCCCGGACATCGTCCGCGAGATCCATCGCGGCTATTACGAGGCCGGTGCGGACATGGTGGAGACCGACACCTTCGGCGCCTCGCCGGTGACGCTGGGCGAGTTCGGCATCTCCGAGAAGGCGTTCGAGATCAACCAGCGCGCGGTCGAGCTGGCGCGCGAGGCGGCGGAGACCTTCACGGACGGGCAGCCGCGCTTCGTCATCGGCTCCATCGGGCCGGGCACCAAGCTGCCCAGCCTCGGCCATATCGCCTACCAGGACCTGGAGGACAGCTTCGCCGTCCAGGCGGCCGGGCAGATCGCCGGCGGCGCCGACGCCATCCTGGTGGAGACCTGCCAGGATCCGCTGCAGATCAAGGCCGCCGTCAACGGCATCAAGCGTGCCCGCAAGGAGGCCGGGGTCGACACCCCCGTCTTCGTCCAGGTGACGGTGGAGACGACCGGCACGCTGCTGGTCGGCACCGACATCGCCGCGGCGGCCACGGTCATCCAGGCGCTCGACGTGCCGCTGATGGGGCTGAACTGCGCCACCGGGCCGCTGGAGATGAGCGAGCACGTCAAGTGGCTGACGCAGAACTGGCCGGGCCTCGTCTCCGTCCAGCCCAACGCCGGCCTGCCGGAGTTGGTGGACGGCAAGACCCATTACCCGCTGCGCGCCGAGGATTTCGCCACCTGGCTGGAGCGTTTCGTGGTCGAGGACGGGGTGAACCTCGTCGGCGGCTGCTGCGGCACCAACGTCCCGCACATCGCCGCCGCCAACCAGATGCTGCGCCGGCTGGCGCCCGCCGGCTCGCACCGCCCGGCGCCGAAGAACCGCACCGTGCACTGGGTGCCGGCGGTGGCGTCGCTCTACTCGCAGGTCACGCTGCGGCAGGAGAACGCCTTCTTCGCCATCGGCGAGCGCTGCAACGCCAACGGTTCCAAGAAGTGGCGCGAGCTGCAGGAGAGGAACGACTGGGACGGCTGCGTCGAGATGGCGCGCGAGCAGGTGAAGGAAGGCAGCCACTCGCTGGACGTCTGCACCGCCTTCGTCGGCCGCGACGAGGTGGCGGAGATGCAGGCGGTGGTCTCGCGCTTCGCCGGGTCGGTGACCGCTCCCCTCGTCATCGACTCGACCGAGTATATCGTGCTCGAGAAGGCGCTGGCGCTCTACGGCGGCAAGGCCATCCTCAACTCCATCAACTTCGAGGATGGCGAGGAGCCGGCGCGCAAGCGGCTGGAACTCGCCAAGAAGTTCGGCGCCGCGGTCATCGCCCTGACCATCGACGAGGAGGGCATGGCCAAGACGCCGGAGCGCAAGCTGGAGATCGCCCGGCGCCTCTATGATCTGGCGGTGAACGAGTACGGGCTCGCCCCGTCCGACCTGCTGTTCGATCCGCTGACCTTCACCATCGCCACCGGCAACGAGGACGACCGCAAGCTCGCCATCTGGACGCTGGAGGGCATCGAGGCCATCGCGCGGGAGATGCCCGGCTGCCAGATCATCCTCGGCCTGTCCAACGTCTCCTTCGGCCTGAACGCCGCGGCGCGCCATGTGCTGAACTCGGTCTTTCTCGACCATGCGGTGAAGCGCGGGATGACCGGCGCCATCGTCCATGTCTCGAAGATCCTGCCGCTGCACCAGATCCCCGAGCAGGAGGTCAAGGTCGCCGAGGATCTGATCTTCGACCGCCGCGCCGAGGGATACGACCCGCTGCAGGCCTTCATCGCGCTGTTCGAGGGGCGCAAGGCGGCCGACGCCAAGAAGAAGGCGCGCGCCGAGACGGTCGAGGAGCGGCTGAAGGAGCGCATCGTCGACGGCGACCGCACCGGGCTGGAGGACGATCTGGCGGAGGCGCTGAAGGGCCATTCGCCGATCGACATCATCAACACCCTGCTGCTCGACGGCATGAAGGTGGTCGGCGACCTGTTCGGCGCCGGCAAGATGCAGCTTCCCTTCGTCCTGCAGTCGGCGGAGACGATGAAGGCCGCCGTCGCCTACCTCGAACCCTTCATGGAGAAGGTCGAGGGCCAGCAGAAGGGCACGCTGGTGCTGGCGACCGTGAAGGGCGACGTCCACGACATCGGCAAGAACCTCGTCGACATCATCCTGACCAACAACGGCTACAAGGTCGTCAACCTCGGCATCAAGCAGCCGGTGACCACCATCATCCAGGCCGCCAAGGAGCATAAGGCCGACGCCGTCGGCATGTCCGGCCTGCTGGTGAAGTCCACCGTGGTGATGCGCGAGAACCTGGAGGAGATGACCCGCGAGGGGCTGGAGGTGCCCGTCCTGCTCGGCGGCGCCGCGCTCACCCGCGCCTATGTCGAGACCGACTGCGTGGCAGCCTACGGGTCGGGCCGCGTCGCCTATGCCGGCGACGCCTTCGACGGGCTGACGCTGATGGACCAGGTGGTGTCCGGCAGCTTCGACCAGCAGCTCGCCATCCAGCAGGCCAAGCGGGCGGGCAAGGCGGTCAACAAGCGCCGCGTGCTCGGCAAGGCCACCAGCGCCGCCGAGGGGCCGGTCGACCGCGAGGCCGCGCGCGCGCGCCGCGCCCGGCTGGCCGACGGCGTGCCGGTGCCGACCCCGCCCTTCTGGGGGCCGAAGCTGATCGAGCATGTGCCGCTGAAGACGCTGGTCACCTACCTCAACGAGCGGATGCTCTACCAGCTCCAGTGGGGCTACCGGAAGGACGGCAAGTCCTTCGAGGAGTTCAAGGAGTGGGCGAAGAAGGAGCTGCGCCCGGTGCTCGACCGCATCCTGCGCATCGCGGCGGAGCAGGAGATCCTGCGCCCGCAGGCGGTCTACGGCTATTGGAAGGCGGCGGCCGACGGCAACGACGTCATCCTGTTCGCCGAGGACGGCACCAGCGAGGTCGCCCGCTTCACGCTGCCGCGCCAGGCGAAGGAGGACGGCGAGTGCATCGCCGACTTCCTGCGCGACGTGAACGAGCCGGAGCGCGACGTGCTCGGTCTGCAGATCGTCACCATGGGGCAGCACTGCGCCGAGGTCGCCCGCCAGTGGTTCGCCGAGAACCGCTACCAGGACTATCTCTACCTGCACGGCCTGTCGGTGGAGATGACCGAGGCGATGGCGGAGTATGTCCATGCCCGCATCCGCGCCGAGCTGGGCTTCGCCGCCGAGGACAGCCGCGACAAGGAGAAGCTGCTGCAGCAGGGCTATCGCGGCAGCCGCTACAGCTTCGGCTATCCCGCCTGCCCGAAGCTGGAGGACCAGGAGCAGCTCCTGCGCCTGCTCGACGCCGGCCGCATCGGCGTCGAGATGTCGGACGAGCACCAGCTCCACCCCGAGCAGAGCACCTCGGCCATCGTCCTGCACCATCCGCGGGCCAAGTACTTCTCGGTCTGATCCGGTCGTTCTTGTCTGTTCGATCTTGGAGGAACGCCCTCCGCCGCCCATGCTATAGTGGCGGCGGAGGGCGGCCATGGCGGTGGTGGACGACAAGCTGAGGATCCTGCTGGACCGGATCGTTCCGGCCCTTCAGCCGGAGGCCGTCTACCTGTTCGGCAGCCGGGCGCGCGGCGACTTCGACGAGGACAGCGACTACGACCTGCTGGTGGTCGTCCCGGACGACGCGCCGAGGGAGCACCGCTCTGCCGTCTTCGCCCATGCCGCCAAGGCGGGTACCGGCATCCCCGCCGACATCGTGCCCTGCCGGCGGTCCTTCTTCGAGGCGAACAAGGATCAGGTCGGGACGCTGAGCTACAAGGCGGTCCGCGAGGGAATCCGGGTCTATGGTGCATAAGACCGGGGTGCATAAGGCCGGGGCGGACCGCTGGCTTGCCGTGGCGCAGACCGACCTTCTGGCGGCGCGGGCCTGCCTGGGGGCGCCGGGCCCGCTTGTCACGGTGGCCTCCTATCACTGTCAGCAGGCGGCCGAGAAGCTGGTGAAGGCGGTGCTGGTCCGGCTGGACATCGATCCGCCGAAAAGCCACGACATCGACGCGCTGCTCCTCAGGCTGCCGCGCGATCTTCCGCTGCGCCGGGTGCTTGAGCCGCTGGGCCGCTTCACCGCCTTCGCGACGCTCTACCGCTATCCCGGCGAGGCGGAGGACTCTTCCGATGAGCCGACGCCCGGGGAGGTCGCATCCTGGATCGTCGAAATCGACGCCGTGCTTGCCGAGGTGCGGCACGTCCTCGGCGCCCCACCCGAACCGGGCGGATCCGTATTATAACGACGGCGGAGGGCGGCCATGGCGGTGGTGGACGACAAGCTGAGGATCCTGCTGGACCGGATCGTGCCGGCCCTTCAGCCGGAGGCCGTCTACCTGTTCGGCAGCCGGGCGCGCGGCGACTTCGACGAGGACAGCGATTACGACCTGTTGGTGATCCTTCCCGACGATCGGGCCGAGACGAGGCCTGCTGTCCGCCGCGCCTACGAGGCCAAGGCGGGTACCGGAATTCCGGCGGATTTTCTCGCCTGCACCCGAGGCGGGTTCGAGCGCTCGAAGGATCTCAAGGGCACACTGAGCTATGAGGCCAGCCACTTCGGAGTCCTCGTCTATGGCCGGTGAGGCTCTTCTGGCCTGGATCAGGGTCGCTGACCTCGACATCAAGGCGATCCGCAACAACCTCTTCGGCCCCGATCCCACTGCCGATATTGCAGCCTACCATTGCCAGCAGGCGGCGGAGAAACTGGTGAAGGCGCTGTTGCTGGCAGCGGACATCCATCCGCCCAAGACCCATGACATTGAAGCGCTGGTCGACCGGCTCCCCAACGGGCATCCCTTGCTGCCCCTGATTGCGCCACTGGGGCGATTTACCGAGTTCGTCACGTCCGCCCGCTATCCCGGTCCGGATCCCTTCGCGGACGTTTCCTCCGGTTTGTCCATTGCCGACGTCGCCTCCTGGCTTGCCGAGATCCAGGGGGTGCGGGCCGAAATCGTCCGGTTCCTGGAGGTGTCGCCATGACCGCCGCCCCGCTCGACCTCCACCGGGCGACCGTCCGGCCGGAGTGGATCGACTACAACGGCCACATGAACGTCGCCTACTATCTGCTGGCCTTCGACCAGGCGACGGACGCCGTGCTCGACCGCTTCGCGATCGGCCGCCACTATGCCGAGACGCAGCAGCGCTCGATGTTCGTGGTCGATGCGCACCTGACCTATGCCCGCGAGGTGACGGAGGGCGATCCGCTGCGCTTCGCCTCCTGGCTGCTGGGTGCGGACGGCAAGCGGCTGCACCTGTTCCACGAGATGCGCCACGCGGAGGACGGGTTCCTGGCGGCGACGGCGGAGTTCATGCTGGTACATGTCGATCTGTCGCAGCGCAGGGCCGTCCCCTTCGCGGAACCGGTCGCCGCGGCGCTGTCCGCGGCGGTGCGGGCGCATGCCGCGCTGCCGCGTCCGCCGCAGGCGGGGCGGGCGGTGCGGTCCATCGGCGGCTGAGCGCCCGGCCTCCCGCCGCCTGCGGCTAATCGTCGGATGAAGCGACGGGCGGGTTTTCTCATGACACGCGTGCCCCCACATAAAGGGGCATGATCAGATCCGCCTTCGCCGCCGCCCTGCTCCTCGCGCTCTTTCCCCTCTCCGCCGCCGCCGACTGCGCGGATCCGGCGGCTCCCGCCGTCAATTGGCGCCGCTGTTACTTCGACGGGCAGGATCTGCAATCGGCCACCCTGACCGGCGCCATGCTGCGCGACGCGGTGTTCCAGCGCGCCACGCTCGACGGGTCCGACCTCGGCGAGGCCGACGGCTACCGGGCGAAGTTCGTCAGCGCCCGGGCGGTCGGCACCCGCTTCGACCGGGCCCGGTTGATCGAGGCCGACTTCACCCGTGCCGACCTGACCGGCGCCTCCTTCCGCGAGTCCGACCTGCGCAATGCCAAGCTGGTGGGGGCGACCCTGCGCAAGGCCGACTTCACGGGGGCGAAGCTGGCCGGCACCGACCTGCGCCACGCCGACCTCTCCGGGGCTGTCTGGCTCGATGGCCAGCGCATCTGCGCGGACGCGTCCATCGGGCAGTGCAACTAGCGGGCTTTGTTGCAGGGCGAAAGAGCAACGGTCTGTCTTGCGGACAGCCGCCGCTCCGGGATATCCTTCGGGACCGAATGAATTCCGATGGGCGAGTCCGGTGAGCGACGGGGATTTCGAACGGGCGAGCGGGCTTGCGGCACGGGCGATGGAGCGCATGCTGGCCGACCGGCTGCCGCCGACGCCGCAGAACTTCACGCTGTGGTACGTCTATTACAGCGGCCAGCTCCCCGACCTGATCCGCGCCATCGACCTCGCCGGCCGGGACGGCAAGACGCCGCCGCAATCGCTGCTCGACGAGTTCTACAAGCGCTTCTTCACCTTCGACGCGGAGGTGCAGGCGATCCGCGAGACGTCGGAGAAGGCGCGCCACGCGTTGAGCCGCGTGCTGGAGCAGATCGGCTCGGTGGAGACGGAGACCGACCGTTACGGCCACACCCTGACCGGCTTCCGCGGCGAGCTGGACCAGCCGCTGACCGTTGGGGAGCTGCGCGCCATGGTCGCCGCCATCGCGGCGGAGACCGCGGCGATCGTCGAGCGGCAGGCCCGGCTGCAGGCGCATCTCCAGGAATCGTCCCAGCAGCTCGCCGAAATCCGTGTCAGCCTCGACACCGCCCGGCGGGAGGCGCTGACCGACGGGCTGACCGGCATCGCCAACCGCAAGGCCTTCGATCAGGCGCTGGAGGACGCGATCGCGGAGGCCGGGCGCGAGTCCCTGCCGCTGTCGCTGCTGATGATCGACATCGACCATTTCAAGAGCTTCAACGACACCCACGGGCACCTGATCGGCGACCATGTCCTGAAGCTGGTCGGGCGCATGCTGATGGAGTGCATCAAGGGGCGCGACACCGCCGCCCGCTTCGGCGGCGAGGAGTTCGCCATCGTCCTGCCGCGCACCCCTCTCGCCAGCGCCATGACGGTGGCCGAGCAGGTGCGGAGTTGCGTCGGCGCCCGCCAGATCGTCAACAAGGCGCGCAACGCCAACTACGGCACCATCTCCCTGTCGGTCGGCGTCGCCGAATACCGGCCGGGCGAGGATGCCGGCAGCCTGATCCGCCGCGCCGACCAGGCGCTCTACGTCGCCAAGCGCTCCGGCCGCAACCGCGTCTGCGCCGACGCCTGACGCGCCGGCACCGACCTTCCCATCGATCGGCCCGGCGTCAGGCCGGGCGCATCCAGACCGCGGTGTCGTGGAACGCGGCGCCGCCGGCCGGCGGGACCGGCTCGGGCGAGGTCAGGCTGTTGATGCCGATGCCCTCGACGAAGGCGTGGTTCGGCCAGATGCCCTCGACGATCACCACGCCGCGCGGCACCCCGTCGAACGGCCTGGCATGGACCACGACGCTGCCCTGCGGGTTGCCCAGCCTCACCCTCTCGCCCTCGGCCAGCCCGAGATCCCCGGCGTCCAGCGGGTGGATCAGCGCGGTCGGCCGCCCCTCGCGCTTCTGCGAGGTCGCCGTCTCGGTGAAGGAGGTGTTGAGGAACTGGCGCGCCGGCGCGGTGACGAGGCGGAAGGGATGCTCGGCATCGGCGTCGCGTGCCGGCGGCATGTGGTCGGGAAGCGCCGGCATGCCGCCATAGGGGCCCAGCGCGCTCCAGTCCGGGGCGAAGCGGAAACGGCCGTCCGGCCAGGCGAAGCCGGTCAGGAAATGCGAGGTCTCGAAATCCGGCTGGGCGTCGATCCAGCGCGCCTCGGTCAGCGACTGCGCATCGCCGAGGCCCGACGTCTTCAGCATGGCGTCGATGATCTCCAGCGCCGACATGCCGAATCCGGGATGCTCGGCGCCGACGCGCCGCGCGATCTCGCTGACGACCCGGTGGTTCTCGCGCGCCTCGAACTGCGGCTCGATCACCTTGCGGCCGATCAGGATGTGCATCTGGCCGCCGCCGCGGTAGAGGTCGTCATGCTCCATGAAGGTGGTCGCCGGGATGACGAGGTCGGCCAGCCGCGCCGTATCGGTCATGAACTGCTCATGCACCGCGACGAACAGGTCCTCGCGCAGGAAGCCCTGGCGGACGCGGCGGGAATCCGGGCAGATGGCCGCCGGGTTGGTGTTCTGGATCAGCATCGCCGTCACCGGCACGCCGCCCTTCAGGTCGCGCGGGTCGCCGGTCAGCACCGCGCCGATGCGCGACTGGTCGAAGGAACGCACCGAGGGGTCGAGCCGGTCCAGCCCCTCCGACAGGGTGCGGTCGATGTGGTAGATGCCGGACGAGCAGTAGAGCGCCCCGCCGCCGCGGTGCTGCCAGGCGCCGGTCACCACCGGCAGGCAGGACACCGCATGCATCTGGGCCGCCCCGTTGTGGGCGCGTGTCAGCCCATAGCCCAGCCGCAGGTAGCTGCGCTTCGTCGTGCCGTAGAGCGTCGCGAAGGCCTCGATCTGCTCCACCGGCAGGCCGGTGATGGCCGAGGCCCACTCCGGCGTGCGGCCCGCCAGATGCTCCTCCAGCCGCTCCAGCCCGGCGGCATAGCGGGCGAGATAGCCGCGGTCGGCGTGGCCGTCGCGGAACAGCACATGCATCACCGCGCAGGCCAGCGCCCCGTCGGTGCCCGGCCGCAGCATCAGGTGCAGGTCCGACACCTCGGCGGTGCCGGTGCGGTAGGGATCGACGGTGACCAGCTTCGCCCCGCGCGCCTTGCGGGCGCGGCTGACGTGGGTCATCACGTTGACCTGGGTGGCGACCGGATTGCCGCCCCAGTTGACGATCAGGTCGCTTTCCGCCATCTCGCGCGGATCGGCGCCGCGGATGTCGCCGTGGCCGGCCAGCCAGCCCATGTTTGCCGGCGTGTCGCAGACGGTGCTGGTCTGGCGGGAATAGCGCTTGGCGTGGCGCAGGCGCTGGATGCCGCCGCGCTGCACCAGCCCCATGGTGCCGGCATAGTAGTAGGGCCAGACGGCCTCCGGCCCGTACTGCCGCTCCGCCGCCAGGAAGGCGTCGGCGATGCGGTCCAGCGCCTCGTCCCAGCCGATCTCCGTCCATTGGCCGGAGCCCTTGGGGCCGCTGCGCAGCAGGGGGACCTTCAGCCGGTCCGGCGCGTGGGTCCGCTCGGCGTAACGGCTGACCTTGGCGCAGATGACGCCGGCGGTATAGCTGTTGTCGGCCGCGCCGCGGACCTTGCCGATCCGGTCGGGGGCCAGCCGCTCCACCTCCAGGGCGCAGGTGCTGGGGCAGTCGTGCGGGCAGGCGGTGGGAAGGAACTCGGCCGGCATGGGCGCCTCGGGCTGGGGGATTGTCCAGGGGCGCGAAGTTTAGGCATGCGAACAGTCGGCCGGCAAGGGCGGGGGGCGGCGGGGCAGGGATGCGCCGTCCGGCCTCTGCCCCTCTCCCTGCCCGAAGGCGTCCCCCGGCCTCGTCCGGTCCGCGCTACATCACCCCGATCAGGCGGGGGAACCACAGCGAGATGGCCGGGATGTAGGTCACCATCGCCAGGAACACCAGCATGGTCAGCAGCCACGGCCAGACTGCCACGGTCAGCTCGGTGATGCCCATCTTGGTGATGCCGCTCGCGACATAGAGGTTCAGGCCCACCGGCGGGTGGCACATGCCGACCTCCATGTTCACGATGATCAGGATGCCGAAATGCACCGGGTCGATGCCCAGCTTCATCGCCACCGGGAACAGGATCGGCGCCAGGATCAGCACGATCGAGGACGGCTCCATGAAGTTGCCGGCCGCCAGCAGCACGATGTTGACCACCAGCAGGAAGACCCAGACGCCCATCTGCTGTTCGATGATCCAGGCCGCCATGGTCTGCGGGATCTGCTCCGAGGTCATCAGGAACGAGAACAGCACGGCGTTGGTGATGATGTAGAGCAGCATCGCCGACATGCTGGCGCTGTCCAGCAGCACCTTCGGCACCTGGCGCAGCGTCATGTCCTTGTAGACGAAGACCGCGACGACGAAGGCGTAGACCGCGGCCATCGCCGCCGCCTCGGTCGGGGTGAAGACGCCGCTGTAGATGCCGCCCATCACCACGACGATCAGCAGCAGGCCCCAGAAGCTCTCGCGGAAGGCCGCCCAGCGCTCGCCGAAGGTCGCCCTTGGCATGCGCGGATAGCCGTTGCGCCGCGCCCGGGTCCAGGTGGTGATGCCGAGCATGGTCGCCATCATCAGGCCCGGCACCACGCCCGCCAGGAACATCTGGCCGATGGAGGGGGCCTGCGGGTGGCCGGTGACGGCGACGCAGTACATCACCATCACGATGGACGGCGGGATCAGGATGCCGAGCGCGCCCGACGTGGTGACGATGCCGGCGCCGAAGCGCTTGGGAAAGCCCTGCTTCACCATCGCCGGCAGGATGATCGAACCGATGGCGACCACCGTGGCCGGGCTGGAGCCCGACACCGCGGCGAACAGCGCGCAGGCCATGACGCCCGCCAGCCCCAGCCCGCCGTGCCAGTGTCCGACCATCGAGGTGGCGAAGTTGATCATCCGCCGCGCCACGCCGCCGTGCGTCAGGAAGTTGCCGGCCAGGATGAAGAACGGGATCGCCATGATCTCGAACTTCTCGATGCCGGTGAACAGCTTCAGCGCCACCGCGTCGATCGGCACCTGGGTCAGGAAGAACAGGAAGCTCAGCACCGTCAGGCCGAGCGCGATGGAAATCGGCATGCCGGTCAGCATCAGCGTGATCAGCAGGCCGAAGATGATGGCGCCGTTCATGCCGGGCCTCCTTCCTTGGCGGCCTCGACCGGGTCGATGCCGTCGACATGGGCGTGGTCGTGGTGCGGCAGCTCGCCCGAGCGCAGGAAGCTCCAGGCCACCTGCAGGAAGCGGAAGCACATCAGGTAGGAACCGCAGGGAACGGCCAGATAGACGATCCACATCGGCAGTTCCAGGTCGGCCGACACCTGCTCGGTGTCCGCCATGTGCCAGACGAAGTTGGCGCCGAGCGTGCCGACGACCCCGGTGAACAGTGCCCCGGCCAGCAGGCCGAACAGCACGAAGGCATGGCGCGGGCCGCGGTCCAGCCGGTTGATGACGACGTCCACCCCGACATGGATGCCGGTCCGCACGCCGTAGGCGGCGCCGAACTTGGCCATCCAGACGAACATGTAGATGCAGAGCTCCTGCGCCCAGGCGAGGTTCCAGTGCAGGACATAGTCTTGGACGGCGGGGATGCCCGACAGGTAGCGGTGGACCACCGCCACGAAGATGACGAGCGTCGCCGCCGCCATCAGGGACGCGATCAGCGTCTCCTCAAGGCGGTCGAGGATTTTCATGAGCATCGGGGAAGCTCCCGGACGGGGGAGGAGGGCACGATGGGGGCGGCAGCGGGAACCGGATGCCCGGTCCCCCGGCGTCGCCCCGATCCTCCCCCGGGGCGGGGGAGGGGAACCGGGCGCGGGATGCCTTACATCTTGAAGCCGGCGGCCTCGGCTTCCTTGTAGATGGCCTGGATCAGATCCTTGCCGACGCGGGACTCGGCGTCCTTGTGGACGGGCAGCAGGGCCTTCATCCAGGCCTCGCGCTCTTCCTTGGTCTGCTCGTGGAACGCGGTCTTGCCCGACGCCTTCATCTGGGCCATCGAGGTGTCGTTCTCGCTCTGCGCGATGTCGTTGGCGAAGGTGGTCGCCTCCTTCATGGCGCCTTCGAGAGCGGTGCGCACGTCGGCCGGCAGGCCGTCCCAGAACTTCTTGTTCACGATGACCGCATAGCCGAGATAGCCGTGGTCGGTCAGCGTGGCGTGCTTCTGCACCTCGTGCATCTTCTGGGTATACATGTTGGACGGCGGGTTCTCGGTGCCGTCCACAACGCCGGTCTGCAGCGCCTGGTAGACCTCGGAGAAGGCCATGACCTGCGGCAGGGCGCCCAGCGCGCGCATCTGCGCGTCCAGCACCTTGGAGGACTGGATGCGCATCTTCAGGCCCTTCATGTCCTCCGGCTTGATGAGCGGCTTGTTGGCGCTCATGACCTTGAAGCCGTTGTCCCAGTAGGCCAGCCCGATGATCCCCTTGCTCTCCAGCTTCTGGAAGAGCTGCTTGCCGATCGGACCCTCGGTCACGCGGCGCAGCACGGTCTTGTTCGGGAAGATGTAGGGCAGGTCGAAGACCTCGAACTCCTTGGCGCCCAGCGGGCCGAACTTGGCCAGCGACGGGGCGAGCATCTGCACCGCGCCGAGCTGCAGCGCCTCCAGCTCCTCCTTGTCCTTGTAGAGCTGGCTGTTCGGATAGACCTCGACCTTCACCTTGCCGCCGGTCGCCTTCTCCGCCAGCTCCTTGAAGCGCTCGGCACCCTTGCCCTTGGGGGTGTCGGGGGCGACGACGTGGCTGAACTTGATGACGATGGGATCCTGGGCGTAGGCGGCCGGGCTGAAGGCGACCGGCGCCGCCATCAGGCAGCCGAGCGCTGCGGCGCAAAACAGCTTGGTGAACGTCATTACTCGCTTCCTCCGGGACGTCTTTGGCCGATTCGTTGCGGGATATGCCGATTATACGGCCCCGTACATATCGCCTATTGTTCAATATGCTTTCGATCGGGGCTATTGTGGAAATCCGCATGCCCAATGAGTACTTCCGGTTTCAGCCCGTGCCCGCATCGCCCGACGCCCCGCATCCCCAGCTTCCCGCCGCTCCGCGGGCCGCCTCGCACGCCATGCCCATCGCGGCGATGGCGCTGGTCGTCGTCCTGCTGGGCGTCTTCCTCTGGCTGCTCCATCGCAGCGAGCAGGAGGAAGAGGCGGAGACCCTGATCAAGGACGTGCTGTGGGTCGAGCAGACCCTGCACTTCCAGATCGCCTCCGACGAGGAGAAGCTGCTGCACCTCGCCGAACAGCTCGCGGGAGAGGAGGGCGGGCGCAGCCGCTTCGACTCCATGGCCCGGCTGGTGGTCAGCGCCAACCCGGCGATCGAGCGGGTGGTGTGGCTCGATGCCGCGGGCCATCCGCTGCTGACCGAACCGCCGGCCGGTCGGGCCGAGGGCGGCGCCGGCGACGGCGCCGGCGACGGTGCCGGTGGGGGCGCCGGCGGGGGAGGGGACCCGGCCGGCCGGGCGCGGGCCGACGCCTTCCTGATCGCCCGCTCCTCGGGCCTGCGCAGCTACGGCGCGCCCTACCGCACGGCGGCGGGCGGCGCCGGCTTCGATCTCGTGGTCCCGATGTCGCGCGACGGGCGCTTCATCGGGGCGCTGGTCGGGGTGATGTCGCTCGACGCCATGCTGACCCATCACGTCCCGTGGTGGGTGGCGCAGCGCTACCGCATCGAGGTGGTGAACGCCACCGGCGCCGTGCTCGCCGCCAAGTCGCGGGTCGCCCCGCCCGACCCGCGCCACAGCCACACCGTGCCACTCGACCGGCCGGGGCACGGGCTGGCCCTGGTGGCGACCCTCTACCGGACGGACGCGAACATGACGCGCATCGTCCTGCTGGTGGCGATCTTCGGCCTGACCGCCGCGGCGCTGGCCAGCCTGTGGTCGCTGCGCCGCCACATCGCCCGCCGCATCCGGGCGGAGGAGGCCCTGCGCGCCGAGCACGCCTTCCGCAAGGCGATGGAGGACAGCCTGACCGTCGGCATGCGGGCGCGCGACCTGGAGGGGCGCATCACCTACGTGAACCCCGCCTTCTGCCGGATGGTCGGCGTGCCGGCGGAGGAGCTGATCGGCCGCGGCCCGCCCATGCCCTATTGGCTGCCCGAGGAGCTGGAGGAGGCCGAGGCCGCCTTCCGCGCCGTGCTGGCCGGCAAGGCGCCGTCCAACGGGCTGGAGATGCGCTTCCGCCGTGCCGACGGCGAGCGGTTCGACGCGCTGATCTACGAGGCGCCGCTGATCGACGCCAACGGCCGCCATGCCGGCTGGATGGGCTCCGTCCTCGACGTGACCGAGCGCAAGCGGGCGGAGGAGCTGGCCCGCCAGCAGCAGGAGAGGCTGCAGCACACCGCCCGGCTGATCACGCTGGGCGAGATGGCCTCCACCCTGGCGCACGAGCTGAACCAGCCGCTGTCGGCCATCGCCAGCTATTGCACCGGCTGCCTCAACAAGCTGCGCTCCGACCGGTTCGAGCGCGAGGAGGTGGCGGCGGCGCTGGACAAGCTGGCCGCCCAGGCCCGGCGCGCCGGCCAGATCATCCGCCGCGTCCACGAGTTCGTGCGCAAGCGCGAGCCGGTGGTCGCCCCCTGCTCGCTGACCCGGGTGGCCGAGGACTGCGTCGCCCTGATGGGCGCCGACGCCGCCCGCCACGGCGTCCGGCTGGAGCTGGAGGCGGCGGAGGGGCTGCCCGAGGTGTGCGGCGACCGCATCCTGCTGCAGCAGGTGGTGCTGAACCTGATGCGCAACGGCATCGAGGCGATGGCCCGCACCCCGCGCGGCGACCGCCGCCTGACGATCGCCGTCTCGGCGGGGGAGGCGGGGCCCGGCGAAAGGCAGGCCGGCGAGCCGGCGGTGCGGCTGTCCGTCCAGGACCGCGGCTGCGGCATCCCGCCGGAGAATGCCGCCTCCCTCTTCACCCCCTTCTTCACCACCAAGTCCGAAGGCATGGGCATGGGGCTGAACATCTGCCGCAGCATCGTCGAGCATCACCGCGGCCGCCTGTGGTTCGAGCCGGGGGAGGACGGCGGCACCCGCTTCCTGGTATCGCTTCCCGTGGCGCCGGTTCCGTCCGCGTCCCCGACCTCGTCCCAAATCCCGGCCCCGGCCCCCACCGCCGCCCGGCCTCTCGCGGATGCCGCACAATGACCACGCTGCACATCATCGACGACGACGAAGCGATCCGCGACGCGCTGAGCTGGCTGTTCCAGTCGCGCAACGTGCCGGCCCGCTGCTGGCCCTCGGCCGAGGCCTTCCTGGAGTCCTGCACGCCGCAGACCGCCGGCTGCCTGCTGCTCGACGTCCGCATGGAGGGGATGGGCGGGCTGGAGCTGTTCGACCGGCTGCAGGATCTCGGCTGCCGCATGCCGGTGATCTTCCTGACCGGCCATGCCGACGTGCCGATGGCGGTGGCGGCGCTGAAGAAGGGGGCGCGCGACTTCGTCGAGAAGCCCTTCAACGACAACGAGCTGGTCGACCGCGTGATCGAGGCGCTGGCCTTCGACGCCGGACAGCGCGAGCGGGAGGCCGGGCAGGCCGGCATCTCGGCGCGGCTCGCCACGCTGACCCACCGCGAGCGGCAGGTTATGGAGCTGGTGGTCGCCGGCCGGCTGAACAAGGTGATCGCCGACGAGCTCGGCATCAGCATGCGCACGGTCGAGGTCCACCGCGCCCACGTCTTCGAGAAGATGCGCGTGAAGACGGCGGTCGAGCTGGCGCGGCTGCTCGCCGCATCCGGAGAAGCCGCGGCGGGGACGACTCGTTAACCGGTCTTTTCGTAAAATGTCGCCGTCGGGCCGGTCCGCCGGCCGCCTTCGCCGGAGCCGTCTTGCGTTCACCGTCCGCCATCCTCGCGCTCGGCCTCGCCGTCATCGCGCCTCTGCTGCTGTTCACCGCCGTCGTCGTCTGGGTCCTCGACGATTACCGGCGCGGCGAGCTGGAGGAGGAGATGCGGGCGATGGTGCGCGCCGCCTCGCTCAGCGTGGACCGGGAGCTGGTGCGCCAGCTCCGCCCGCTGGAGCTGCTGGGCGCCCTCTCGGCGGCGGAGGTTGACAATGTGCACGGGCTCTACGGCTCGCTGTCCGACGCCCAGCGCACCCAGCCCTCCTGGCTCGCCATGGGGCTGATCGACGCGCGCAGCAACAGCTTCGTCTTCCACACGCAGTATCCGCTGGGCGTCCAGCCGCTGCCGCCGCCCCGCCTCGACCCGGTGACGGCGCGGGTGCTCTCCACCCGCCGCGCGGTGATCGGCGGCGTGCTGCCGCCCGGCGGCCCGCCCGGCCGCTCCGCCCTCATCATGCGGGCGCCGGTCTTCAAGGGGAACGACATCCGCTATGTCATCTCGCTCGCCCTCGGGCTCGAAGGGATGGCGAGCGTGCTGGCCTCGCATCCCGTGCCGGAGTCGTGGGTCTTCGCGGTCATCGATCCGGAGCTGATCATCGCCGCCCGCTCGCGCGATGCCGCCGCCTTCCTCGGCCAGCGCGTCACCCCGACGCTGGAGGCGCAGGTCCTGGCCAACCGCGAGGGCTGTTCATCGCCAAGACCAAGGAGGGCAACGACGCCTACACCGTCTTCCACCGCTCCGCCGAGACCGGCTGGACGGTGGCGCTGGGCGCCCCGGTCGATCTGGTGCAGGAACGGCTGAACCAGTCGCGCCGCATCGTCATCGGCGGCGGGCTGGGCGCCTGCCTGCTCACCCTGCTGCTGGGCTGGGTGGTGCTGCGCAGTTTCAGCCGCCGCCGCCGGGCGGAGCGGCAGGTGCGCCGCGCCCATGAGGCGTTGCTGCTGGAGCAGCAGCGCCGGCTGCAGGCGGAGAAGGAGCATGCCGAGGCCGCCAACCGGGCCAAGAGCGAGTTCCTCGCCAACATGAGCCACGAGCTGCGCACGCCGCTGAACGCCGTCATCGGCTTCACCGAGGCGCTGATGTCCGGCCTGTTCGGCGCCGCGCCGCCGAAATACGAGGAGTACATCCGCGCCATCCACCAGTCCGGCACCCATCTCCTCCACCTCGTCAACGATATGCTGGACATGGCGAAGATCGAGGCCGGCCGGATGGAGCTGACCTTCACGCCGGTGCCGCTCGACGACCTGCTCGGCGACTGCCAGCAGTTGATGGAGGCGGTCGCCGCCAACCGGGGCGTCGTGCTGGAGGTGCGGCCGGCCCCGGAGCGGATCGTGGTGATCGCCGACGGGCTGCGGCTGCGCCAGGCGGCGCTGAACCTGCTGTCGAACGCCGTCAAGTTCACCCCGCCCGGCGGGCGCGTGGTGGTCGAGAGCGCGCCGGGCAAGGCGGGGCAGGCGGTCGTCACCATAACCGACAGCGGCATCGGCATGACGGCGGAGGAGGTGGAGATCGCGCTGGAGCCCTTCCGTCAGGTCAACAACTACCTGACCAAGAGCGAGGCGGGCACCGGGCTCGGCCTGCCGCTCGCCAAGCGCTTCGTCGAGGCGCATGGCGGCACCCTGACGGTGGAGAGCACCCCCGGTGCCGGGACGCGCGTCATCATCACGCTTCCGGCCGCCGGCGCCGCCGCGTCACGCTGACGCCGGCGCGGCCGGGGTCACTGGTCGGGGATCAGGCTCGACAGGGTGCGGGCGAGCAGGCGGGGGCTGATCGGCTTGCTCAGCACCACGGTGCTCGCGTCGGAGGCGAGCGGGCCGCCCTGCGCGGCATAGCCGCTGATCAGGATCACCGGCAGGCCCGGCCGGCGCTGGCGGATGCGGGTGACCAGCTCCTTGCCGTTCATGCGCGGCATGTTCATGTCGGTCACCACCGCGTCGGCCGGGTCGCTGTCGTCCGCCTCCAGCGCCTCCACCCCGTCGCCGGCCAGCGTCACGCGGTGGCCCTCGCCCTCCAGCGCGGTCTGGAACAGCATGGCGACCAGCGCCTCGTCTTCTACCAATAGGATATGCGCCACGTCCTGTCGTCCGTTTGCCTGTGGTTCGTGGAATCGCCCTCCGGACCACCGTCGGACCGATCCTGGAATAGGGCCGGGCACCGGACCGGTCAAGCCGGGCGAAGGCGTAGGCCGCCCTGGCGAAAGCCTTACGTTCCAGTGTTCCGAAGGTGCAATCCGTCCGCAGGTCCGGCCTGCCCGCCGTCCCGTCCGGTCCTCCCTCCGGTCCCCCTTCCCGCCAGGGCGTCCCCGACCCGGTCGGCCAGTTCCGCCCGGCGGTAGGGCTTGCCCAGCACCGCCCCCTCCGGAAGGTGCGGGGAGTCGTCGTTCAACTCTTCATTGTAGCCGGTCGTCAGCAGGACGGCGGTGTCGGGGGAGCGGCGGCGGAACCGCTCGGCCAGCACCAGCCCGTTGATCCCACCGGGCATGACGAGGTCGGTGAACAGCAGGTCGATCGGCGGCCCGTGGTCGAGCAGGGCCAGCGCCTCCTCGCCGGACCGGGCGGACAGCACCCGGTAGCCGAGCCCCGTCAGGTGCGAGACCGCAAGCTCCCGCACGTCGTCGCTGTCATCGACCACCAGGACGGTCGCCGGGGTGCCTTCCGATGCGGCGGACGGCTGGCGCGGCACCGGCGCCTGCTGTTCCGCCGGCCGGGCGGCGGCGCGCGGGAACAGCATGCGCAGGGTGGTTCCCTGGCCGGGTGTGCTCTCGATCTCCAGCCGGCCGCGCGACTGCTGGACGAAGCCGTGGACCATGGCGAGGCCGAGCCCGGTGCCCCGGCCGGGCCCCTTGGTGGTGAAGAAGGGTTCGGCCGCCCGGCGCAGCACGTCCGGCGGCATGCCGTCGCCGCGGTCGCTGACGCTCAGCGTCACATACTCGCCGGGCGGCAGGTGGTCGCTTTCGGCCTCGCCGTCGAGCTGGGTCAGGCCGGTGGCGATGACCACCTCGCCGCCGTCCGGCATGGCGTCGCGCGCATTGATGACCACGTTCAGCAGCGCCATCTCCAGATGGACGGGGTCGAGCTGGCAGGGCGGCAGCGGCGCCCGCAGGTCCAGCCGCAGCGACACCCGGTCGCCCACCGTGCGCGACAGCATGTCGACGAACTCGGTCACCAGCGCGTTGAGCCGGACCGGCTTCGGGTCCAGCCGCTGCTTGCGGGCGAAGGTCAGGAGCTGCTGCGTCAGCCGCGCGCCCTGCTGGGTCGCCCGCTCCGCCAGCTCCAGCGGACGGCGGATCGCCGCCGGATTGGTGTCCAGCAGGTCGGTCATCTGCTCCAGCGTCCCGGCGATGACCTGCAGCAGGTTGTTGAAGTCGTGCGCCAGCCCGGCGGTCAACTGGCCGATCGCCTCCATCTTCTGCGCCTGGTAGAAGGCCTGCTCCGACACGCGCCGCCGGGTGATGTCCATCTGCGAGGCGAAGAAATACAGGAGCTTGCCCTGCGGGTCGAAGACCGGCCCGATGAACAGCGCGTTCCAGAAGGCGCTGCCGTCGCGCTTGTAGTTCAGCACCTCCAGCGAGATCGGGCGCCGGTTGCGCACCGCCTCGCGGATCTCCGCCACCGTCTCGCGGTCGGTCTGCGCCCCCTGCAGGAAACGGCAGTTGCGGCCCAGCACCTCGTCCTTCTCATAGCCGGTCAGGTCGAAGAAGGCGCCGTTGGCGAAGACGATGGGATTGTCCGGCTGGTTGGGGTCGGTCACCACCATCGGCATGCGCGTCATCGCGACCGCGGCGAAGAACACGTCGCCGCGGCCTTCCAGTCCCGGCTGCGACACCATCCCCATCTGCCAGTGGTGGAGGGGCGGCCTGCCGGTCGGACTGACGGAGGCCCTGTCGTCCATGCCCTCGGCGGCCAGCCCGGCGCTCGCGTTGCCGCCGCTTCCTTCGGTCCGCACCCGCTCGGCCGAGTCTCCGGATGGCCCGGCGGACAGCTCGCTGCGATCCGACATGCCGTCTCCCATCCCATGCTATCCTGCCTGCTGTAAACGCCTGTGCGCCGCGAAAGTTCACGCGTAGTTCGGCAGCGCGCAGGACATCGAGGACATCGAATTGTCTCATCCGTCCGGCGGAATCCTGCGGGATTTGAGCATTTTCCCAAGAACCGGCGCGGCGCGTTTTTCGGATCGAAAGAGTTATGTAAAAAGTTACTTCATATTGTCGGCGAAGTGCGTTGCGTATTTGCCACTGTTTACCTGAGTCTCGCTCGGTTGCCGAATCTACCGATTTCGTCGGATGCGGCACTATACCCTTTGTTAACCAACAAACCCTACCATGCGCACGATCGCCGGTCCCAGGCAGCGGGCGGCTCCGGCCGCCGTGCGGCGGCAGGGGCCCAAGGGGTGGCGATGCCGGACGAACCCCGACTTTTCGAAACCCTGGCGGGTCTGGAGCCGATATGGCGCGGGTGTGGTTGCGACGTGCGGTCGTGGGTGTTGCGCTGGCGGCGGCGATGGCCGGGCTGGGCGTCGCCGCACAGGAGGAGATGCGGAGCTCCCGTCTGCAGGCGCGTCTGCTCTCCACCTACGCCCAGGGGATGAGCTTCACGCTGGGCGAGGGGCCGAACCCGGCCGCGCGCTATCCGACCCAGGGTCCCTATAACGAAAGGTTCGGCTACGTCGGCTTGCCGGGCTATCTGCGGTCGCTGACCGACGACATCTACGCGATCGAACAGCAGGCCCAGCTTTCCCCGCGGCTCGACGGCTTCATGGCGGCGGGCGGCTTCCCGATCTACCACGAGAAGACCCGCGCCGGGCTCACCATGCTCGACCGCAGCGGGACCACCATGTTTTCCGCCCGCTATCCGGAGCGGGTCTTCACCAGGTTCGAGGACGTGCCGCCGCTGGTCGCGGACACGCTGCTGTTCATCGAGAACCGCGAGCTTCTGCGCGAGGACGAGCCGCGCCGCAACCCGGCGGTGGAGTGGGACCGCTTCGCCGGCGCGGTGCTGATGCTGCCGGTACAGTGGGTGAAGCCGGGCACCCGCTCGCCCGGCGGCTCGACGCTGGCGACGCAGATCGAGAAGTACCGCCATTCCCGGACGGCCAGACGGTGGGCGCGACGGAGAAGCTGCGCCAGATGATCTCGGCCAGCGTGCGCGCCTATCTCGACGGCGAGGACACCGGCGGCCAGCGCCGGCGCATCCTGGTCGACTACCTGAACTCCACCCCGCTGACCGCGCGGGCCGGCTTCGGCGAGGTCAACGGGCTGGGCGACGGGCTGTGGGCCTGGTTCGGCACCGACCTCGGCATTGCCCAGCAGCTCCTGCGCGACCCGGCGCCGGACGAGCGGACGCTGCAGGTCAAGGCGCTGGCCTACAAGCAGGTGCTGAGCCTGCTGCTGGCGCAGCGCCGCCCCTCCCACTACCTGATCCAGGACCGTGCGGCGCTGGAGCGGCTGGCCAACAGCCACCTGCGGGTGCTGGCGCAGGCCGGCGTGATCGACGAGCGGCTGCGCGACGCCGCCCTGTCGCTGACCCTGAAGTTCCGCGAGGAGGCGCCGCAGCCGCAGGCCGCCTCCTTCGTCGAGCAGAAGGCGACCAACGCCATCCGCGCCCGCCTGCTGTCGATGCTCGGCGTTCCCAGCCTCTACCAGCTCGACCGCACCGACCTGACGGTGCAGACCACGCTCGACGCCGCCACCCAGCAGCGCGTGGTGGAGGTGCTGGGCAAGCTGAACGACCCGGACTTCGCCCGCCAGATGGGGCTGACCGGCGAGCGGCTGCTCGACTCCAAGAACAACGACCTGTCGAAGATCGTCTACTCCTTCACCCTCTACGAGCGGGGCAGCGACGCCAACTACCTGCGCGTCCAGGCCGACAACCTCGACCAGCCGCTCGACATCAACGAGGGGGCGAAGCTCGACCTCGGCTCGACGGCCAAGCTGCGCACGCTGACGACCTACCTGGAGATCATCGCCGAGCTGCACGCCCGCTATGCCCACCTGCCTCGGGAGTTCCTGACGGACGTGGGGGAGGAGGCGTCGGACAACCTGACGCGCTGGGCGGTGGAGTGGCTGTCGGGCACGCAGAACCGCAGCCTGCAGGCGATGCTCGACGCGGCGATGGAGCGGCGCTACTCGGCCAGCCCGGGCGAGGCCTTCTTCACCGGCGGCGGCGTCCACACCTTCGTCAACTTCAACAAGGACGACAACGGCCGCATCCTGACGCTGCAGGAATCGCTGCGCAACTCGGTGAACCTGCCCTTCATCCGGCTGATGCGCGACATCGTGCAGTTCTACATGGCCGAGGGCGGCGACGACAGCGCCGACATCCTGCAGAACCCGGATCACCCGGCCCGGCAGGCCTATCTCGCCCGCTTCGCCGACCGCGAGGGCAGCGACTTCATCAACCGCTTCTACACCAGCTACCGCAAGCGCACCCCCGACCAGGCGCTCGACCTGCTGGCCAGCCGCACCCGCCCGGTGCCGCACCGGCTGGCGGTGATCTTCCGCACCGTCCGTCCCAAGGCCGGCATGGCGGAGTTCGGCCGCTTCATGCGCGCCCGGCTGCCCGACGCCAAGCTGAGCGACGCCGACCTCGCCTCGCTCTACAGCAAGTACGGGCCGGACCGCTTCTCGCTGAACGACCTCGGCTATCTCGCCCGTGTCCATCCGCTGGAGCTGTGGCTGGTCGGCTATCTGCAGACCAATCCCGACGCCAAGCGGCAGGAGGTGCTGGACGCCAGCATCCGCGAGCGGCAGGAGAGCTACACCTGGCTGTTCAAGAAGGGGCAGGCGGCGCAGAACACCCGCATCCGCATCGGGCTGGAGGAGGAGGCCTTCCGCCGCATCACCGAGCAGTGGCGCAAGGTCGGCTACCCGTTCGAGACGCTGATCCCGTCCTTCGCCACGGCCATCGGCAGCTCGGCCGACCGGCCGGCGGCACTGGCCGAGCTGGTCGGCATCATCCTGAACGACGGCGTCCGCCAGCCGATGGTGCGCGTCAAGTCGCTCCACTTCGCCGAGGGCACGCCCTACGAGGCGAAGGTCGGGCTCGGCCCGCTGGAGGGCCGCCGGGTCCTGCGCCCGGAGGTCTGCGCCACCCTGCGCCGCGCCCTGATGGACGTGGCGCAGAACGGCACGGCCAAGCGCGTCTGGGGCAGCTTCAAGGACGGTTCCGGCCAGATCCTGCCGGTCGGCGGCAAGACCGGCACCGGCGACCACCGGCTCGACCGTTACGGTCCCGGCGGCGTGCTGATCGAATCGCGGGCGGTCAACCGCACGGCGACCTTCGTCTTCTACGTCGGCGACCGCTTCTTCGGCACCATGACCGCCTTCGTCCATGGGCCGGAGGCCGACCACTACCGCTTCACCAGCGCGCTTCCCGCCCAGCTCCTGAAGAGCCTCGCCCCCGCGCTGCAGCCCCTGATCGACCCGCCCGGCAACACCCGCACCGCCGAAACCGGCAAGGTGCCGACCGGGCTGTAGGGCGTCAGGGCAGGGTGGGGCAGGTTGATCCCCGCAGCGACGACAGCGGGAGCTGCGGTTCGATCTCCACCCGGTTGCGGCCGGCCTTCTTGGCACGGTAGAGCGCGGCATCGGCGCGGGCCATCAGCGCCTCCAGGCTCGTGTCGGCGCGGGTCAGCCAGGCCAGCCCGATGCTGATGGTCAGGGCGAGCGCGCCGCCGCCCTCCAGCGGCAGGGAGGCGGCGGCCAGCCGCTCGCGCAGGCGCTGGCCCGCCGCATAGGCGTTGACCGGGCTGGTCTCCGGCAGCAGGACGGCGAACTCCTCGCCGCCCAGCCGCCCGATCAGGTCCGGGCCGCGCAGCACCGACTTGCAGACCCGCACCGTCATGCGGATCGCCTCGTCGCCGGTGGCGTGCCCGTGGGTATCGTTGACCCGCTTGAAATGGTCGATGTCCAGCATCAGCAGCGACAGCGGCCGCTCGTAGCGGCTGGAGCGGGTCATCTCCTCCGCGCCGCGCTCCAGGAAGCGGCGGCGGTTCAGCGCGCCGGTCAGCGGGTCGGTGGTGGCGAGCCGTTCCAGCTCGCGCTGCATGGCGACGACGCGCGACGCCGCAAGCAGCCGGGCGGAGGCCCATTTCCAGTCCAGCGGCTTGCGCAGGAACTCGTCGGCTCCGGCCTCGACCAGCTCGTGGTACTGGTCGGTCATGCTGCCGGGGATCATGATGATCAGGTAGAGATGGCGCAGCCCCTGGCGGGTGCGCAGGTGCCAGCACAGCTCCAGCCCGGTCATGTCCGCCAGCCTGATGTCGGCCATGACCACGTCGAAGCGCTCGTGCGCCGTCGCCTCGATCGCCTCGGCCCCGTTGCCGGCGGTGACCGTGCTGCAGCCGAGCTTGTTCAGCTCGTACACCATCATGTTCCGATGGTGGGGGGAATCATCCACGATCAGGATGCGCAAGACGACGGCTCCGCCAGTCGATGTCCCTGCGTTTATGGATCAAGCGCAGGCTCAACGTAAATGGGCGGCTTGTCGGATCGGCTCCCGGATCGGGGGAATATGTCCTCCGGCCGATGACGCGACGTCATCCCCGCCGGACGTCCTGCCCAGCGCGGTTGTACGACCCGGTCAGCTTGCGCGGTGATTGCGGCGCTTGCGCCGGCGGTCCAGCCGGTGGATCCGGTCGATCAGGTCGCCGATGGTCGAGGCCTCCTCCACCTCGCCCAGATGCAGCAGCACCCGCACGTAGGTGTCGAGCAGGCCAAGCACCGCCTCCTCGTCCGTCGCCCCCTGGGCCGGCCGGCCGAAGGCGTCCAGCACCAGGGCGCCGCTGTCGGCGAGCGCCTCCGCCACCTCGTTGATCGCCGACTCGAGCGCGGCGTCATCATCGTCCGGCGCCGTCAGCACCGGGTCGAGCATGGTGGGGAAGGCAAGTCGTTCGTCGAGATGTCCAGCCATCGGTCGTCCTCGGGGTGTCTTCCTTGAAAATGGCGTCAGCAGACGGTGTCGGCCAGGGATGTGGGGGCCAGGGATGTGGGGAGCAGGGATGCGGGGGTCAGGGAGTTGGCGGCCAGCACCAGCGCGCTGTCCTGCGCGCTGGTCAGGTCGGGGCAGCGCGCGGCGGTCTGGCCGTCGATCAGCACGAGCCAGCCGCTGTCGAAGCCGGCGGCCTCGTAGCGCAGTTCGATGGAGCGGCCGGCGCCGTCCAGCGCGAGCCGATGGGGGGATTTGAAGGACCAGGTGAGATGCAGGGCCATGATCCTCCTCCTTCGAGGATCCGGGCCTCTGCCGTCCTGGCTGGTCCGGTTGCGTCGGGGCCGGCGGCAGAGGCGTGCTGGACAGGGAAACGGGACGGCCACCGGAAAACGCCCGGGCCGGCCCCGGCCGCCGTCACGCGATGACGGCAGCCACGGCAGGACGGGGCGTAGTCGGTGGTGGAGAGGGCGGGGCCGGGTTTTCCGCCGCGCCATCCGGCTCCGGTCTTCCGACCGGGCAGCATTCGCTTCTGCTAAATGGGATCTTCCGCCCGGGGAGCAAGGGGGAAGCTGCGGGCGGGAGCGGGCAGCCGGCCCGTTCCGCGGCAGGACAGGGGCGGGCAGGGCGGACCCGCCCGCCGGACGGGACTACCAGTGGCGCAGCGGGCCGACGTCGACGTGGACGAAATTGCTGTCGGGGTAATAGCCGACTCCGCCGCCGCGCAGGCTCAGCGCGGCCTTGCGCAGGTGGCCCAGCGGCAGGCCGGGGATGCGCAGGTCGATCGCCTTGCCCTGCATGTGGAAGCTGTTCTGGGCGACGCCGCTGCCGTCCGCCTCGCGCAGCATCGCGTTCGTCTCGGGCGAGCGGTAGGCGGAGATGACGTGGACCGGATTCCGGCTGCCGATCTTGCGGGTCAGTGCATAGACCAGATCCAGCAGCCTCGGGTCCATCGGATGGACGGAGCCGGTCCGGTGGTCGCGCAGCAGCCGGTTGATCTCGCGCATGCCGTCGCGCAGGTAGCGGCCCTTGGCCCAGTATTCGGCCTGGATGCGCTCGCCGGTGTGCAGGTTCATCAAGGAAAGATGCCGTGGCGGGGCGCGCAGGCCGGCTTCGGATTCGCCCGGAACCAGGACCGATGCGGCGGCTGCCATGCCCAGCCCGGCCCGCAGAAGGTCGCGGCGGCCAAGACGGCTGCCGGCCCCGCCGGCGGCCGCCGGCGGCAGTTTGGTCTCTTCCATGTATCCCCCATTCCCCTGGGCGTTCCGGGCCGGGCAGCAGGGCCTTCACCGGAACGTCCGGTTCTTTAGCGGATTGGGACCAGTTTCTGTCAAGAAACCAATGATTAAAGAATCGCCGGTCGGGGCTTTCCGGGACTTCCGGCCCGGCCCCGGTCAAGCTGGCCCGCTTCGGTGCGCCCGTCTGTTCATGTTACATTCTTGAAACCGGCTGTAACCGCTCCGCTCGAGTCGCGGGGGCGGCATCCGGAGGTCTCGCGATGAAGCAGCGGATGTGTCCAGTGAACTCGTACCGGCCTATGATAAGAATCGGCGCATAGTTAAGGGAAAATTGCTGAAAATTATCGACAACACTGGATGTTTCGACACTCGACATCTGCGAAATAGCAGAGGACTATACCGAAAGATCGAGCGCAAAAGGGGCAACCGTTCAGGCTTCGGTAAGGAATTGCAGGGCATGATCCAGGTAGCGAAAACATCGCACCGTGTTGTTTTTCCGTGTCCACAGCAAACGCCCTCTCTCCGCAGACCACCCCTTCGTTTCGGTCCGATCAACTGACGGACATGCTCGACAGGCATGCCCGCTGGATCAAGGGCCAGCCGGGTGGTGCGCGCGCAAACCTGGCGATGGCCGACCTGGAAGGTGTCGACCTGTCGCACCGGGACCTGCGCGGCGCGCATCTCGTCGGCGCAAGGATGGCTCGCGGCCGGCTGAACGGCACCAACCTCGCCGGGGCCGACCTGTTCGGCGCCGACCTGCGCGATGCCGACGTCAGCCGCGCCAACCTGATGCAGACCGATCTGCGCGGGGCCCGGCTGCGCGACGCCGATTTCTCCAACTCCAACCTGCGCGGCGCCGACATGCGTTCCGGCTCGCTGGAGCCCGGCGGCAGCGCCCGGCGCGGCAATCCCTCCGATGCCGAGCTGCTGGAGGCCGACGCCGCCCGCCAGATGCACAAGCTCGCCCTGCTGCGCCTGCAGAACGGCATGACCGCCGGCGGCGGCATCCCGACCGACCTGACCGGGGCGGTGCTGCGCGGCGCCAACCTGTCGGACGCCGACCTCACCGGCTCGATCCTGCAGAATGCCGACCTGAGCGGGGCGGTGCTGGCGCGCACCAACCTCAGCGACAGCCGGCTGAACGGCGCCAACCTGTCCGGCGCCGTGCTGGATGGGGCTGTGTTCGACAATGCCGATCTGGTGGGCACGCGGCTGACCGACTGCGACCTGTCCCGCACGATGCTGACCACCGCCCAGTTCACCCGGCCGATCGACAGCATCGGATCGGAGATCCAGCGCATCATCCATGACCATGAACGCTGGATCGACAGCTTCGGCCAGCGCGGCGAGCGGGCGGAGCTGGACGGCGCCGACCTCAGCCGCGCCGACCTGCGCAGCGTCAACCTGTCCGCCGCCTGCCTGCGCGGGGCCAACCTTTCGGCGGCGGCGCTGACCGGCGCGCGCCTGATCATGGCCGACCTGTCCGGGGCGAACCTGGAGGGGGCGAACCTGATGGGCGCCGACCTCAGCGGCGCCAACCTCAGCTATGCCCAGCTCACCGGGGCCGACCTGACGCGGGTCCGGCTCGGCCCGGCGGAGATCAAGGATCCGTCGGGACGGCCGACCGGCCGCTCCTGGGCGGCGAACCTGATGGGGGCCGACCTGCGCGGCGCCTTCCTCGTCGGCACGACGCTGGCGCAGGCCAACCTGACCGACGCCAACCTCGCGCGGGCCGACCTGGACGGCGCCGACCTCAGCGGGGCCAAGCTGCAGCGGGCGAATCTTCCGGGCCGGCTGCCCCGCCGCCGCTAACCCTTCCTGCCGAGCGCCTCGCACACGCCGTCGAGCAGAACCGCGAGCTGGCTCGTCGAGAAAGGCTTGACGGCGAATCCGAGCGGCAGCGCTGCTGCGGCGCGCTCGCGGGTCAGCGTATCCGAATGGGCGCTGAGAAAGACGGAGCGGATGCCGAGCGCCCGGTAGACCTCCGTCGCCGCCGCGATGCCGTCGCT
The DNA here is from genome assembly GCF_003130795.1 of Azospirillum thermophilum. Lineage (NCBI taxonomy): Bacteria > Pseudomonadati > Pseudomonadota > Alphaproteobacteria > Rhodospirillales > Azospirillaceae > Azospirillum > Azospirillum thermophilum. The sequence continues at coordinate 984,521 of NZ_CP029353.1, forward strand.
GTCGCGGGCCAGCCGGATGTCCATCAGCATCAGGTCGGGGCGCAGCCGTCCGGCGGCCGCCACCGCGTCCGGGCCGTTGTCCACCGTGCCCACCACCTCGTGCCCGAGCTCGAGAAGGATGTCCTCGATGTGCATCGCGGTGATCGCCTCATCCTCGGCGACCAGGACGCGCAGGACCGGGCGGCCCCCCGCCCCGCCGCCGGCGCCGTCCCGCCCGGCTGGAGCCAGCACGGCGCCCCGGATCGATAGGGGCGGGCGACCCGATGCGAACTTTTCTCCTACTGGACCGAACATGCCGTCCGTGCCACCGATTGCATGTGACGAAGTGTCGCATTCCTGCCATAGAATGATGACGCCGTCACGGGACAAGCGGGTGGCGGAGTGGAGCGAACGGGGATGACGGAGCACGATCCGGGGGAGGGCGGCCTCGACGGGGCCGTGGGGAACCAGACGGGCGAGCAGCAGTTCCGCCTGCTGGCCGACAATGCGCCGGTGATGATCTGGCGGGCCGACACGACCAAGGCCTGCGATTTCTTCAACAAGCCCTGGCTGGACTTTACCGGGCGCGGCATGGACCAGGAACTGGGCTTCGGCTGGGCCGAGGGCGTGCATCCCGAGGATTTCGATCGCTGCCTCGCCATCTTCACCGGCGCCTTCGACCGGCGCGAGTCCTTCTCCATGACCTACCGGCTGCGGCGCCATGACGGGGTCTATCGCTGGCTGCTCGACAATGGCCGGCCCTACCAGGATGCCGCCGGGCGGTTCGCCGGCTATTTCGGTTCCTGCGTCGACGTCACGGAGATGAAGCGGGCGCTCGATGACAAGGACGTGCTGCTGCGCGAGGTGCATCACCGCGTGCGCAACAACATGCAGCTCATCACCGCGCTGCTGGACATGCAGGCCCAGGGCGCGGCCGAGCAGGAGACCCGCGACCGGTTGAGCGAGGCGGCCGGCCGCATCCGCTCCATCGCGCTGGTCCAGGAGCAGCTTCACGGCGCCGACACCGTGTCCGGCGTCGACCTCGGCGACTATCTGCGCTCGCTCGTCACCGCCGTCGCCGGGCTGCGGGGGCGTCTTGCGGTGGAGGTCGACGCCGATCCGCTCCCCCTCCCGCTCGACCGCGCCGTGCCCATCGGGCTGATCGTCAACGAACTGCTGACCAACGCCCTGAAGCACGCCTTTCCCGATGGCCGCCCCGGAACCATCCGGGTCGAGGCGCGCCGGGACGCCCAGGGGGCCGTCGCCATCCTCGTCGCCGACGACGGCATCGGCCTCGCCGATGCAATGCTGGAGGAGCGCCCGCGCTCGCTCGGTTACCGGCTGATCCGCCGTCTGGCCGTGCAGGCCGCCGCCACCGTCGACCTGGATCCCGGCAGCGGTCGCGGCACCCGGCATCGCATCCGCCTGTCGCCGGTGAACGCTCCGGATGCCTGCGGGGTTTAACCGGCGGCGCAGACCATCCCTTCGACGATGGCGTTACGCCATCTCTTCCGCCAGCGGCGGGGTCAGCGACTGGCACAGCATGTCGGCGACCAGCCGGACGCCGTCGCCCGCCCGATCGCCGGCCAGCAGGGCGAGCTCGGTGTCCGGCAGGCGCGGCAGCCCGTCCTGCGGTCCCAGCACCCGCGCCCCTGGCGGCACGGCGGAGCGGGCAAGCACGCTCACCCCCAGCCCGGCGGTCACCGCCGCCTGGATGCCGGACAGGTTCGGGCTGCAATAGGCCATCCGCCAGCGCCGCCCCGCCGCGTCCAGCTCGTGGACCGCCCGGTTGCGGTAGACGCAGCCCAGCGGGAACAGCACCAGCGGCAGCGGGTCCTCGCGGTGGACCGGCTCGTCCGCCGGCCCGGCCCAGCACAGCGGTTCTCGCCACACCGAGACCGCACCGGGCCGCCCCGGCTCCTGCTTCAGCAGGGCGAGGTCCAACTCCCCCGTCTCGAAGCCGGCGCGCAGCCGGACGCTGATGTCGCAGCGCACGTCCAGCCGGATCCGCCGGTTGCGCCGGGCGAATTCGGACAGCAGCCGGGGCAGCCGGTCGACCGCGTAATCCTCCGGCACGCCCAGCCGCACGGTCTCCACCGCATCCCGCTCGCCGGACAGCATGGACCGGGCCTCGTCGTTCAGCGTCAGCATCCGCCGGGCATAGGCCAGCAGCCGCTCCCCCTCGTCGGTCAGCGCCACCGAGCGGGTATCGCGCGACAGCAGCGCCACGCCGACCGACTCCTCCAGCCGGCGGATCTGCTGGCTGATGGTGGACTGGGTGCGGTGGATGCGCTCCCCCGCGCGGGTGAAGCCTCCGGCCTCCACCACCGACACGAAGGTGCGCAGCAACGTCAGGTCCAGCTCCGCCATGATCCGCTCCGGCCGTTATTCATCCATTCTCTGAATGAAATTCATCACACCATTTCGTTTCTCAATGACCACCCCCGTCGATAGCCTTTTCCCGGGAACGGGCGCTTCTGGATGGAGGACGGTCATGAGCACGATGTCGGAGTGTGTGCCGGCCCGGCGGGCGGAGGGCGCCCCCCTCGGCCTGCTGGTTCCTTTCTGCCTCGGCTGGAGTTCGGCCTTCGCCGTGGGGAAGATCGGGCTGGCGGATGCGCCGCCGCTGCTGTTCCTGGCGGTGCGCTTCCTTCTGGCCGGCGTGATCCTGACGGTTGCGGCCGGCGGGCTGGGCCATCTCCGGCGGCTCGACCGCCGCGGCTGGCTTCTGCTGGCCGGGCTGGGGGTGGTCAACACCGCGCTCTATCTCGGCCTCAGCTTCTCCGCGATGAAGTCCGCCTCGTCGGGCATGGTCGCCATCATCGTCAGCGCCGCCCCCGTCCTGACCGCCGTGGCCTCCGCCTTCTTCCTGGGGGAGACGCTGACCTTGCGCAAGGCCGCCGGGCTGGGGCTGGGGGTGCTGGGGGTCGGGCTGATCGTGCGCGGCCGGCTGGGCGGCGGCGTGGACGATCCGCTGGGGATCCTGCTGGCCCTGGGGTCCGTGGCGGCGCTCAGCGCCGGGGCGCTGCTCTACAAGCGCTTCGCGCCGGCGGCGGGGCTGGTGGTGAACGGCGGGGTGCAGACGCTGGCCGGCGGGCTGGCCCTGCTGCCGGTCGCCCTGCTGCTGGAGGACCCGGTCTCGGTCACCCCCACCGTCTCGCTGGCGCTGTCCATGGCCTACATGGTGCTGGCGGTGTCGATCGGCTCGCACCTGCTGTGGTTCGCGCTCCTCGCCCGCACCTCGGCGACGGTGGCCAGCGCCTATCACTTCCTGATGCCGCCGCTCGGGCTCGCCTTCGGCTGGCTCCTGCTGGGGGAGACGGTGCAGCCCTGGGACCTGATCGGCATCCTGCCGGTGGCGGCCGGCATCTGGCTGGTCACCCGCCCCGCCGGCGGGGCGGGGTGACCGCTTGCCGGCCGTCAGCCGAGCAGGGCGCGGGCGCGGGCCGGCAGGTCGGCCAGCGGCACCTCGACCTGCTCGCCGGTGGTCAGGTTCTTCAGCGTCGCCGTGCCGCGGGCCTTCTCGTCGCTGCCCATCAGCAGCACGACCGGGATGCCGGCACGGTCGGCATACTTCATCTGCTTGGCGATCTTGCCGCCGTCGAGCTGGATTTCGGTGTTGATCCCCGCCGCCCGCAGCTCGCTCGCCAGGCGGAAGTAATCGGCCGACAGCGCCGGGTCCATCTGCGTCACCAGCACCTGCGCGGTGGCGCCGCCGTCCTTGATCAGCCCGGCTTCCATGAGTTGGTAGAACAGCCGGGTGGCGCCGATCGAGATGCCGACGCCCGGCAGCTTCGACTTGGTGTAGTGGCTCGCCAGATTCTCGTAACGGCCGCCGGAGCAGACCGAGCCGATGCCGGGATGGTCGTTCAGGAAGGTCTCGTAGACTGTCCCGGTGTAATAGTCGAGGCCGCGGGCGATGGCGAGGTTGATGCGCACCGCCTCCTCCGGCACCTGGAAGGCGCGCAGTCCCTCGATCACCGTGGTCAGCTCGGCCAGGCCCTGGCGGAAGGTCCCGTTGTCGATGCCGAGGCCGTTCAGCGCCTCCAGCGTTTCGGCGTTGGAGCCGCGGCGTTCGATCAGCGACAGGATGGTGTCGGCGGCCCGTTCGGTGACGCCGAGCGTGCCGGTCAGGCTCTCGCGCACCTTGTCGACGCCGATCTTGTCCAGCTTGTCGATCTCGCGCAGCACCAGCACGCGCTTGTCGGCGTCGTCCACCCCCAGCCCGTCGAGCAGGCCGAGCAGGACCTTGCGGTTGTTCACGTTGATCGTGAAGCCGCCGACCTTCAGCTCGGTGAAGACATGGTGGATGACCGCCGGGATCTCCGCGTCGTACTGCGGCGACAGCGCGTCCTTGCCGATCACGTCGATATCGCACTGGTAGAACTCGCGGAACCGGCCGCGCTGCGCCCGCTCGCCGCGGTAGACCCGCTGGATCTGGTAGCGGCGGAAGGGGAAGGCGAGGTCGCGCTCATGCTCCGCCACATAGCGGGCGAGCGGCACCGTCAGGTCGAAGCGCAGCGCCAGCTCCGGCTTGTGGCCCTGCTGGATGGCGCCGGTCGACTGTACGAAATAGACCTGCTTCTCCGTCTCGCCGCCCGACTTGGTCAGCAGCGTCTCGACCGTCTCGAACACCGGCGTCTCGACCGGCACGAAGCCGAACCGCTCGTACCCGTGTCGGATGGTGTCCAGCATGCGCTGGAAGGCCACCTGCTGGCGCGGCAGCAGTTCCATCGTTCCGGGCGGGGTGCGGGGGGTGATCAGGCTCATCGGATCGGTCCGGGCTTGCGGTGGTCCCCGGCCGGCTGCCGGGGGAAAAGCGCGCTTTTTCTAGCGGCTTTCGCGCCGGGCGTCACGCCGGGAAAATTTTTCGGGACGGCCATGGAATGCTCCGTCGGGGCGCTGCGTTCATTCAGATGCGATCCGATGATGCGGGTCGCTCATCCAACAGGAGACAGTCCATGTCCGGTTTCGTGTGCGGGTCGCGTTTCCGTACCTCCATTTCGACCTTTGCGGTCGCGGCGATGCTCGCCGCCGCCCCCGCCCTGGCGGCCGGAAACGCCTCCACCGCATCCGGTGACAGCTCCACCCCGGTGACCAAGGCCGCCCCCGCCGCGCCGGCGGCCCAGGCGCCCGCCACCCAGGCGCCCGCTCCGCAGGCTTCCGGCTCCAGCGCTGCCGCGGCGGTGAGCACGGCGCCGAAGGCCCTGCCGACCCAGGTCGCCACCACGCCCAAGGCCGACCACCACAAGACCGAGGTGACCAAGACCCAGGCCGACGCCGTCGCCAAGGAGCTGGGGGCCAAGCCCTCGGACACGCTGGCGGTGCAGCTCGGCAAATATGCCGAACAGATGCATGCCGCCGCGGCGCTGAAGGACACCGCCCAGCGCGGCAAGGCGGTGACCGAGGCGCGCCGGCAGCTCTCCTCCATCGCCGGCAAGCCGGTCACGCCGGAGCAGGCCGCCAAGGTGGACGGCCTGCTGGGCCTGCCCGCCGCCCAGCCCGCGACCGTGCAGTAACGCCTTGCCTTGCGCCGCTCCCCCGCCGCCCGTGCCGGCCGGGCGGGGAGGGGGCGGCGCCTCTCCGGACGGGGCCGGTCAGTCCCGGCGTTGAAGCGGGGGCGGCATTGGGGATAGAACCAGCGCATCCGCCACAGCCGCCGCATCCGGAGCCGCCATGACCGCCCCCGACCGCCTCGTCCTCCGTCGCCCCGACGACTGGCACGTCCATCTGCGGGACGGCGCCATGCTGAAGGCGGTCCTGCCCTTCACCGCCCGCCAGTTCGGCCGCGCCATCGTCATGCCGAACCTGAAGCCTCCGGTCGCCGCCACGGCCGACGCGGTGGCCTACCGCGACCGCATCCTCGCAGCACTGCCGGACGGCACGTCCTTCACGCCGCTGATGACCGCCTACCTGACCGACGGCACCGATCCCGCGGATCTGGCGCGCGGTTTCGCCGAGGGGGTCTTCACCGCGGCCAAGCTCTATCCCGCCAACGCCACGACCAACAGCGCCCATGGCGTGACCGACATCGCCCGCATCGCCCCGGTGCTGGAGCGCATGGCGGAGATCGGCATGCCGCTGCTGATCCACGGCGAGGTGACGGACGGCGCGGTGGACATCTTCGACCGCGAGGCGGTCTTCATCGACACCATCCTCGGCCCGCTGCTGGAGCGCCACCCGACGCTCCGCGTGGTGTTCGAGCACGCGACGACCGCCGAGGCGGTGGCGTTCGTGAAGACGCACGCCGCCTCCGGCCGGATCGGCGCCACCATCACGGCGCATCACCTGCTGATCAACCGCAGCCACATCTTCCAGGGCGGCATCCGGCCGCACCTCTACTGCCTGCCGATCGCCAAGCGCGAGAAGCACCGCGTGGCGCTGGTGGAGGCCGCGACCTCGGGCGAGGGACCCTTCTTCCTCGGCACCGACACCGCCCCCCACACGGTCGCCGCCAAGGAGACCGCCTGCGGCTGCGCCGGCTGCTTCACCGCCGCCAACGCGCTGGAGCTCTATGCCGAGGCGTTCGAGGAGGCCGGCGCGCTCGACCGGCTGGAGGCCTTCGCCAGCCTGAACGGCCCCCGCTTCTACCGCCTGCCGGTCGCGGAGGAGCGCGTGGTGCTGGAGCGCCGCCCCTCCGTCACGCCCGACCTCGTCCTGGTCAGCGAGGGCGACGCCGTGCTGCCCTTCCGCAGCGGCGAGACCCTGCGCTGGAGCTTCGCCGGCCCGGCCTGACCGCCCTCTGCCCGTCCGCTCAGGGCAGCATCCTGATCGACTTCATCCAGGCCAGCAGCAGGTCCGGCCACTGCGCCGCCGGCAGCCCGACCGCGAAGCGCAGCGAGAAGCCGTGGCCGCCCTGGCGGAAGATGTGCATCTCCGCCGGCACCCCGGCGCGGCGCAGCGCGTCGTGGAAGAGCAGCGAGTTGGTGACCGGGACGTCCGGATCGTCGTTGGCGTGGAAAAGGAAGGCCTGCGGCGTCGCCGGCGTCACCCGCAGCTCGGTCGAATAGGCGGCGACGGTCTCCGGCGACGGGCTGTCGCCGATCAGCTCCTGCCGGGAGACGGCGTGCGTGAAGCGTTCGTCCATCGTGACGACCGGATATCCCAGGGCGAGGAAGTCCGGCCTGGCCGAAACCGCGTCCGCGGCGTCGACCGGCTCATAGACCTTGCGCTCGAAGCCCGTGGCGAGCTGGGAGGCGAGATGCCCGCCGGCCGAGAAGCCCAGCACGCCGATCCGCGCCGGGTCCAGCCCCCACTCCGCCGCGTTGGCGCGGATCAGGCGCAGCGCCCGCTGCGCGTCCATCAGCGGCGCGTCGGTCGCCTGCGCCTTGCCCGGCAGCCGGTAGACCAGCCGGAACATGGTGACGCCGGCGTCGGTGAATCGCGAGGCGATCTCGTCCGCCTCCTTGTCGATCACCACCCGCTGATAGGCGCCGCCGGGGGTGACCAGCAGCGCCGTGCCGTTCGGGTGGGCCGGCTTGTAGACGAGCAGCGACGGGGTGGTGATCGCCAGCACCGCGCGGTCCCTGACCGCCGGATCCTTGCTGCGTTCGAGGACCTGCTGCGGAGCCGGGAACTGCGCCGAGCCCGGCGGCCCCTTCGGCCACATGACGATCTCCTGCTGGTCGGCGAGCGGCGCCGCCGCGGCGGTGGACGACACGGCCGGCAGGGCGGCGAGGATCGCGGTGCCGCCGACGACCGCGACCGTCGCGGTCCGGCCGAACCGCCGGAAGAGCGCTTTCAGACACATCATCCCTGGTCACTCCCTTCGCGGTCCGTCCGGCCGCAAGGCCCGGCGGAGCCGCCTGGATTCACTCCGACATACCAAATCATATTAGTATATCAGAACAGGGGGCGCCGCCCGGCGCAAGGGGCGGTAGGCCGGCGATCACGGCGGCCGCGGTGCGTCACATCGACGCGAGCGGGGCGGGCGGGCAGATCCGGGCGGGGCAGCGGCGCCTGCCGTCATCCATCGCGCCATCATCCATCGTGATTTCGTCGGATGGCGCACCCAACGAGCAGGTCCGGACCCCCGAATCGCAGTCGCCATGCGTCCGTCGCAGGGAATAGGCTGGGTCCTTGCGTGCATGGCTCACGGTGAGCGTCATGACCGAAGCGGACAAAGCCTTCGCGGGATCGATCCCGGCCCTGTACGACCGCTACCTCGGCCCATTCCTGTTCGAGCCCTATGCCCTTGATCTGGCCGGGCGGCTGGCGGGCTTCGAGGGGCGCCTTCTCGAGACGGCGGCCGGAACGGGGGTCCTGACGCGTGCCCTGGCCCACGCCCTTCCGCCGGGCGTCGCCATCACCGCGACGGACCTCAACCAGCCGATGCTCGACCATGCCGCACAGCGTCTGGACGCACCACAGGTGGCATGGCGACAGGCCGACGCGCTGACTCTCCCTTTCGAGAGCGCCAGTTTCGATGCCGTCGTCTGCCAGTTCGGAGCGATGTTCTTCCCGGACAAGCCCGCCGGCTTCGCCGAAGCGCGCCGGGTGCTGCGTCCGGGCGGCCGGTTCCTGTTCAGCGTGTGGGGTCGCATCGAGGAGAACGAGATCCCGGCGGTCGTGCATGCGGCCGTCGCGGCGGCCTTCCCGCGGGACCCGCCCAGCTTCCTGGCCCGCACGCCCCATGGGTACAACGACAGGGAGCGGATCGACCGGGATCTCCGCGAGGCCGGTTTCACCCATGTGGAGATGGAAACGGTGGCGCTGCGCAGCCGGGCCGCCTCGCCCACCGATCCTGCCATGGGCTTCTGCAAGGGAACGCCGTTGCGTCACGAGATCGAGGCGAGGGACGCGACCCGTCTCGACGAGGTGACCGGCCTCGTGGCCCAGACCCTCGCGCGGCGCTTCGGGGATGGCCCGATCGACGGTGGCATCCAGGCGCACGTCATCGTCGCCACCACCTGAACGCCCTCGATTCCTCAACCGGCGCGCCGCACCCCGTCAGAACAGCGTGCCCTGCAGCGGCACCGGGCGAGGCTTCTTCGGCTCGGCCTTCTTCTCGGTCCTGTGCGGGCCCGGCTGGGCGGCGGGCGGCGGCGTGTCGGGCCTGGGCTCCCCGCCCTCCAGCACGGCGCCGGTGCGGCCGTCGGCGAAGACCAGCGTCACCGCCATGCCGGGCAGGGCGTCGGCGGCCCGGGTCAGCGGCCTGCGCTCGGCATCCTCCACCAGGGCGAAGCCGCGGGCCAGCACCCCCTTGTAGGAATAGCTCTCCAGCAGTTGCCCGGTGGCGGTCAGCTTCGCCGCCTGCGCCTCAAGCACCTTGCCGTAGCCGCGCGCCAGCCGCGGCGCCAGATCCTCCAGCCGCCGCGACCCTTCGCCCGCCTTGATCCGCACCGGGCCGAGCGACAGGCGCCCGGCCACCCGGTCATAGCGTCCGCGCGCCGTGGTCACCGCATGGCGCAGCGCCCCGTCCAGCGCGCGAGCCTCCGACGCCAGGCGCTGGCCGGCCTGCATCAGCTTCTCGCGCGGGTGGCGCAGCTTGGCGCCCAGCTCGGCGACGCGGGTGCGCCGTCGCTCGACCAGCCCGGCGGCGGCCATCGCCAGCCGCTCCGCCCGGTCGTCCAGCCGCTGGGCATGGGTCTCCAGCAGGGCGCGCGGATCGCCCAGCCCGCGGGCCAGCCCCTCGACCCGCTGGCGGCGGTCCTCCACGGCACGGCTGGCGCAGGCCAGCAGCCGGCGCTGGCAGTCGGCCACCTGCACCAGCAGCTCGCCGCGCACGGGAACCGCCATCTCCGCCGCCGCGGTCGGGGTGGGGGCGCGCAGGTCGGCGGCGAAGTCGATCAGCGTGGTGTCGGTCTCGTGTCCGACGGCGGAGATCAGCGGAATGACGCTGGCCGCCGCGGCGCGCACCACGCTCTCCTCGTTGAAGGCCATCAGGTCTTCCAGCGAGCCGCCGCCGCGCGCCACGATCAGCAGGTCGGGCCGCGGCACCGCCCCGCCGGGCGCGATGCGGTTGAAGCCCTCGATCGCCGCCGTCACCTGGGCCGCGGCGCTCTCGCCCTGGACGGCCACCGGCCACAGCAGCACGCGGCGCGGGAAGCGGTCGTTCAGCCGGTGCAGGATGTCGCGGATGACCGCCCCGGTGGGCGAGGTGATGACGCCGATCACGTCGGGCAGGAAGGGGATGCGCTTCTTGCGAGCGGGATCGAACAGCCCTTCGGCGGCCAGCCGCCGCTTGCGCTCCTCCAGCATCTTCAGCAGCGCGCCTTCGCCCGCCAGCTCCATCGACTCGATGACGAGCTGGTACTGCGAGCGGCCGGGATAGGTCGTCATCCGCCCGGTGACGATGACCTCCAGCCCCTCCTCGGGCCGCAAGGCCAGCTTCGCCACCGTGCCGCGCCAGCACACCGCCTCGATCACGGCGCTGTCGTCCTTCAGGCGCATGTAGCAGTGGCCGGAGCTGTGCTTCTTCGGCTGCGAGATCTCGCCGCGCACCCGGACGAAGCCGAACTCGTCCTCGATCGTCCGCTTCAGCCGCCGGGCGAGGTCGCCGACCGTGTATTCCGGCAGGTTGGATCCCGGCCGCGGCTCGGCCGCGATCAGCGGGGAGGAGGGCTGCGACGCGGAGGGGGCATCAAAATCTTGAGTCATGGTGCGGCCATGATACAAGGCGCCGTGTCGGCAACAAGCGCGGAAGGGGTCGCTGTCATGAAAGTCCTGGTCGTCGGTTCCGGTGGGCGCGAGCATGCCCTGTGCTGGGCCATCGCCAACTCCCCTCTGTGTGACACGCTCTACTGCGCCCCGGGCAACGCCGGCATCGCGGGCGTCGCCGAATGCGTCGCCATCGCTGCCGAGGATGTGGAGGCGCTGGTCGGCTTTGCCAGTGACAATGCGATCGACTTCGTCGTCGTCGGGCCGGAGGGGCCGCTGGTCCTCGGCCTCGTCGACCGTCTGACCGCCAAGGGCATCAAGGCCTTCGGCCCCAGCGCCGCGGCGGCGGAGCTGGAGGGCTCCAAGGGCTTCATGAAGGACATCCTGGCCAAGTACGGCGTGCCGACCGCCTTCTATGGCCGCTTCAAGGATCCCGCCGCCGCCAAGGACTATGTGCGCAAGCACGGCGCCCCCATCGTGGTGAAGGCCGACGGCCTCGCCGCCGGCAAGGGCGTCACCGTCGCCCGCACGCAGGAGGAGGCCTTCGCCGCCATCGACGACGCGCTGGTCGGCGGCCGGTTCGGCGCCGCCGGTGCCGAGGTGGTGGTCGAGGAGTTCCTCGACGGCGAGGAGGTCAGCTTCTTCGCGCTGTGCGACGGGCAGAACGCCCTGCCGCTGGCCTCCGCCCAGGACCACAAGGCGGTCGGCGACGGCGACACCGGCCCCAACACCGGCGGCATGGGCGCCTATTCCCCGGCCCCCGTCCTGACGCCGGCCCTGCAGGACCGCGTGATGCGCGAGATCATCCTGCCGACCGTCAAGGGCATGGCGGCGGAGGGCAAGCCCTTCAAGGGCGTGCTGTTCGCCGGCCTGATGATCGTCAGGGGTCCGGACGGCGAGCCGGTGCCCAAGACCCTGGAGTTCAACGTCCGCTTCGGCGACCCGGAATGCCAGACGCTGATGATGCGCCTGAAGTCCGACGCACTGGCGGCCCTGGTCGCCGCCGCCGACGGCGTGCTCGACAGCATCGACCTGCGCTGGCACGACCAGACGGCGCTGTGCGTCGTGATGGCCGCCAACGGCTATCCCGGCGACTATGTGAAGAACACGGAGATTCGCGGCCTCGACGCCGCCGGGGCGGTGGACGGCGTCACCGTCTTCCATGCCGGCACGAAGCGCGCGGAGGATGGCCGGGTGCTCTCCACCGGCGGCCGCGTGCTCGGCGTGACGGCGCTGGCTCCGACGGTGGCCGAGGCGCAGGCGCGGGCCTACCGCGCGGTGGACGCGCTCGACTGGCCGGACGGCTTCTGCCGCCGCGACATCGGCTGGCGGGCGGTGGGGCGGTAAGGGCGCCCCGCTTCGCTTTCCACAGGATGGCGCCTGAGGCCCGCCTCGCTTCAGCCGACTATCTGTTTGCCAAAGCATCAAGGAAGTCGCGGTCGGAATCGCTCAGCCCGGCGGCCGCAGGGCATCCTTTGGAATCCGCAATGCCGGCGGCCAATGGCCATGCCGTCAGGCCGCTCTCCGCGTCTGCTTGGTAATCGGATCGGACCAAGCGCAGGATTGTCGCTTTTAGAACGTAATCCCCGTCTTCGACGTTGCAGGCCAAGTCGGTCATATACACGCTGCGACCAGTGGGCGTCATTGCTTTAGATGCAATCTGTAAGTAATCGTGAAAACTAATTCCGCCAAATGAGTCATTAGCTTGTTTCATGAATTCCAAGATCCTGTATGATCTTAGGTAAAAATCGTGTGATGGATTCCTTTCTGGCGTGAGGATTTTTTTGTCCGGTGTCTGATCGATCCATTGTATTATCTGGTATCCTAGATCTTCTTCCATCCATTCGTTTTGTAATTCAGCCCCGTTGCGAAAGTGAACCGCGGTGATGTTTGCGCCGTGCGCTCGTGTTTTCCAGGTCGCGGCTCCGTCAAGACTTGCTCCCTGTAAATGAGATTCCGAGAAATCGGCGCCCTGAAGCTGAGAGCCTGAAAGATTGGCTCCTCTCAAGTCTGATCTGTACAAATAAGCTCCGTGGAGAACCGCTCTCGAAAGATTCGCCCCCATGAGGTTGGCCTTGAAAAAGTTTGCGCCTTCCAGGTGAGCACGTGATAAATCCGCCCCTGGCATTTGTGCAAAGCTGAAATCTGACAGTTGAAGGAACGCGTTAAAAATTTCTGCGCCTTGTAGTTTGGCATTGCTCAGATCTGACCCTTGCATCTGGGCATCGTAGATGCCAACCTTGCGAAGGCTGGCGTCTGAGAAGGTTGCTCCTTTTAGGTTGACCTGAACAAGGTTGCCGCCGTCGAGTGTGGCCGATGCTAAATTGGCGCCCTGTAACGTCGATTCGGTGATCTGGCATTTCTGAAGATTTGCATTAGCGATGTCCGCTTTGCTCAGGTCTGTTTCATAAATCTTAGATTTTTGAAGATTAACCCAATTCATATCTGCGCCGACCATTTGCGATCGATACACGATCACGCCATCCATATCCGCGGAGGACAGATTCGCATCATTCAGATTTGTTTCCCGAATCAATGCGCTTTGGAGTTGGGCGTCAGACAGGTCGGCTCCTTGAAGATTGGCGCCCCGAAACACCGCTCCTTTCAGGTTGGCACCTGACAACTGCGCTCTGCGCAGGCTTCGTCCGGAAAAGTCGCGGTGGCTGAGGTTCAACGGCAGCGGTCCGGGAACGATCGTGCCTGCGGTATCGCCACCGCCGGGTTGCGCCGCGACCATGTTTGTGTGGGGCGCGCGAGGCTTCAGCGTGCGGGGAAGCCCTGCCGTGGTCAGCCAATCCCCCAGCGTTGAACCCTCGATGACAACGCCGTCGGACAGAAATTCGCCTGGAGTGGTGGCAACCAGCAGGGAAACGGCGAGAATGGCCGACGCCACCATGGCGGCAAGACGACGGGAGGCCCAGTCGAGCCGACCTCCGTCCTTCCCCTTCGGCTGGGCAGCGCCACGCGGCACCAATCCGCCGAACAACCCGACCAGCATGGCGCGCAGCGCCCGCAACGTGTCCTCCCAGGTCAGTCCGGCTTCCCGCGCCGTTGCCGCCGACAGCGCCAAGCCGGCCATCAGGCAGAGGCGGTGCCACCAGGTAATGCCCTCGCTTTGGTAGGCGAGAAACCGGATCTGGAACGCGCCGTGCAGCAGCACCGGAGCCAGCACCAGCGTCACCGCGGCGGCCAACACGGTCAGCGCCTGCGGCAGCGGCGGAGTCGCCGGGCCGCTTCCGTCTCCGCAGCGCACCGCCTCGAACCGGGCCAGCAGGCGCGTGATGACGAAGCCGTCGACGCGGTGCCGCAGTGCCTCCAGCACCGCGCCGGGGTTGCCGGCGCTCTTGGCCGCCTCCCGTTCGGCAAAGGTGAGGTAATGGCGGATCGCGTCGGCGATCACCGCCACCTTGCGGACCATGTAGAGTTGGACCAGCCAGAACAGGGCCGGCGCGCCGATGAAGAATTTCACCAGCCCGACCTCCAGATCGAAGACCGGCAGCTTGATCGGCTTCTCCACCAGCAGGTCGTAGTCGGTGACCGCCGTGACGGTGAAGATCAGGTAGATCCACAGCAGCAGGTAGGTCAGCGACTGCGCCGCCGCCGCCTTGCTCAGGTCGTTTAACGCCGCTTCGAGCTTATCCAAGCCCGCGCTGTCCGCCGCCGGATGAGGCGGCGCCGGCTTGGGCGCGACATCGCTGGGCAGGTCGTACGGCGGCATGCTGGCGCTGAAAATTGCGTGAAGTCCATCATATGCAACCGGGCGCCGCGCGGCAATGGCCGGACGCGTTCTCCCTCAATTCTCTGCGCCCCCCCCTTGCACAGAAAGGTGGAAGCGCCGCTGCATCCATGATAGGAAAATAAGCACTGATTTGCCGCGCCGGAGGCCGACCGCATACCCGCTCCGCAACTCACCATGTCCGGCCCGGCGCGCCCGTGCAACATCAAGCAATCCCATGTTTCATGGTGTTGCACGGTGTTTCATCCGGGTGTCGCCGCAACCCGGAACACCGATGAACGGCCCGCATCAGCCGCGACGGCGGTCCTTGAAAAACTCCCGCAACATCGCCCCCGCCCGCGTTTCCGCGAAGCCGCTGTAGACGTCCGGTGCATGGTGGCAGGTGGGTTGGCCGAAGAAGCGCGGGCCGTGGTCCACGGCGCCGCCCTTGGGGTCGTAGGCGCCGTAATAGACCCGCCGCAGCCGGGCGAAGCTGATGGCGGCGGCGCACAGCGCGCAGGGCTCCAGCGTCACATAGAGGTCGCAGCCGGGCAGCCGCGGCTCGCCGCGTGCGGCGCAGGCCTGGCGGATCGCCAGCACCTCGGCATGGGCGGTCGGGTCGTTCAGCTCCTCGGTCCGGTTGCCGGCGCGGCCCAGCACGGCGCCGGTCGCCGGATCGACCACCACGGCGCCGACCGGCACCTCGCCGCGGGCGGCGGCGGCCTCGGCTTCCGCGAAGGCGATGTCCATGGGGGAGGGGATGCGCATGCGCCGCAGCCTGCCCAGCGCCGGCACCCGCCGTCAAGGCCGCACTCCCGGTCCGCTGCCGGCGGGCGAATGGACGGTGTTCTTGCTCCGTTTCCCTCTCTCCGCTATCCTCGTGCCATCAACGCCCGGTCCCTGCCCACACCCAAGCCTCGCTGCCGGCGTCGTGCAGGCGATGCACAATGACGGTACACCTATGATCCGCGGTAACCGCTTGATCCGGAACGGAAAAGCGGCGCCCTGGACCGTTGTGCGCCGAAAGTGTCCTGCACAGCGCGCCCAATCCGCACCGTCCGGCCCGCCGGAAAGGGCGGTGTGCCGCAGAATCCCGCGGCCCGCCGCAGAGTCGCGGTTGCGGGCGGACGGTGCAGGCCGTATGGTCCGCCAATGACTGCCCGAAAGACCGACACCTCTCCCGCCGCCGACCATGACGGTGGCGAACGTATTGCCAAGCGGCTGGCGCGCGCCGGCCTCTGCTCGCGCCGCGATGCCGAGCGCTGGATCGCCGAGGGCCGCGTCGCGGTCAACGGCCAGACGCTGGCCAGCCCCGCCTGCGTCGTCCGTCCCGGCGACCTCGTGCAGGTGGACGGCAAGCTGGTGCCGGAGCCGGAGCCGGCCCGCCTGTGGCGCTACCACAAGCCTTCGGGGCTCGTGACGACGGCGCGCGACGAGAAGGGCCGGGCGACGGTGTTCGACCGGCTGCCGCCGGAGCTGCCGCGCGTGGTGTCGGTCGGCCGGCTCGACCTGACGACCGAGGGGCTGCTGCTGCTCACCAACGACGGCGAGCTGGCGCGCTTCCTGGAGCTGCCGACCACCGGCTGGACCCGCCGCTACCGCGTGCGCGTCTTCGGCGAGGTGGACGAGGTGCGGCTGGCCGCGCTGCAGAAGGGCATCACCATCGAGGGCGTGAAGTACGGCCCGATCGAGGCGGTGCTCGACCGCATCCAGGGCCGCAACGCCTGGCTGACCGTCAGCCTGAAGGAAGGCAAGAACCGCGAGATCCGCAAGGTGATGGAGACGCTGGGCCTGCAGGTCAACCGGCTGATCCGCGTCGCCTACGGTCCCTTCCAGCTCGGCAAGCTGGAGGAAGGGGCGGTGGAGGAGGTTCCGCGCCGCGTCGTGAAGGAGCAGGTCTCCCGCTTCTTCACCGGCGAGGAGGCCGAGGAGGAGGCGACCCCGACCCAGCAGCGCGCCCGCGCCCGCGCGGCGGAGCCCGCCCGGACCGCCCGGCCGGAGCCGGTGAAGGTCGCCCCGGCGGCTCCCGAACCGGCCGGCAAGGCCGCCCGCCCGCCGCGCTCGGCCGCCAAGCGGCATGAGCTGCAGGAGCGCCGCGAGGCCGGCGACGACAAGCGCCGTGGCCCCGCTGCCCGCAAGACCGACCGGCCGGCCACCAAGCCCGCTTCCGCCAAGGCGGCCGAGGGCAGGCCGTTCCAGGGCAAGCCGGTGCACTCCAGGCCGGCCCCGGCTGGCAAGGCGCCTCCGGCCAAGCCGACCCAGGCCAAGGCGGATCAGGCCAGGATGACCGACTCCCGGCCCGCCCGCGCCAAGGCGGGACCGGACCGGAGCGGCCCGGACAAGAGCGGCCCGCGGGGGCCGAAGCCGCGCGGCGCCGGACCGAACCGGCCGGCGGGTGGCGGCGCTGCGGGCGGTGCGCGGACGGAGCGGCCCCGTGCGGATCGTCGGCGGTAGGCATCGCGGCCGGCGGCTGGTGGCGCCGGAGGGGCGGGACACCCGCCCGACCACCGACCGCACGCGCGAGGCCCTGTTCAACATCCTGTCTCATGCCGCCTGGGCGCCCGACCTCGACGGGGCGGTGGTGCTCGACGGCTTCTGCGGCACCGGCGCGCTGGGGCTGGAGGCGCTGTCGCGGGGGGCCGTCCATTGCAGCTTCCTCGACCTCGGCCGCGCGGCGCTGGAGGCGGTGCGCGCCAACGTCGCGACCCTGGGGGAGGAGGCGAACGCCACCATCCTGCGGGCCGACGTGACGAAGCCGCCGGCACCGCGGCAGCCGTGCGATCTCGTCTTCCTCGACCCGCCCTACGGCAAGGATCTGGCGCCCCGTGCGCTGGAGGCGCTGGCGCGCTCCGGCTGGCTCGCTCCCGGGGCGCTCGCCGTGGTCGAGGTGGCGGAAGGCGATCCGCTTCCCCTGCCGGCCGGCTTCTCGGCGGTGGACGAGCGGCGCTACGGCGACACCCGCGTCGCCTTCCTGACCTTCGCCCGCGACTGACGGCCGGCGCCCCTGTTGTCCGCCCTGAACAAGGAGGGGCGGATATGATCAAGGACCTCTGGTACAAGAACGCGGTCATCTACAACCTGTCGCTGGCGACCTACATGGATTCCGACGGCGACGGGATCGGCGATTTCCAGGGGCTGCAGCGGCGGCTCGACTATCTGCAGGGACTGGGCGTCACCTGCCTGTGGCTGGGGCCGTTCCAGCCCTCGCCGATGAAGGACGACGGCTACGACATCAGCGACTACTACAATGTCGATCCGCGCTACGGCACGTTGGGCGACTTCGTGGAGTTCACCCACGGCTGCAAGCAGCGCGGCATCCGGGTCATCATCGATCTGGTGATCAACCACACCTCGAACGAGCATCCCTGGTTCCAGTCGGCCCGGAAGGGTCCCGACTCCAAGTATCGCGACTGGTATGTCTGGTCGGACCGCAAGCCGGAGAACGCCGACCAGGGCATGGTCTTCCCCGGGGTCCAGAAATCGACCTGGACCTATGACCGGCAGGCGCGGGGCTGGTACTTCCACCGCTTCTACGACTTCCAGCCCGACCTCAACACCGCCAATCCGGAGGTGCAGGCCGAACTGCTGAAGATCATGGGCTTCTGGATCGAGCTCGGCGTGTCGGGCTTCCGGATGGACGCCGTGCCCTTCATCATCGCCACCAAGGGACCGGACGTCACCAGGCCGGAGGAGCAGTTCGACATGCTGCGGACCTTCCGGGAGTTCGTGCAGTGGCGCCAGGGCGACGCGATGCTGCTGGCCGAGGCCAACGTGCTGCCGGAGGACGACATGGAGTATTTCGGCCGCGACGGCGACCGCATGCACATGATGTTCAACTTCCAGGTCAACCAGCACCTGTTCTACGCGATGGCGGCCGCCGATGCCGGACCGCTCGTCAAGGCGCTGGAGGCGACCAAGCCGCGCCCGGCCTCCGCCCAGTGGGGCTGCTTCCTGCGCAACCATGACGAACTCGACCTCGGCCGGCTGACCGACGCGCAGCGGGCGACGGTCTTCGCCGCCTTCGGGCCGGAGCCGGGCATGCAGCTCTACGACCGCGGCATCCGCCGCCGGCTGGCGCCCATGCTGAACGGCGATCAGCGCCGGCTGGAGCTGGCCTACAGCCTGATGTTCACCCTGCCGGGAACCCCGGTGATCCGCTATGGCGACGAGATCGGCATGGGCGACGACCTCTCGCTGCCGGAGCGCAACTGCGCCCGCACGCCGATGCAGTGGTCGGACGAGCCGCAGGGCGGCTTCACCAAATCCGATACGCCGGTCCTGCCGGTCATCAGCGGCGGCGCCTTCGGCTATCAGCGCATCAACGCCGCCCACCAGCGCCGCGACCCGTCCTCCCTCCTGAACTGGACCGAGCGCATCATCCGCATGCGCAAGGAGTGTCCGGAGATCGGCTGGGGCGACTTCCGGATCCTCGACACCAACCGGCCGGAGGTTCTGGCGATGCGGTACGACTGGCGGAACAACTCCGTCGTCGTCATCCATAACCTGTCGGATCGGCCGCAGGATCTCTCGCTCGTCGTCCATGGCGAGGGCAAGTCGCCCCGCCTCGTCAACCTGCTGAGCGAGGACCACAGCGACCCGGACGAGGACGGGCGCCACGATCTGGTGCTGGAGGCCTACGGCTACCGCTGGTTCCGCTTCGGCGGCCTCGACTATCTGCTCCGCCGCAGCGAAGGATAACCGGATCTTGACAGGACGGCCCTGCCGGACGCAGCCTTGACGCGCCGTCCCGTCGGGGCGGCACAACAGATGCTTGTTCTCAGGGCAGGGTGGAAATCCCGACCGGCGGTATCTCCTCGGCGACGAGGGGGAGCCCGCGAGCGCCCGCCGATCCCTTCCGGGGCCGGCGGGGTCAAGCAGACCCGGTGAGAGGCCGGGGCCGACGGTTACAGTCCGGATGGAAGAGGACGAGCCGACGACGACCGCATCCCGCAACACGCTTGCGGGCATCGTGGCCGTACGTCTGCACCGGCGGTGCCGGGGACCATGGTTCCCGGTGCCGGCGTACGTCTCCTGACGCCCTGATTAAGGCTCGCCCCTTGTTTTGGAGTGAGAACCGTGAATCAGATCCATAGCAACAGCAACACCGGCCTTCTTTCCCGCTTCGGCACGCCGGAGCGGCGCGTGGCCCTGGCCGTGGAAGCCATCCGCGAGGGCCGCGGGGTCATCGTCGTCGACGACGAGGACCGCGAGAACGAAGGCGACATCATCTTCGCCGCCGAGACCCTGACCGTAGAGCAGATGGCCCTGCTGATCCGGGACTGTTCGGGCATCGTCTGCCTGATCCTGCCGGATGAGCATCTCCGCCGGCTCGACCTGCCGCCGATGGTCGGCGTCAACACCGCCCGCCACGGCACGGCCTTCACCGTCTCGATCGAGGCGAAGCGCGGCGTGACCACCGGCGTCTCGGCGGCCGACCGGGTGACCACCGTCCGCACCGCCATCGCCGACGACTGCGGGCCGGACGATCTCGCCCGGCCGGGCCACGTCTTCCCCCTGCGCGCCCACCCCGGTGGACTCGACGCCCGCCGCGGCCATACCGAGGCGACGCTGGAGCTGATGCAACTGGCCGGGCGCAAGCC